>JBAUDW010000134.1:0-27013 GCA_049678285.1 Phycisphaerae bacterium
CCCTACCCTCTCCCGCAAGGGGAGAGGGAGAGAAAAAGCATGTTTTCAACAAACCAGGAGAGATACCTTGCCCGCCAGGCTGCCGGGAAATCCGTTCGCGCACATCGCTGTCGTCGGGCCGGGCGCCATCGGCTGCATGCTGGCGGTTCGGCTGGCGCTTGCCGGGCCTTCGCCTCGCGTGACGCTGATTGACCACCGTCGGGACCGGGCCGACCGGCTGAGCGCCCGCCCCATCGTCCTGCACGCTCTGGAGGGCGACCTGGAGGCCCGGCTGCCCGTCCGACTCGTTCCCGATGAACCGCCGGACCTTATGATTCTGGCGACCAAGGCCTACGCGGTGCGCGACGCTGCGCGCAGCGCCGCCCGCTGGATCGGCCGGGCGCCGGTGCTCGCGATTCAGAACGGCCTGGGCGTCGCGGAGGAGGCGGCCGCGGCGCTCGCGCGCGCCGCCGTCATCACGGGGGTGATGTATCAGGCGGCCCACGTGGTCGCGGAGGGTGAGATCCATCACGCCGCCAATCAGCGGACCCACCTGGGTTACCTCGGCCGGGCGCCGGACGAAAAGGTGACAGCGGTCGCCGCACTCTTTGAGTCGGCAGGTCTTCCGGCGAGCGTCGAGGAGGAGATGGCGCCGCACGTCTGGGGGAAGGCGCTCGTGAATGCGGCCCTGAATCCGGTGGCGGCGCTGGCGGGGGTCCGCAACGGCGACGTGGCCGTTCGGCCGGCGCTGCGGGCGATGGCCGAGACGATAGCGGCCGAGGGCGAAGCCGCCGCTCGGGCCGAGCGCGTCGGACTTCCATACGCAAGCGCGGCGGCGGCGACGTTCGAGACGGCCCGCGCCACGGCGGAGAACCGCTGCTCGATGCTCCAGGACCTCCAGAACGGCCGGCCGACCGAGATAGAGTATTTGAATGGGGCGATCGTCCGGGTGGCGGAGTCGTACGGTCTTTCTTCGCCGGCCAACCGGGCGGTTGCGACGCTCGTGCGGGCGGTTTCGGCCGCCCGGCGTGAGGCTTCCTGAGGAAGGCGGGGGGCGTGTCGGGGGTGCCACGGTTTGCTTGTCAAACCGTGCGCTCGACACCCGACCCACCGATTGACAAGCAATCGGTGGCACCCCTGGACGTTGCCACTTTTTTTGCTGCCCCCTGTGTCGGCTACTCGGCGGTTTTCGGCGCCTTGTCAGGGGCGGGGGGCTTCTTCGGCGGGCCTTTGTGCGGCCCGCGGTCGGGAGGCCGGTCGGGTCTACCCGAGTCGGATTGGATCATCTCTTCGAGCCGCTTGTCGAGGATCGCATCGCGTTGGGCGGCGCGTTCGCGAAGTTCCGCGCGGATCTCCTCCAGTTTTTTTTCGAGGAGGCGGATGTGGGCTTCGCGGGTCGCCAGTTCGGCGTCGAACAGTTTGCCGACCGTCTCGCGGAGTTGGGTTTGGAGGCGGTCGCGTTCGGCCGGATCCTGGGCGGCCCGCAGGCGGTCGGCCACGCTCCGCGCGAGGAACTGGAGCCGCTTCTCCTCGAGCGCCTTTTGGAAGGCGGCCTCGTCGGTCTTCTTGAGGGCCTTGAGTTGGCCGATCTCGAAACGGAGCCTTCGGCACAGGGCGCGAAAGCGGGCGGGCTCCGATTCCCGCAGCTGCTGGAGCGCTTCGTGGAGCATCGGCAGGTGCTGCTGGGTGAACCGGAGGACGTCGCTGATGTCCTGGTCGGTGACGTCGCGGAAGATTCCGGGGCCCATCGGCATTTCACGGGGCCCGCCGCGCCTGGAGTACTCGCGCTCGCGGTCCGCGGACGTCCGAGGTTTCGGCGCGCCTTCTTCGGGCTTAGGCGTCGTCGCCGATTCGCCGGCGCCTGTCCCCGCGTCGGGTCCCGGCGCGCCGGGATCGGCCGGCTCGCCGCGTGCGGCCGGCGCCATCAGGAACACCGCGATCACACCCAGACTCAGCCAACGCATGATGGCCTCCTGCAAGGTTTACCCTTGAAGTTTGTCCTGACTCATGAGGTAGTCCAGAAGCAAGCCGGCGTCGTCGAGTTCCAACAGGAGGTCGAGTTCGTTCTGGCGGCCTGCGGGGAAGAGGTTCTGCGGCGGAAGGGGAGTCGTCCCGTTGTCGGCCACCCGGAGGAGTTCGATGGCGGCCGCGACCTCCTGGAGGCTTTCCGCCTGGTGGTTGCCCGGCAGGACGATCGGCGGGGATTCGGCGGGCCAGTGGAGGACGAGCATCGCGGCCACCACGGCCGCCGCGGCCGCCGCCCACCCGTACCGCGTGACGAGGGTGATGACGCGCGGCCTCGTGGGGCGGTTCGCCGCCGCCACGCGCAGCCGGCGTTGCAGCGTGTCGAGCATCTCCGGCCTGAGGGCCGGTTCGCGCTCGAGGCTTTCCATCGCCTCCAGGCCGCGCGCGAGGTCGCGGACCTCTCGGCGGCAGGCGTCGCACGACTCCAGGTGCGTCTCGAGGGCGCGGCGCGGGCGGTCGGCGAGTTCCCCCGCCGCATACCGGACCCACATTTCGGGTTTCGGGCAGCGTGTCATGATTCTTCCTCTGGCATGAGTTCGGCTATTTTTTTCAAGGCCCGGTGTGCCCTTGCGAGGACGGTTCCGAGCGGCTCGCCGGTGACCTTGGCAATGTCGTTGAACGCCAGTTCCCCATAGTACCTCAAGAGGAGGACTTCGCGGTCTGGGGCCGGGAGCCGCCGAAGGGCGGCCTCGACCTTCGAGGCGCGTTCGCCGCCGAGGAGTCGGTCCTCTGGCCGGCTCTGGCGGTGAGGCGACGCGAGCGCTGCCTCGGGCCAATCCGCGTCGAGGCCGAGGGCCGGTTCAAGAGGCCGGCGCCGGAGCCAGTCGCGTGCGGCGTTCCTCGCGATGCGAAAGATCCACGCCCGGAACTTCCCCTCCGGGCGGTACGTCTCGAAGGCCCGAAAGGCCCGCAGGAGGGTCTCCTGCGTCAGGTCCTCGGCGATGTCGCGGTTGCCGACCATGCGCACCAGCAGGCCGTAAACTCGCGGCGCGTACGCCACCAGCCGCCGCTCCTGCGCGTCCGAGTCCTTGTCCCGGAGGGTCATTCCTTCCACCTGTCTAAACGCGGCCGAAGGCCGGTTATTGCCGAAGATTGACAGGTCCCGCCCGCGGGGCTATAAGGGCCCCTGCCATGCGAATCCTCGGTCTGGACCTCGGCGAGCGCCGCGTGGGGGTGGCCGTGAGCGATCCCGAAGGCAAGGTCGCCCATCCCCTCGCGCAACTGGAGCCGACGGGACGCCGGGACCTGGTGGCCCAGGTCGCTCGCCTGGTGTCCGAGCAAGGCGTCGAGCGCGTCGTGGTCGGCCTGCCGGTGCGTCTGGACGGGACTCTGGGGAAAGAGGCGCGCCGTGCGGAGGCGACGGTTGCGGCGCTGCGCGCCGGGGTCGGCGTGCCGGTGGCGGTGTGGGACGAGCGGCTCTCGACGCGCCGGGCGGACCGGGCACTGCATGAGGCCGGTCTTTCCGCCGGGTCCTGCCGCGAAAAGCGCGACATGGTGGCGGCCACGCTCATCCTCCAGGCCTACCTCGATGCCGGGGCGCCCTTGGCCTGAGTCTGGCTCGGGGCGAACTCCGGGTGGACTTCCATTCCGCGTTCGTCCAGGCAGCGATAGATCGCGTGGTCGATCTGGGAGGCCGGGTCGGAGATGATGGTGATGCGTTTCCCCAGGTGGCTCTGGAGTTCGAGGAGGCCGTCGCGTTTGACGTTGTTCAGGTAGTCGCCGACCTCCGGGTGGAGGCGGACTTCGAGTGTGGCGACGTTTTTCTGGTGGACGAGAAGGCGGACCTTGCGCATGACCTCCAGGGCCATCGACTCGGGGGTTTTGACGAGTCCGGCGCCTTTGCAGTAGGGGCAATCCATGTAGGTGGCGCGTTGGAGGCTGGCTTTGACGCGCTGGCGTGTCATTTCGACGATGCCGAACTTACTCATCCGGAGCATCTGTTGTCTGGCGCGGTCGCCCTTGAGGGCGTCGCGAAGGGTTTTTTCGACGTGTCGGCGGTTTGCCTCTTTCTCCATGTCGACGAAGTCGATGACGAGGACGCCGCCGAGATCGCGCAAGCGGATCTGGCGTGCGATCTCTTGGGCGGCCAGGACGTTCAACTGGTGGGCGGACTCTTCGGCGTCTTTGCCGTGGCGGAACTTTCCGCTATTGACGTCGATCGCCACCAGGGCCTCCGTCTGGTCGATGACGATGGTTCCGCCTCGGGGCAGGGGGACGGTCCGGCTGTGGATCTGCTCGAGGGCTTCCTCGAGGTGGTACTTGTGGAAGAGGGGGACGGGGCCGTCGTAGAGTTTGGCGCGGTTGGCGTGGCGGGGCAGGGCGATCTTGAGGAACTCGATGACGCGCTTGAGGACGGGTTCGGAATCGACCCAGATGGTTTCGGTGTCGAGGGTGAGGATGTCGCGGAGGGTTCGGACGACCAGGTCGGATTCGCGGAAGATTTCGGCGGGCGCTTTGGCGCTCTGGGCGCTGGAGCGGACGACCTTCCAGAGGCGAACCAGGTAGTTCATGTCGCGCGAGAGGTCGCGCTTGCCGCGGTCCTGGCCCGCCGTCCGGAGGATGAAGCCGAGATTTTTCGGCGGGTTGGTGGAGGCGAGGAGGTCGCGGAGTTGCCGGCGGACCTTGTCGTCCTCGATCTTGCGCGAGACGCCGAGGCGAGGCAGCGAGGGCATCAGCACCAGGTACCGGCCGGGGATGCTCAGCGCGGTCGTGACGCTCGGCCCCTTGGTACCGATGCCTTCCTTGGTGATCTGGAGCAGGAGTTCGTCTCCCTGGCGGAGGATTTCCTGGATCGGGAGTCGGCGCGGGCCTCGGCCCTTTTTCTCGCCGTCGGCGGTCGGATGCTTGCGGTTGGGGTACGCGCCCGGCACGAGGTCCGAGACGTGGAGGAAGGCGTTCTTCGGCAAGCCGATGTCGACGAAGGCGGCCTGGATGCTCGGCTCGATGTTGGTGACGCGTCCCTTGAAGATGTTGCCGACGCGGCGGTCGGTGCCGGTGCGTTCGACGTAGATTTCCTTGAGGGCGCCGTCTTTGACGATGGCGATGCGGCACTCTTCGCCCTCGAGGACGTTGACGAGCATTTCCTGCGTCATGCCAGTGAAGTCCTTTCGCGTAGCGGGCTCCTGGGAGCCCGGCGTTTCGGCGTCAGCCGAGACGGACGGCGGTGCGGCAAATGTCGGCCCGGGCGACCGTCTCCGAATCCAGGTCCAGCAGCCGGAGAACCTCGTCCGGCCGGACCGTTCCGTTCGGTCCGGTTCGCACGACCAGTCGGACGGTCCGGCCGTCGGCTTCGAGGCGCTCGATGAATCGCCGGGCGTCCAGGTGCTTGTCGCCGGTCGGCCGATGGCGGACCACCGGCGCCTCGGTTCGTGCAAGCAGCCGCTCGATCCGCTGCTCCAGGTCGGCCACGTCTTCGGGCAGGCGCGCGACGTACTCGACCGCCACGGGGTGCGCCTTGTCGCTCGGACGCACCAGGTCCAGGGCGGTCACCTCGATGTCGGCCGGAACTTCGCCACGCAAGGCTTGGAGGATGGCATCGGGATTGCCCCAGTCGGCGAGTTCGAACTCCAGGAGTTCGACCTCTGAGGCAATGCCGACGCTGCGCGGTTCCGGCAGCGACATTTTCGGGCGCGGGTTGAAGCCCTGGCTCATCCGCAGGGGCAGGCCGGCGCGCCGAAGCGCCCGCTCCCACAGCCGAACCATGTCATGGTGGCTGAGGTACCGTTTGTCCCCTTCCACACGAAACCAAAGTCGCAACCGTTGACGAAACACACGACCCCCGTCCGCTCCAGGCCCGGCCGCCGGTCCCTTTCAGGGCGCTGGGCGGCTCTTCTCAGACGAGTTCGGTCTTGCCCGGCACGGGAATGGGCGGCGGCTGGAAGGGCCCGAAGGCGTTCCAGTTCTCCGGACCGAGCCGGAGTTTCGACGACTCGGTGACCCATTTCCAGGAGAGTTCCCGGCCGGTGTAGGCGGCCATGCGTCCCATGACGGCCGTCATGGTCGACTCGGCCACCTGCTTGGTCTCGTTGTAATGCGGGCCGTCGCCCTTGATGCTCGCAATGAAGGCCACGTGTTCCTGGACGTAGGGGTTGGGGTCCTGGCCCTGGAAGTTCCATTTCGTCTCGCCGGAGATGTCGCCGTTGCAGTTGGAGGATCCCTTCTCGCCGACGACGCGTTCGTTGACGCGGCCGGCGCCCTTGGGCCAGTGCGAGCAGTAACTGGCGCAGCGGACGCCGCCGGGGAACTCGTACTCGACGGCGAAGTGGTCCCAGATGTTGCCCGGCTCCGGGCGGGTCTGGCGGCCGCCGACGGCCACGCACTTCTCCGGCGGCGACCCAAGGGCCCACAGCATGATGTCGAGGTTGTGGACGTGCTGCTCGACGATGTGGTCGCCACAGGTCCAGCACCAGGCGTACCAGTTCATGACCTGCCACTCGATGTCGGACATGTTCGGCCCGCGCGACCGGTTGTGCGTGACCGGCCCGCCCATCCAGTAGAATTGGCCGCCGACGACCTTGCCTATCCGGCCGTTGTGGATCTGCTCCATGGTGGCCCGGTACCGGTTGGAGTGGCGCCGCTGGGTGCCGGCGACGACCGTGAGTTTCTTCTGCGTGGCCATCTCGTGGGCCTTGATCATCTCGCGGTAGCCCCACGGGTCCACGCAGACGGGCTTCTCCATGAAGACGTGCTTGCCGGCGGCGATGGCGGCGGGGACGTGATAGGGCCGGAAGCCCGGAGGGGCGGCGGTGACGATGGCGTCGACGCCGCTCGCGATGACCTTCTCGTAATTGTCGAAGCCGCCGAAGCAGCGCTCCTCGGGCACCTTGAACTGGTTGCCGGCGCCCTTGGCCCGGTCGGCCCACAGGTCGCCGCACGCCCAGACCTGGACGTTGGCGTTGGCGGTCTTGGCGGCCGCGAGGCAATCGCCGGTGGCGCCCTTGCCCCGCCCCCCGCACCCGATCAGGCCGACCTTGATCGTGTCCGAACCGGCGGCGTAGATGTGGCTCGTGCCGAGGCTCGATATCAGGGCGGCGGCCGACATGGCCGCCGACGTCTTCAAAAATTCCCGGCGCGAAACCTCGCTCCGGCTACACCCTCTGGATTCCTGCTCGTGCATCTTCATGGGTCATCTCCTCTCTCGGCTTCGTTGTGCGTGGCGGACGGCGGCCGTTACACCGTCGCCTTTTCCCACTCGCTCTTCAGAAACGCGAACGATTTCGGAATCTCGACCATCGGGTCGCCCTCGACCCGGCATTTGAGGCTGCAATAGTTCTGGTAGCCGATCTTCTTCAGGCCCCGGAACCCGGCGACGAAACTCCGTTCCCACAATCGCATCATGTCATGGTGGCTGGGGTACCGTTTGTCCCCTTCCACACGAAACCAAAGTCGCAACCGTTAACGAAACACACGACCCCGTCCGCTCCAGGCCCGGCCGCCGGTCCTTTTCAGGACGCTGGGCGGCTCTAGTCAGATGAGTTCGGTCTTGCCCGGGATGGCCACTTCCACCGGCGGCAGCGAGGCCCCGAGGTCCAGCACGGGCGGCGCCAGGTCCAGTTTCGATTCCTTCAGGACCCAGGAGTAGTTCATCTCGCGGCCGGTGTAGGCGGACATGCGACCCATGATGGCCACCAGGGTGCTGACGGCCACGTTCGTGCCCTCGTTCAGGGGCTTGCCGGCGCGGATGCTGGCGATGAGGTCGGCGTGTTCCTGGACGTAGGGATTGGGGTTGTGGCCCTTGAACTTGTACGTTGTTTCGCCCCAGATGTCGCCGGCGCAGTTGGACTTGCCCTTTGTGCCGGCCACGGCCTCGGAGACGCGCCCGGCGGTCTTGTCGTTCTGGCGGCAGTAACTGGCCCAGCGGACGCCGCCGGGGAACTCGTACTCGACGGCGAAGTGGTCGTAGATGTAGCCGAACTCCGGGCCGGTCCGCTGCTGGCGGCCGCCCAGGCCGAGGCACTTCGTGGGCGGGCCCTTCATGACCCAGCACATGATGTCGATGTTGTGGACGTGCTGCTCTACGATGTGGTCGCCGGAGAGCCACGTGAAGTAGTTCCAGTTGCGGACCTGCCACTCCATGTCGGACCAGCCCGGCTGGCGAAGGACGGCCGGGTAGTAACCGTAATCGCCGATCCAGTAGACCTGGCCGGCGACGACGTCGCCGATGGCCCCGTCGTGGATCCGCTTGATCGTCTCGAGGTAGGGGGCCTGGTGCCGCCGCTGCGTCCCCGCCACGATGCCCAGCCCCTTCTTCGTCGCCTCCTCGGCCGAGGCCAGGACGCTCCGGATGCCCACCGGGTCCACGCCCACCGGCTTCTCCATGAAGACGTGCTTGCCGGCGTCGATGGCGCACTTCAACTGCATCGGGCGGAAGCCGGGCGGCGTGCAGATGAGCACCATGTCCACGTCGTCGCGCCGGCAGAGTTTCTCGTACCCGTCGAAACCCGAGTAGACCGCGTCGTCCTTGATGGCGAACTGCTCGCCCAGACCCTTGAGGTCGTTGCGGCAGGCCTCGGCACGGTCCTTGAAGAGGTCGGCCACGGCCGTCACCACGACGCCGGGGGACGAGCCCAGGCAGTCCCGGATCGCCCCGCTGCCGCGCTTCCCGTACCCGATGAGACCCACGCGGATCCGGTCGGACCCGGCGGCATAGATGTGGCTCGTGCCGAGGCTCGATACCAGGGCGGCGGCCGACATGGCCGCCGACGTCTTCAAAAATTCCCGGCGCGAAACCTCGCTCCGGCTACATCCTCTGGATTCCTGCTCGTGCATCTTCATGGGCCATCTCCTCTCTCGGCTTCCTTGTGCGTGGCGGACGGCGACCGTTACACCGTCGCCTTTTCCCACTCGCTCTTCAGAAACGCGAACGATTTCGGAATCTCGACCATCGGGTCGCCTTCAACATGGCACTCGAGGCTGCAATAGTCCTGGTAACCGATCTTCTTCAGGCCCCGGAACCCATCGACGAAACTGCGCTCCGGCTTGTTGGGCTCCTTGCGCTGATCCTGGCCGGGCAGCCACCGGATGCGGCTGGCGAGGTGGATGTGGTGGAGCCGGCCGTCGGCCGCCAGGACCGCCTGCTCGTCGTCTGTTTCTTCTTTGCACATATGATAGAAGTCGCCCATCAAGCAGATGCCGGGGCTCTTGGAGGCCTTGCAGATTTCCACGGCCTGTTCCAGGCGGTTCATGAAGCGGGCCTCGCCCTTGTTCAGCGGTTCCAGGAGGACGCGCGTGCCCAACTTCACGGCGTAGTCGCCCACGGCCGGCAGGAGGTCGGCCAGGGCCTTCAGGCCGTCGTCCCAATTCAGTTGCGGGTGATTGTTGAAGGCGGGGATGAAGATGACGCCGGTGGAGCCCGCCTCGGCGGCGACCTCGACGGCGTGCTTGAGGTCCTCGACGCCCTTCTTGCGCTTGGCCTCGTCGGGGTCAATGAGGGGGAAGTACCCCCAGCACAGGGCCGCCACGCCGCAGCCGGTGCCCTCGAGTTCCCCCTTGATCTGCTTGGCGCGGTTGGCGTCCATGCCGCCGAATTCGAGGCCGCACCCGCCCCACTCGAGGATGCGCTCGGCCTTTTCCTTGAGGGTGCCGCCGGGAATCAAGCCGTCCTGGCCGCAGAGTTTGAGGACCGCTTGTTTCACGGGTTTCACGGCGGCTTGTTCCTCGGCTCTTGCATCTCCCGCCACTCGGAGTCCGGCCATCATACCGGCGCCCACCAGCGAGGTCTTCAGAAATTGCCGACGATCCATAGCGAGATCTCCTTTTGTTTTCCGTCCGGCGTGCCGCCGGCGGCTCAGACCACCATTTCCGGCAGCAGTCGCCGGGTCAGTTCCGACAGGTACGCGTCCACTTCGCGATCCGAATCGAACGTGAGGATCTTGTCCGTGACCTCCCGCGCCTGGTCCATCGTCACGCTTCGGATGACCTTCTTGACTTCGAGCAGGGTGGCGGGCGAGACGCTGAGCGCGTGGATCCCCAGGCCGACCAAAAGGACCGTGTACATGGGCTCGCCGGCCATCTCGCCGCAGACCGCGACCTCGATGTCGGCGTCGCAGGCGGCCTGGACCACCTCGCGGATGAGCCGAAGCACCGCCGGGTGGCCGGCCGTGTACAGCCCCGCCACCCGCTCGTTCGAGCGGTCGACCGCCAGCGTGTACTGCACGAGGTCGTTCGTGCCGATCGAGAAGAAGTCGCACTCGTGGGCGAAGTTGCGGGCCATGAGGGCGACGCTCGGCACCTCGACCATGATGCCGACCTTCAGGTCGCGGTCGAACGGGACGCCCTCCTCTTCGAGGTCCTCGCGGACGTCGGCCAGGATCATCTTCGCCTGGCGCAATTCCTTCAGGTTCGTCACGAGAGGGAACATGATCCGCGTCGGACCCAGCACGCTTGCCCGCAGGACCGCCCGCAGTTGCGTCTTGAACAGGCCGATGTGCTGGAGGCTGAACCGGATGCTCCGAAACCCCAGAAACGGGTTCCGCTCGTCGTATTCGCCCGAAAGGTGGGTGAACTTGTCGGCGCCGAGGTCGCAGGTGCGGATGGTGATCGGCCGGCCGTCCAGTGCCTCGATGGCCTCGGCGTAAGCCTGGTAATGGTCTTCCTCGGTCGGGTCGTCCTCGCGGTCCAGGTAAAGGAACTCCGTGCGGTACAGGCCGATGCCGCTCGCCCCCCGGGCCAGGCACATCTCGACGTCGTGCGGGAACTCGATGTTGCCCCACAGCGCGACCTCGTGGCCGTCCTGCGTCACCGCGGGGAGGTCCTTCAGGTTCCCCAGCGATTCCTCCATGCGGCGGAATCGCCGCTCCGTCTCGTGGAACCGCGAGATGGTTTCCTCGTCCGGGTTGATGATTACCAGGCCCCGGTTGCCGTCCACCACCACCATGTCGCCGCCCGACACGTCGGCCGTGATCGTCTGCAGGCCCACCACGGCCGGAATGCTCATCGCCCGGGCGACGATGGTCGTGTGGCTCGTGCGCCCGCCGCCGTCGGTCGCGAAGGCCAGGATCTTCGAGCGATCGAGGCTGGCGGTCTGGCTAGGCGTCAGGTCGTGCGCGATCACGATGACGGGTTCCGTCAGTCGGCCCAGCGTCTCGCGCTTCGCCCCGATCAGGTGCCTCAGCAACCGCTTCTCGATGTCGTACACGTCGGCGACGCGTTCAGCCATGTAGCGGTTCGGCAGTTTGAGGAACTTGCGGGCGTAGGCCTTCAGGACGGTGGAGACGGCGTACTCGGCGGCGTAGTGTTCGCGCTCGACCAGTTCGCGGACTTCCTCGTGGAGCCGCTTGTCCGCCATCAGCGCGTCCTGGACGTCGAAGATCGCGCCCAGTTCTTCACCCACGTCGCGGGCCACGCGCTCCTTCAACTCGCGGATCTCGCCCTGCGCCCGCTCCACCGCCTGGCGGAATCGCGCCAGTTCCCCCTCGACCTCCTCCGCCGTGATGCTGCGGCGGGGAATCCGGAATTGCTCGCTGTCCAGAACGATCGCCGGCGCGATCGCCAGGCCCGGCGAGACGGGAATGCCTTTGCGTATTTCCATCGGGTTCGCTCGGCCGTTTCAGGAGTCGGCCTGCTCGTTGTCCGGGTCCCGAAGCAGTTTCGTCAACTGGATCAGACACTCCTCCGCGTCCTCGCCTTCGACTTTCAGGCGAAGAATGGTACCGGCGGCGGCGTTGAGCGTCAGCATGTCCCACACGCTCTTGCCGTTCACAATCTGGTCTTTCTTATGGACGGCGACCTGGCTGCGAAATCGGCTGGCGATCTCCACAAATTTCGCCGCCGGCCGCGCGTGAAGCCCCGTCGCATTCGTAATGGTGACATCCCTTGTTGGCACGTGTTCATCTCGCTCGCGGGCCCTTGGACACCCGCCGCAACTTCAACTCGCTTCCTCGTCCGCCTCCCGCAAAAGGTCGACGATCTCCTCCCGGTTGGAGGCCCGCAACAGAAAGCGCCGGAAATTGTCGTTCTTGATGCTGCGGAAAACGTGTTCCATCGCCTTCAGGTGGGCCTCCGGGCTCTCCGGATGCGACACCAAGAGAAAGAGCAAGTGCACCGGCCGGCTGTCCAACGCCGCAAACTCCACGCCCCCCGCGCTCCGCGCCACCAGGCCCACCACGCCGCGAACCGATTCGTGCTTCGCGTGCGGTATCGCCACCCCGTTGCCGAATCCCGTCGTCCCTTTCCGCTCGCGGCGCATGACCGCATCCACGAGCACCCGCTGGTGATTCCTCGGGATCGCCTTGGCCTCGACGAGCGCCTCGACCATCTCGTCGATGGCGGCACGCGCCGTCTCGGCCTTCAGGTCCGGCAAGAGGGCCTCCGTGCAGATGAAATCCATCAGCCGCATACCCGTGACCCTTCGCCCCCCTGTCAGGTTCGCGTCGGCTGGTGGGGGTTCGGTCCGCGCCCTTTGCGGTTGCGGACACGGTCCTTGTGCTCCGCCAGTTGCCGTTCCAGACGGTCCATCGCCAGGTCGATCGCGGCCCGGACGTCTGCGTCGGTCGCCCGCCCCACCAGGTCGTGCGAATGTTCCACGGCGGCGATCATCTCGCAGACCATGCCGCCCCCATCCTTGTCCAGCACCACCCGCACCGATTGAATCCTGTCGTAGTACTTGACGAGGCGATCCGCCTTCTTGGTCGCGTAGTCCTTGATGTCCGCCGTTACGGACGCGTGACGCACCGTAATTTCGATCTGCAAGCGACAATCCCTCCCTCCCGCCTCGGGCGGGCTACTAAGCGCCAAAACGAGCATCCCAGGCGCGGCCGAGTCTAGCAGGGAAAGGGCCCCAAGTCAACCATTTCAGCCCACCCCCTTTCGGCGCCCCCGCGCGCCGTTCGAGCCCGCCGCGGTTCGAGCCGCCCGCGGAAGCGGGCGGTCACGTCCCCCGCCGTGGCACGTGCCGCGCGCCGCGGGGCGATCGGCGGTATGGGACATAACCGCGACCTGAAGGTCGCGGCTCGAACGACAGCGCGGGGAGGCTAAACTGCCGTTTCATTCCGCGTTCCGCATTCCGAGTTCCGCGTTGCCACTCCTGGCCTCCGGGGCTGTTGCCCGTTGACGCTGGGGGCCCCACGCGGTATTCTGGAGTCAGGCAGACGTCCCGGGACTCTTCTCGAAGGAGACGCGGAAATGGCCGACAAGGTCAAGAAAGCCAGGGAAATCCTCAAGCGAGTCCTCAAGGAATTCGGACCGACCAAAGACCACGCCGTCGGCGCCGGACGGGAAATCCTCCTGGCCCTCCGCAGCGTCGTCGACGCCGAGATCAATCTCCTCGACGCCGCCACCGGAAAGAAATCGTCCGGCTCGAAGAAATCCGATTAGGCCCCCCGCGACTGGGGACGCCGGGAACCCATCGTTGCCGGCCGGCGTCTAAGTCCGTGAGGCGGGAATGCGCGGCACGAGCGGCCCCGCGGCCCGCCCGAAGGGGGGCGATCGCATGACGAAATCGCTGGCAATTCTGGCCGCAGTCCTGGCCGTAGCGAGCGTGGATGGATGCGCGGGACGGCCGACCACCGCGCCAACGCCCCGCGCGCCGGCCGTGCAGCGCGATCCGACGCCCGAACGGCCCATCGTCGTTGCCTTCGCCGAGCCCGAGACGCTCCTCATCTTCGGCGGCCCGGACGGTTCGCTCCGCCGGCGCCTTCCACAGCCCAAGGGGTTCTGCATCTATGCCTTCAGCCCCAGCGGCCGGCGCGCGGCTGCGCTCACGGCCCCCGATCCCGGGAAGGTGCTCCTCTCGGTTTATGACGAGAGCGGCGGGACGCTCGTCCGGGCCGAGATGCCGTTGCCGGGCAAGGGCCTTCCGAGCGGGCGGGCGTGGATCTCCGACGCGGCCGAGGCGCTGGTTTTCGTCGAGACGTGGCTGCCCGTCGCTCAACCCGCGCGGGAGAGTGCCACGCACATGGACCCGAACGCTCCGTTGCCCGTGCCAATCGGCGTGCGGACTTACTTTGTGCGGGCCAATGGTGCGGTCGTCGAACTCGACGTGCCGCCGCCCGCCGAGGCCCTTTTCCCCAAGTCGCCCGGCGTCGCCATTCTGGCTTGGGAGGAGAAGGTGGGGCAGGAGGCGGACTCCCCGCAGTCCGATGCGGTGCGCCCGTATGTGCCCGTTCCCGGCGAATGGAAGCTCCTTCGGCTGGGGGCGGACCTCGAGATACTCTGGAAGCGCGAAATCCCGACCGATTATTGTGGGTATCCGCACCTCTGGTGGCACAGCCAGAGGGACCTTCCGCCGGGCGTGGACTTCGTCCTTGAGAGCTCGCCCTTCGAGCACTGGGATTTCCGCCTCGACGGTCAGGCGGTTCGTCGCCCGCGCTCCGTCCAGTGGGCCTGGTGCGCCGCGACGAGCGAAGTAGGCCATCCCATCCTTGAGGGCCGTACCGTCAAACTGACCATCCATACACAGCAGGGCAAGTACCTCCGGACGGTCGAGGTGGCGGAGGTTTCGACGGGCTGGTTCGTGTCAGCGGCGTGGCTGGGCGCGGCCGGCCACGTCGTCGCGGCCGTCTGGGAGGTCGAGTATCCGAACTTCGGGTGGCCGCCGCCCGAGCCCGAGCGCCGGTATGCCGGCACATGGTACGTCGAGCCGGGCGGACGCCGAGTGCGGTTGGACGTTGCCGCGCCCCTGGCCGGCGGCGTGTGGGCCGACGGGTCGTATGCACTTCTCTCGGAAAAGGAGAAGGCCTTCGTCCTCCGCGCCTGGGACGCCGCCCACCGGCCGACCTGGACGCGGACCTACCAGAAACAAACCGCCGACGGGCGGCCTGTGCGCGGCATGCACGCGCTCATGGACGCGGGGGGCATCCTCACGCTCCAACAGTCGGATGGCGGCCGGCGGACAGACCTGGAGCGTCTGACGGCTATCGGCAACGTCCTTCGGGGGGAATAGTGCCTATCACGGTTCCAGGGCGCCGGCCGCCCGGAGGATTTCGGCGGCCAGGTGTTCCTTCGTGACGCCCTTGAGGTGCATTGCCTTTCCGGCGGCACGAATGAGGAGCGCGTCCTGGCGCTCCGCGGCGATGGCTTCCGGGCCGTTCGCCACCACCACGTCCAACCCCTTCGCTTCCAGTTTTCCCCGCGCGCGGCGTTCCAGGTCCTCCGTTTCGAGGCAGAAGCCGACGAGGATTTGCTTGCGTCGGCGGCTCGACATTTCGGCCAGGATATCCGGCGTCCGCTCGAGTTCCACCGTGAGGCGCGCCTCCCCCTTTTTGATCTTCTCGGGTCGCTTTGCGACGGGCCGGTAATCCGCCACCGCCGCCGCCGCCAGAAAAACGTCGCACGCATCGAACCGGGCCGCCACCGCCTCGAACATTTCCTGGGCGCTCGTGACGCGGATCGTCTCGGCCCCGTCGGGCGGCTCGGCGGGGCAGGGGCCCAGGACGAGCGTCACCTGGTGGCCGGCATCGAGCGCCGCTTGCGCCAGCGCGCACCCGATGCGCCCGCTCGATGCGTTCGAAAGGTATCGCACGGGGTCCAGGTACTCGCGCGTCGGGCCGGCTGTAATCAGGATGCGCATCGCAATTCCGAATGACGAAGCCCGAATGACGAATCAAACGCCAAGCCCGAAAACCGAATTTTGCTAGCCCGTCTTGCGGAAGATGGACGAGAAAATAAGATTCAGTTCCTTCGCTTCGCGCGAAAGGGATTGTGCGGTCGGCTCAAGGCTCCGCTGAGCCACCATCAGCATCCGCAACCAGTGCCTTGTTTCGCGTGCTTCCTTTCGGCAGATGCCGATCTTGTGGCGAAAGTCTTTCTTGGATTCCGCGTTGTCGGCTTCGCAATAGTTGGCGCCGACGCTCGTCGCCGACCGGACCAGTTGGGAGACCAGGGGGAGCGTCACGCAGGTTGACGGGACCGACTTGGCGAATGGCGATGACCTTCTCTCCGAACCGGGCTGTTCTCTCCTCCAGATCGTGTTTTGGCGGGGATTGTTTCGTCATTGCCGTTTCGGCATTCTTTCGTCATTCGGGTTTCGTCATTCGGATTTGTCGAGCGGCCTACCCTCGCCGCGTGTGCTCCGAAGAGAGAGTTTGGATCACCGCGTCGAGGATGGTCTCCGGCTCCGCCATGCGCCCCAGGCCCTCCGTGCCGCAGGCGAGGCGTCCTTCCTCCGGGCCGACGAACCGGACGCCCCGGCGGCGCAACGTCTCGACGTTGGCCTGGACCGCCGGGTGGTTCCACATCGCCTCGTTCATCGCCGGCGCGAGGATGACCGGCACGCGAAGCGCCACCAGGACGGTCGAGAGGAGGTCGTCGGCGATACCCGCGGCGAGTTTGCCGATCACGTTCGCCGTCGCCGGCGCCACCACCGCCGCCTCGGCCCGGTCCGCCAGCGCGATGTGATCCGTGTCGTACGCCCCCTCGGCAAAGAGGTCCGTGTACACCGGTCGGCGCGAGAGCGCCTGAAACGTCAGCGGGCCGACGAACCGCGTGGCGTGTTCCGTCATGACGACGCTGACGGCCGCGCCCTCCTGCGCGAGGAGCGACACCAGGTCCGCCGTCTTATAGGCTGCGATCCCGCCCGTCACGCCGACCAGGATCTCCCGGCCCTGGAGCGTCTGCCCGTCCTTTTTCCGCTTGGCCATTCGCCGCTCCGGATTCTAGTACTACAGCGCCACTTTGCGCGGCGGGTCTCCGCACCCGCCGCGATCAGTGCCTTCTTGGGCGGTGGTTGCGTAGAACAACCGCGCAAAACTTATGTCGGACCGCTTAGTCCTCGTCCTTTTCCTCGGCTTCCTTGGTCGTCGCCGCTGCTCGCGCCGCCCGCCGCCCGCCGTCGTCTATCTCCAGCGTGATCTTCCCTTCGAGCACCTCCTGGATGACGGCCTCCATTAGCGTTCGGTTGCCGCGCTCCACCAGGAGCGGCGCGCCGAAGGTCACGTCCACGAGTCGCTTCTGAACGAGGACGGCCAGTTTGAACCGTCCGCCGACCTTGTCCACGATCTCGTTGCTCTTCAAGGCTTCGATCACGTCTGGCTCCTTGCTCTGAGAGTTTGAGGGGGCCGAAGAGGCCCGCGTGTTTCTTCACCGCCCCTACCTACACGGCCGGGGCGTTTTTCTTCGCTCGCGCCTGAACGATGCAGACGACCTCGTCAATCGCGTTTTCGAGGTCGTCGTTGACGACTTCGGCGTCGTACAGGCCCGATCGGCGGGCCATTTCAATCTCGTCGCGGGCCTTGGCGAATCGGCGTTCCACTTCCTCGCTCTGCTCGGTCCCGCGCTTCGACAGACGCCGCCGCAGCGCCTTGTCGTTCGGCGGCAAAAGGAGGATCGCCAGCGCCTCCGGAAACTTCTTCTTCACCTGGATGCCGCCCTGGACGTCGATCTCCAGCAGCAGTTGCTTCCGGCGGCGCCGGGCCCGCTCCAGTTCCTCGATCGGCGTGCCGTAGTATTGGCCGAACACCTCCGCCCATTCGACGAAGGTGCCGTCGGCGATGCGCTTCTGGAACTCTTCGCGGCTCAGGAAGTAATAGTCCACGCCCTCGGTTTCGCCGGGGCGCCGGCTTCGGGTCGTCGCGCTAATGCTGATGAAGAGACTCAGGCGTCGTGCGACGGCCCGGCTGACGGTGGTCTTGCCCGCGCCGCTCGGCCCGCTCAGCACCACGAGGTCCCGCGCGGGGAAAGGCGCCAGGCCCTCGCCCGTTTTCTTTTCGTTTCCGTCGGCCATGCCTGTCGCTCCCCGCCTCGACCTCTCCCAGCCGGGTGCCACGGGCGGCTTGCCCGCCCGTGCTTCGCGAGAGTCGCCGGCCATCGTCCGCTCCCGGCGAAACCGCTTGTCCCGCGCCTTCACTCGATGTTCTGCGATTGCTCGCGCAGTCGGTCTACCGCCACCTTGATCGGAAGGACCTCGCGCGCGATCTGGACGTCGTTCGACTTCGCGCCGATCGTGTTCGCCTCGCGGGACATTTCCTGGGCCAGGAACTCCAGCCTCCGGCCCACCGGCTCCGAGGCCCCCAGGAGGTCCCGCATCTGCTCCAGGTGGCTCTCCAGGCGGGCGAGTTCCTCGTTGATGTCGGACCGCTCGGCGAAGAACGCCACCTCACGCGCCAGGGTCGCGTCGTCCGCCGCTATCTCGACGCCCTCCAGGAGCGCCTGCGCCCGTTCCTGGAGCCGATCGCGGTACTCCTGAATGACGCACCCCGCGCGTGAGCGCACCGCGGCCACGCGCCGCGCCATCTCTTCCAGGTTCGCCGCCAGGTCCTTGGCGGTGGCCTGGCCCTCGGTCTCGCGCATCACGTCCAGGCGGTCGAGCGCCTCGCGTGCCGCCTGCTTGACGAGCGACTCGAGGTTCTTAATGCCCGTCAGGACGACCGCCTCGTCGCCCACGACGCCCGGCAGCGCCAGGAGCGCCTCGATCGCCGGCGGGCCGTCGCCCCCGCCCAGTTCCTCCCGCAGCCGCGCCAGGTCCTTCCAGTAGGCCGCCAGCACCTCCCGGTTCAAGGGGGCCCTCGCGGCGGCGCCGACCGGCTCGACGGTGAGCGAAACGTACACCGTTCCGCGCGTCAGCCGCTCGCGCACCAGCCGATTAATCACAACCTCCGCCGCTCCGAGGCCCTCCGGCGTCCGCTGGCTCACCTTCAGGCTGCGGTTGTTGACCGTCCGGATTTCGATGGCGATGCGGACCTCGTCGGTCGTCCGCTCGGCCGCCCCGTATCCGGTCATGCTGCGGATCATCTGCCTTATCCTTTCCGCCCCGCTGCCGTTCGGCTGCCGGGTTTCACGACCGGCACGCCTTCTCGGCAGAGGGGACACTCCTCCGGCACGTGGGTCGGCACGTCCAGTTGCACGAGGGCCGTCAGGGGCATCCCGAACCCGGGGTCGTGCCCGCTCGTCCGGTCCACCAGCGCCGCCACGCCGACCACCTCCGCCCCCGCCTCACGCACGAGCGCGAGCACCTCGCGCAGGCTCCCGCCGGTCGTGACGACATCCTCGGCCAGAAGGACGCGCTGACCCGTCTCGATGCGGAACCCGCGCCGCAGGCGCATCCGGCCCTCCTCGCGCTCCGCGAAGATCGCCGTCGCGCCGAGGGCCCGCGCCAGTTCGTACGCCACCAGGATGCCTCCCATCGCCGGGCCGACGACCGTCTCGACCCGGTCGTCCGCGAAGGCCCGCGCCAACCGGCTGCACAGCCGCTCCGCCCGCGCCGGGTCCTGAAGCACCAGTGCGCACTGGAGATACTTCGGGCTGTGCAGGCCGCTCGAAAGCAGAAAATGCCCCTCCAGCAGCGCGCCCGCCTCGCGAAAGACTTCGAGGATGGCCTCACGGGGATCCGGCATCTGGGGCTCCGCTGTCGGGAGTCTTGGGCGTCTCGGGCGCTGGTGCCCCGCCGGATTCGCTCGCCGGCTCGCGGGGCGTCTCGGGCGGCGTCTCGGCCGGGGGCGCCTCAGGCGTTTCGCCTGGGCCCGTGCCGGGTTCGGCAGGCGCCTCGGCGGGCGCCGGCTCCTCGGCGGACCACAACTGCGACTGCTGGTAGCGCATCACCAGGGCCGTCACGACGGCCAGGATGAAAAAGATCGCGCCGAGGACGGCCGTTACCTTGATGAACACATCGGCCGTCTTCGTGCCGAATGCGCTGTGGCCGCCCGGACCGCCGAACGCCCCCGCCAGGCCGCCGCCGCGACCTCGCTGGATTAGCACCAGCAGCACAAGGATCACCGCGCACAACAGGAACAGCACCATGGCTACGGTAGCCACTCTCCGACCTCCTTCGGCGTGGGCGGAAGAGCCCGCCGCTGTCGTTCACTCCGCATTCCACACTCCGCACTCCGCACTGCTTATATCCCCTTCGCCTTCGCGCCTTCGGCGACGATCTTCGCGAACCCGTCGGCCTTGAGGCTCGCCCCGCCGACCAGCGCGCCGTCGATGTCCGGCGCGCCCATCAGGTCGGCCGTGTTCTCCGGCTTCACGCTTCCGCCGTACTGGATCCGCACCGCCTGCGCGAGGTCCGCGCCGTACAGATCCGCCAGCAGGCGGCGGATGAACGCGTGCACGTCCTGAGCCTGCTGGGGCGTGGCGGTCCGGCCGGTTCCGATGGCCCAGACCGGCTCGTACGCGACGACGACCTGGCGCGCCTCGTCCTTCGCGAGGCCCTCGAAGCCGCTCGTGACGTGGCGGCGAACGACCTCGTCCGTGCGTCCCGCGTCGCGCTCCTCCAGGAGTTCTCCGACGCAGAGGATCGGCACGAGGCCGAAAGAGAACGCCGCACGCACCTTCTTCGCCACCACCTCGTCCGTCTCGCCGAAAACGTGCCGACGCTCGCTGTGGCCCAGGATGACGTATTGGCACCCGAGGTCCTTAAGCATGGGCCCGGCCACTTCGCCGGTGAACGCGCCTTCGCGCTCGAAGTACATGTTCTGGCCGCCGACGACGAGCGGCGAGCCCTTCGCCGCTGCGACGACGGCCTCCAGGTACGGCGCCGGCGGGCACACGCCGACCTCGACGCCCCGCCCCCCGGCCGCGGTCTTCGCCGTCGCCTTCGCCAGCGCCACCGCGCCCGCGCGGTCCGTGTTCATCTTCCAGTTGCCGCAGATGAACGGCTTTCGCATCCGTGTTCCTTCCTCACCCCCCTCTCCCTTGATGGGAGAGGGAGAACAAAAGCATGTTTTTAACAGAGCAAAACTCGTTCTACAGTTTCGCGTTGGTCTCCAGGGTCCGTCCGACGACCGCCGCGATCGGCACGAGGGCCTTCATCATCGCGTCGAACTCGTCCGGCACGAGTTGCTGGGGCCCGTCGCTCAGCGCCTTCTGGGGGTCCGGGTGGACCTCGATCATGAGGCCCTGCGCCCCGGCCGCCACTGCCGCCAACGCCATCGGCGCCACCAGGTCGCGCCGGCCCGTCGCGTGGCTCGGGTCCACGATGATGGGCAGATGCGAGACGGCCTGGATGCTCGGCACGGCCGCCAAGTCCAGCGTGTAGCGGGTGTTCTTGTCGAACCCCCGGATGCCTCGCTCGCACAGGACGACTTTGGAGTTCCCTTCCGAGAGGATATACTCGGCGCTCATCAGGAGTTCTTCGACGGTCGCTCCCGGTCCCCGCTTCAGGAGGACCGGCTTGTCGGAGTGGCCGACCTCCGTCAGGAGGGCGTAGTTCTGCATGTTCCGCGCGCCGACCTGGAGGACGTCGGCGTACTCCGCCACGAGTTCCATTTGCCGCGCGTCCATCACTTCCGTCACGACCGGCAGGCCGGTCTCCTGGCTCACGTCGCGGAGGATCTTAAGTCCCTCCAGCCCCATGCCCTGGAAACTGTAGGGGCTGGTTCGCGGTTTAAAGGCGCCGCCGCGAAGAAACGCCGCTCCCCCCGCCGCCACACGCTTCGCCACCAGGCGCACCTGCTCCTCGCTCTCGACGGAGCAGGGGCCCGCGATCACCGCCAGGTGCTTGCCGCCGATCTTGCGGTCGCAGACCTCGACAATGGTGTCCTCGGCTTGGAAGTCCCGGCTGGCGAGTTTGTAGGGCTTCATGATGGGCATGACGGACTCGACGCCCGCCAGCACCGCCACCGATTCCGGCCGCAACTTCGCCTCGTCGCCGATCGCCCCGATGATCGTCCGAAACTCGCCGCGCGACACGTGGGCCTTCAGGCCCATCTGCTCGATCCGCTCGATGATCGTTCGGACCTCGACGTCGCTCGCGTTGGCCTTCAGAACGATGATCATGCCGCCCGCCCAGTTCATCCTGCGCTCACCATCACGGGGAACGACCCAAGCACGCGCAACTCGCGCGTGTGTGCCTTCGCCTCCTCCAGCGCCTTCCGCACGGGCTCGTCGTCCCGGTGCCCCTCGATATCCACGAAGAAGTAGTATTCCCACGATTTCCCGGGCGCCGGGTGCGACTCGATCTTCGTCATGTTCACCCCGTGCCGGCGAAATATGTCCAGCACCTCCACCAGCGCCCCCGCCTTGTGCGCGGTGCTGAACAGCAGGCACGACTTGTCGCGTCCCGTCGGCTTCGGGTTTTCTCGCCCCAGGACGAGGAACCGCGTCTGGTTCTGCGGATTGTCCTCGATCGCCGGCGCCAGCACCGCCAGGCCGTAAAGTTCCGCCGCCATCCGCGACGCAATCGCCGACGTCCCCTCCACCTTCGCCGCCAGCAACGCCGCCTCCGCCGTCGAATCCACCGCTACCTGGTCCGCGTGCGCCAGGTTCTGGCTCAGCCAGCCCCGGCACTGGTCGAAGACCTGAGGCTTCGAGTACACCTTCATCACCTTTCCGAGGTCGGCCGTTTTGCCCAGCAGGTTCTGGTGGACCGGCATCGCCATCTCCGCGCAGATCTTCACCGGCCCCTGCACTCCCAGGAAACATTCCATCGTGTCGCGCACCGCGCCGCCCGTCGTGTTCTCGACCGGCACGATGCCGTAGTCCGCCAGCCCGCGCGACACCCCGTCGAACACGCTCGCAATGTCGCGCACCGCCGCCAGGTTCACGCTCCGCCCGAACTTCTCCAGCGCTGCCAGGTGGCTGAAACTCCCCTCCGGGCCCAGGTACATCACCTTCGCCGGCATCTCCAGCGCCAGGGTCCCGCTCATCAACTCCTTCCAGATCGCCCGCAGCGTCGCCTCCTGGAGCGGCCCCGCGCTCGCCGACGCCACACGCTCCAGAACCTCCCGCTCACGTTCCGGCGCGTACGCCGCGTTCTGTCCCGCCTCGCGCTTGAGGCGCCCGATCTCGACCGCCAACCTCGCCCGCTCGTTCATCAACTCAACGAGCCGAAGGTCGATCGCGTCTATCTGCTTCCGGATATCGTCCAGGCTCATTCCGAACCCCGCTTCCCGGCCCGTCGCCGCCCCGCCCGGGGCCTATTCAGCGCATACTTTCCCCGCCCGGGAACGCCCCAATTTAGCCCCCTTCGCCCTCACCGTCAACCTAAAAAGGCATGCCCCGCGGCGGTGTTTTGGCCCTCGTGCCGTTCAAGGCGGGAATTAACCGCAAAGTACGCCGAGAGCGCAAAGAACTACAACAATTGCTGAAGAGCGGAACGGCAAACAACAAGCGTGCTTTGCTTGCCGTTTTGTTTGTCGTCCCCCTTTTTCCGCTGTCCTTTGCGCTCTTGGCGTACTTTGCGGTTAGAGGGCCTCTCCCTTCCCGCCGGATTTCCGGTGATTTGCCGACCCGCACCTGTTAGCATAATTCATTTGTACGGTGCGCCCGGCCGTTGCCCCCGGGCGCGGCGACCCGCCGGGGTCGGCGGGCCGAAACCACGGCAATCGAACGGAGACGGGCCAAGATGCAGCGATATAGCGTGCTGATGGGTTGCACGTTGGCGGCGATTCTGCTCCTCGCGGGCGCGGTTCGCGCCGCCGAAGACAAGGAAAAGGAAGAAGGTTTTGTGCCGCTCTTTAACGGTAAGGATCTCACCGGATGGGAGGGCGATGCGAAACTCTGGATAGTCGAGAACGGCATGCTCATCGGCCGCTCGCCCGGCATCAAGTACAACGATTTTCTGGCGACGACGAAGACCTACGGCGACTTCATCCTGCGGTTCCAGATTCGCCTGGTCGATGGAAAGGGGAACACGGGCGTGCAGTTCCGCTCCAAGCGGGTCGAGAACTCGCACGAGGTCTCCGGGTACCAGGCCGACTTTGCCAACGGCTGGCACGGAAAACTGTATGACGAGGCACGGCGCAAAAAAGTCCTGGCCGCGACCAACGAAGAGGAACTCAAGAAGGTCCTCAAGCCCGCCGACTGGAACGACTACGAGGTCCAGGCCGTCGGTAACAAAATCACCTTGACCCTGAACGGCCTGAAGACGGTTGAATATACCGAGGAGGACAAGGACATCGCCCGCACGGGCGTCATTGCCGTGCAGATCCACGGTGGCGGGCCGATGGAAGTCCAGTTCAAGAATATACGTATCAAAGAACTCGCGACCGCGGAATGAGTGCTGACCTTGACTCCTTGCCGCTTGCGGCTTAACCGTCCTTATTCGTCGTTGCCTTGCCGCGCCGCCCGCATCCCGTTACGATACCCTCCATGAATCCCGATCCTTCCGATGCCGCGGACGTGGCCGTCGTCGGCGCCGGACCCGCCGGCCTCCTGGCCGCCATCGCCGCCGCCGAATCCCGGCGCGCCCCTGGCACGGGTACGGCTCGTGCCGTGGCCGGCGGGATCGTCCTCCTCGAACAACTCCCGCGCCCCGGCGTAAAACTCCTCGCGACCGGCGGCGGACGGTGCAACCTCACCAATACGCTCCCCCCCGACGAGTTCCCCGCCCGCTTCGGACGCCACGGACGTTTCATCCAACCCGCACTTGCCGCCTTCGGCCCCGACGCCCTCCGCCGATTCTTGGGCTCCCTCGGCGTCCCGACCGCCGCCCCCGATCATCTGCACGTCTATCCAGCCTCCGACTCCGCCGCCGACGTCCAGCGCGCCTTCGTCCGCCGCGCCCGCGAACTCGGCGTCCGCCTCCGCCTCGCCACCACCGCCCGCGCCCTCTGGATCGAAGACGACGCCCTCCGCGGTCTCCAGACCTCCCGCGGACGCGTCGCCGCCCCCGCCGTCATCCTCGCGACGGGCGGCAAAGGTTACCCCGACCTCGGCGCGACCGGCTCCGGCTACGCCCTCGCACGCGAGGCCGGCCATACAATCGTCGAACCCACCCCGGCCCTCGTCCCCCTCGTCACGCGCGAAACCTGGCCGCGCGAACTCGCCGGGCTCGCCCTCGCGCCCGCCCGCGTCCGCATCGACCTTCCCGGCCGCCCGCCCGCCTTCGCCCACGGGCTACGACGTGGCAAGCGCGCGGGAATCACCGGCGACCTCCTCTTCACCCACACCGGCCTCTCCGGCCCGGCGGTCCTGGACCTGTCGGGCGACGTCGCCGTTCTCCTCCGCGACCGCGCCGAGGTGCCCCTGCGCCTCGACCTCGCCCCGCGTACCACGCGCGCCGAATGGCTCGCCCGCCTCGACTCCTGGCCCCTCTCCGAGGGGCGAAAGACACTCCGCACCCTCCTCGCCGCCCACTTCCCGCGTGCCCTCGCCGACCTCCTCTGCCGACTCGCCGGCGCGGATCCCGCCACGCGACCCGCTCAGGTTTCCCGGCCGACCCGCCGCACCCTCGCCGACCTCCTCACCGCGCTCCCCCTCACGGTCACGGCCACCGAAGGCTGGGACCGCGCGATGGTGACGCGCGGCGGCGTGGCTTTGAAAGAGGTGGACCCGCAGACCCTGGCCAGCCGACTGCTCCCCGGCCTCGCCTTCGCCGGCGAAATCCTCGACCTCGACGGCCCCTCCGGCGGATTCAACCTCCAGTGGGCCTTCTCCTCCGGCCGCCTCGCCGGCTCCTCTTGTTGAGCCGCACCCGCGCGCGCCGTTCAAGCCCGGGGATGAGCGCAGCGAATCCCCGGGACGCCTTTCGCTCCCACCGCGATTTTCGCCCGGCTCCGCGGATTTTCTTTCCGCGCCCGCCCCCGCTGGTCGTATAATTTTCCCGGTCGGCCCGCGCGGGCCCCTCGATGGATCCCTTGCGCACGAAAGGAGTTCCCATGTTCCGCCGAAAATCCGGTTGGATCCTGCTGCTCGTCCTCGCGATTGCCTGCCCGGCCCTCTCGTGGGCGGCGGCCACATCGACCGCGCCCAGAACTCGGCCTGTGCTGCCTCCGAAGTCGGCCACGACCGAGAAGGGCGACTCCACTCCCGTCAACGTCGCCGACTACCCCGGCGTCATCCAACTCGCCTGCATCGGCGACAGCATCACCGCCGGCGTCGGGGCGGGGAATGACACGAAGTACACGGCCCGTATCTCGGCCGCCCTCGGCGCAAAATGGGAGGTCCACAACTTCGGCGTCAGCGCCGCCACCATGCTCAAAAAGGGCAACAAGCCCTACGACAAACTCGACCAGTTCACCAAGGCCCTCGACCTCAAGCCCGACGTCGTCACGATCATGCTCGGCACGAACGACTCGAAACCCGACAACTGGAAGAACAAGGACGAGTTCGCCCCCGACTACAAGGACATGATCGCCCGGTTCAAGAAGGCCAACCCCAAGGTCCGCATCTACTGCTGCCTGCCGATCCCCGCCTACCCCGGCAACTGGGGGATCAACGACGCCACCATCAAGGGCGAGATCGTTCCCCTCGTCCGAAAGGTCGCCAAGGACACCCAATCCGACGTCATCGACCTTTACACCCCCATGATCGGCAAGGGCGAATTCGTCCCCGACAGCGTCCACCCGAATGGCGACGGCCATGCCGTCATGGTCAAGGCCATCTTCAAGGCCCTCACAGGTAAGGACATGCCCGAGACCGCCAAGGACTCCGGCAAATAACTCCGCCCGGCGTCACCTTCAGCCGCTTGCGGCTTGGCGTTCTGCCTTTCGGTTCACGGCTTCGGCCGGAGGCGGACGAGCACGACGCCGTGGCGGGTCACCTGGGCCGAGAACCGTCCGTCGGCCTCATCGAGATCTTTCTGCCGCCACAGGTCGCGGACGCGCTGCGGGCCCGCCAGGTTCAACTGCTCCCAGGTGACGGTCATCTCGCGGGCGACCTCGGCGAAGTTGAAGAGGCCGACCGCCAGGCTTCCGTCGGCCATCGGCTTCGCCAGGACCAGGTCCTCGCTCGTCTGCACCACCGGCCGGGCCTGTTTGCCCAGCGGGTCCTGGTCCACCGCGATGACCTCGGTGTTGCACAGGACGTTCAGCGTGAACTCATCGAGGCGGGTAATGTCGCCCGAGTAGATAAGCGGGGAGGCCATCAGGCACCAGGCCCAGATGCGCACCCCGTGCGCGGCGCATTGCTCGGCCAGAAGGGCCAGGTATGCCTCGTAGTCGGCGTCCGAGAAGAAGGTCGGCAGCCGCCGGTTGCCGCGCTGCGTGATGTGATGCGGATATCCCGGAACGACCACCCGTGCAAGCCGTGCCATGCCCTCAATCTACCGACCCCCCGCCGCCTGTCAACAGAATTAAGAGCGCCTAACACAAAGAGTTTTCCAGGAACCGCCAGCAGATAAGAGACGCGCCGATGGCCATGAAGGATTCATGGATGTCGTCGCGGCGGTCGTAGCGGGTGCGGAGGCGACGGGACTGAT
>JBAUDW010000135.1:0-12163 GCA_049678285.1 Phycisphaerae bacterium
ATGGCCATGGCGGTGAATGCGAGCAGGGGAATCTCCTGGTAGAAGATCATGCCGAAAAGGATGTTCATGGGCAGCGTGAGGAAGAGGCCCCAGGCCCACAGCCCTCCGCGATGGCCGTAAAGCGTCCGTCCGGCCAGGTAGGTGAACATGGCGAGCATGAAGAGGAAGGCAGCGTGGTAAATCTGGGCGGCGGGGAGCGAGGCGCGGCCGAGGAGTTTCCAGAGCAGCGCGAGCCCCTGGTGCCAGAGACAGGCGTCGAAGTAGGGGATGGCGCCCGGTCCCTCGTGGGGATAGGCGGGGTCGTGGTCGGTGCGGAAGTGGGGGAGCGGGGTTTCGAAGTAGTTGACGGCGCGGCGGAAGTGGCGGGCTTCGTCGCCGATGGTCGGCTCGCTGTCGAGCGTCCAGGCCACGAGGTAGGCGCAGAGGACGGCGGTGGCGAGAGCGACAAATGCGACCTGCCGCTTCGGCGACGAGGAGAGATTCGAGGTCGCGTCGGCGTCGGATATTTCTGTCATGTTCCTGTGGCTTAAGAGCCGGCGACCCCGTAGGGCTGACGACCGCGGACAAGAAAGCACGCGCCGTAGCCGTCGCTCGCGGTCATGCGCGACGCCGGGACTATACCAGAAACGCCACGAGGCCGTAAACCCCTTTGGTGGCGAGGAGCGCGCGAGAGGCTTGACAGGGCCTGGGGGGACGGTATTGTGACAATTTGAGGTGGTTTTTTTCCGGAAGGCGTGTCGGCGGCTCCCCTTTTTGCGCGCGACGGGGTCGGGGCCATCGAGAGGCGGAGCGCAAAGCCGTGCGATTCGGAGCGGACGCCATGAATCAGTTCCGGGCGATTGTCTGGCGGCTGATCCTCGCCCTTCGGGGCGGGCGGATGGGCCGGCGATGTGTCGTCGAGCGCGGCGTGTGCCTGGCGTCGCGGCCGGGGCATCCGGTCATCGTGGGGGATGGTGTGCGCCTGGAGCGCGGGGCGATTCTTTCGACGGCGCGGACCGGGCGGGTCGTCGTCGAGGACGGGGCGACGATCAGCGCGGGGGCCGTCGTGACGAGCGATGCCGAGATCCACATCGGCCCCGGGGCGGTCATCGGCCCCCACGCCGACGTGGTGGACTTCAATCACACGTTCGACCGGCTGGACGAGTTGGTGGAGCACCAGCCGATCGAGGCCCGTCCGATCCGCATCGGGGCGCATGCACGCGTCGGCGAACGGGCGAAGGTGCTGTGCGGCGTGATGGTCGGCGACGGGGCGCGAGTGGACGCGGGGTCGGTGGTGACGCGCGATGTTCCGGCCGGGGCGTGGGCGGGCGGTGTGCCGGCTCGCGTCCGGGCCGATGCCGGCGGGGCCTGACGGCTTTGCGGCGAACGCCCTGTCCGTTATAATGTTCCCTTTGTTGGCGGCGGTTCTGTTGGAGGTTTCCATTGGCAGCCGAGGTTCGCAAGCGCCGGCTCGACGACCCGCAGGTCGGCGAGTTCCTCGCCCGCCAGGAGACGTACCTCTTCCAGGAACCGGTCTGGGGCCGGGTCCTGGAGTCGCTCGGGTACGAGGTGGCCTACTATTGCCTGGAAGACGAGGGGGGGCGGATTGTTCTGGCGCAGCCGGCGATTTACCTGCGGCTGGGGTTTTTCAACCTGCTGTACGGCGGCCTGCCGTACGGTTTTGCCGTCGGAGACCTTTCGCGGCACCAGGAACTGGCCGACGGAATCGCGCGGGTGGCTCGGGCCGAGGGCACCCACCGGGTGCGCCTGAGCCGCTGCACCTGTGACCCCGACATCACCCCCGCCGGCTACGTTCCCCAGGAACACCTCCAGCATGTGCTGCATTTCGGCGGGCGGTCGGAGGAGGAGGTGTGGCGGGATTTGAAGCTGCGGGTTCGGCATGATGTGCGCGTGGCGCAAGGGCGCGGGGTGGTTGTCAAGGATGCGGTCGGCGAGGCCGATCGCGACACCATCTTCCGCATGTACTGCCAGACGATGGCGCGGAACCGGACGTACGTCGTCTGGCCGCGGGGCCTGATGGAAGCCATGTGGCGGTTTCTGGTGGAGCCGGGCCGAGGCGAGATGATGATCTCCTGGCACGACGGCGAGCCGCTTGCCGCCATGATTACCTTCTACGACGGGCCCCGGTGCTTCGCGTTCCTGGGCGCTTCGAGCGGGACGAAGCGGAACCTTCGGCCGAACGACGCGCTCTTCTGGGAAGCGATAAAGCGGGCGATGGCGCGCGGATGCCAAGACTTCGATTTCATGATGTCGTCGCGCGACGATGGAGCGCTCATCGCCTTCAAGGACAAATGGGGTGCGACGCGCCATCCGTTTCTTTTTTTCGAGAAGGACCTGGCCTGGTTGCGGTTCCGGGCGTGGAACCTGGCGTTCCGCGCAGCACGCACCCGCCCGGGCGGCGCGGTCCTGCGCTGGCTTCGTCGGTAAAGGGGACGGGCGGTGACGGAAGAGAAAGTGCAACTCGGCCTGGAGGCGGTCGGCGGGGCGGCGCCCTCGCCCCTCTGGGCCGTCGCCATCGTCGCGCTGGCGGCAGGCATCGTCCTGGCGGCCGGCCTGACGAGTGACGTCGTCAAGGGCGACGAGGCCTACCACTGGATGTTCGCCGAGGCGTGGGCCCGCGCCGGCGTCCTGGACCGGCCGGTCTATAACCCCATCTACCCCTCGGGCGAGGCGGGCTACTACTTCGCGACCGAAGTGCTCCGCCCGTTTCTCTTGAGCCTCCTATGGCGCACAACCGGGGTCAGCCAGGCACCAGCCCAGGTCCTCCATGCGGGCTTCTACGTCCTGTTCCTGGCGATGGTCCATGGGCTGGGGCGGAACCTTCTTGGGCCGCGAGAAGCGCTGGTCGCCCTCTTGGTCGCCGTCGCTGTGCCGATGGTCGGCGCCTTCTCGGTGCTCCTGTACACGGACGTTCCGGCGGCGGCGCTGGCGGCGTGTGCGGCGCTGCTGCTTGGGAGGAAACAGTTCCTCGCGGCGGGCGTGGTGATGGGTCTGGCGTACCTGACGAAACGGAACACGGCGTTTCTGGCGCCGGCGTTTGCGGTCTGGGCGCTCTGGATGGAGGGGCCGATGTGGCGCCGGCTGGGGCGCGTCACCGCGTTTGTTGTCCCGGCCGTCCTGGTCACGCTGCCCGATTGGTTCTGGCGGTGGGCACACCTGCCTGCCATGTACGAACCGGTGTCCCTGCCTTACATCCTGACCCGCATGGGGATGTTCTTCTCGAAGCAGGCGCTGGTGGCGCCAGTGCCCGGCGGCGACGACGGCGGCGCGACTGCCGCGGCGGTCGTGCAGCGCCTGGGGGCGCGGCTCGGTTCGTCGGCGGGCGCGTCGCGTCTAAATAATCCAATAGACCTGCTCCAATACCTTGGCGCGATGCTTCCGGCGATCCTCGTCTTGTATGTTGTACGGCGGGCATGGGACCGCCGCGACGCCAGGCTCTGGATCGCCGTGGGCGTGTATCTCGTGATCTTCCTCTTGATGTTCACGCTCGACACGGATATCCGCTACACGATGCCGGCGATTCCGCTGGTGGCGGTCGTTGCCGCACGCGGCCTGCGGGGTTGGTGCCAGAAGCCGTGGGTCCTGGGCCTCGTGGGGCTGGCGGCGTTCGGTCACCTGGGTGTGACGGCGTGGTACGTCGGGGCCCAGCGGACCCTTACGCCCGGCGAGCGGGCCGTTTTCGAGTACCTGCAGACCCGCACGCCTCTGGACGCCCGCATCCTGTATCCCGGTGAAGTGATGATCACGCAGGCCCGGCGCCAGGCCGTCTGGTCCCAACTGAAAAACCTCGCTGGCTGGCCGCACGTCACCGACCTGCTGCAGGAGACGGACCCGGAGCAAATCCGGAGGCTACTCCGCGCCAACGCCTTGACGCACATCTGCATTGACGAGCAGCGCGTGTACACGGACCACGGCGAAGTGGTGGGCTTCGGCTACCCGCGGTCGTTCGTCGAGCGGCTGAGGACGCTCCCGTTTGTGGAGAAGGTCGAAGGCGACTGGCCGGGCATCGAACTATGGCGCGTGAAAGGGGAAACCGACGGCGAAGCACCGGTGCCGCCGTCCGGCGCCGAGCCGTAGTGCGGAAGAGGCTCCTGTCCCTTTTTCGGCTCAAGCGGGCTTGCTGAGCCTGCCGTAAAGGGTCGAGGTGACGGGTCGCAAGAGGGCGCAGGCCCGCGCCACGCGTTCGTACAGGACGCCTGGCAGCCAGAAGGGGAGGAATCCGCGGAAATAGTGGGGAGGCTGTTCGCGGTGGCGGATGTCGGCGCTGCCGAAACCGGCCCGCCGGGCCAGACGGCGGATAACTTGTTCGGAATTGGCGCGGAAATAGACCGGATAGTTCTCGCCGTCCGGGCCTCTCTTGCCAAAGGCGGACAGGGCGTGGTTCTTGAACGACGCCGGAAGCAGGCGGTACGCCATCACGGTCGGGTGCCAGATGTTGACGGTGAGGAAAAAGAAATCGCCGCCCGCCTTCAGAACCCGGGCGATCTGTCGGAAATGTTCGACCGGAAACTCAACATGCTCCAGAACGTAGGTGCTGACCGCGACGTCCACGCATCCGTCTTCGAGGGGCACCTTGCGACCGTCCGTCACATAGGCTTCGTCCAGCCGCTCGTTCGTGAGGACCGCGGGGTCCACGTCCACGCCGATCACCCGCTTGACCCGCCCTCGGAGGTTGAGGGGGAAATACGGCGTGGGCGGGCCGGGACCGACTTCCAGGACGACGCTCTCGGGCCTCACCGCGCTTTCAATCCATTGATTGTAAATAACTTCAGTATGCTGATACGGCGAGCCATAAAGCGCGTGCTCCCATCGTGGCGGCACGGCGAGAAAATGCCGCTTGCTCCCCATGGCGATCCCCAAATCAAGGTGTGTCCGAATCGCAGCGGCTTATATCCCAAGCGGGCCTCTCTGTCAAGGTGGGGGGATTGTCGGCCCTGGACGGGTGGCTTCTGGGACGGGGGCGTCGCCCGGCCCCAGCAACCGCGCGCTGCCGGTCGCCGACGGGTCGGGGCTTCATTTCTGGGCGTTCGCTGCATACGAAGTCTGCTCGATTGAGCCAGGAGGCAAGAGCGAGCAGGAACCAGGTAACTGACGAGTTCCACGGAAAGGGTGTTGGCGGGCCTGGCGTACGGTTTGGCGATGGCGGCGTTTGCGCACCTGGGGGTGACGGCGTGGGTCTTGAACCGCGCGCGGCACCCGGACGCCGGGCCATGCACCCGGGGACGAAAAGGAATAAGGGATATCTCTTGGCGTGTATAATCCGCAAACGCGAGTTGGACGACCCCCAGGTCGAGGCCTTCCTCGCCGGGCGGGAGACCTACCTCTTTCAGGAACCGGTCTGGGGCGAGGTGCTTGCCTCGCTCGGGTTTTCGCTGGCGTACTATTGTCTGGAGGACGAGGGGCGGATCGTCCTGGCGCACCAGATGGCGCGCGTGCGGGTGGGATTCTTCCATTTGTTGTGCGGCGGGCTGCCGTACGGTTTCGCCGTGGGAAACGTTGGCTGGCATGACGAGTTCGTAGGGCTTCTGGCGGAGGCGGCGCGGCGGGAAGGGATCCATCGCATCCGCCTGAGCCGGAACCATTACGACCCGCCTTTTGAGCCGGAGGGGTACGACGTCCAGGAGCACGTCCTGCACATCCTGCACTTTGCGGGGCGGACGGAGGACCAGGTGTGGAAGGATTTCAAGAGCCGCATCCGGCGCGACGTTCGGCTGGGAGAGCGGCGCGGCGTGGCCATCGAGTCGGCCGACTCGCCCGAAGCGCGGGACGAACTCTTCCAAATGTACCGCGACACGATGGCGCGGAACCGGACGATTGTGACTTGGCGGCGCGCGATGATCGAGAAAGCGTGGAACCGCTTGGTCGCCGAGGGCCGGGGCGAAATGCTCCTGGCGCGCTTCGAGGGCGAACCGGTCGCCGGCATAGTCACGCTCTACAGCGGACCGCGGTGCTTCTATTTCCTCGGGGCGTCGAGCGGGACCCACCGGAACCTCTGCCCGAACGACGCGGTGGTGTGGGAGGCGATCCGGCGGGCGCTCGCGCGCGGGTGCGAGGTCTTCGATCTTATGACCTCTTCGCGCGACGATGCTCCGCTGATGGAGTTCAAGGCCAAGTGGGGCGCGACGCAGCACCCGTTCTATTTCTACGAGAAGGACCTGTCGCGCTGGCGGTGCCGGCTGTTCGACCTTGCCCTCTGGGCGGTGCGGACGCGCGTGGGCGGAGCGCTGCTGCGATTCCTCACAGGTCGCGGGGGCTAGGCGCCGGCGGGCACGGCGGCCCCGGGAAGCGGCCGACCGGCGACCTGGCCCACGAGATAAAGCAGGCCCACCGCCCCATACAGAATCAGCCGCGACAGCAGCAGGAACGACACAAACTCCGGCTGCGGATACCCCAGGTAGCCGAACAACGCCACGGACGTGAACTTGCTTAACCCCACGCCTCCCGGGATGGGCGACAAAAACATCGCCGCCGCTCCCACCACCATCACCGTGAAGACGACGAGGAACGTGATCTCCTTCTCGCCCGGCGGGACCACGGCGGACACCAGCAGCCAGTTGGCCAGGGATCATCATCAGCCAGATGGCGGCCAGGAACAGGCTGACGAGGAGCACGGGGGCGGGGCGGAGGATCCGCTCGTTGGCGTCGTAAAACTGTTCGAGGCCGTGGGCATACTTTTCCTCGAGATGCAGGAGCTAGGCGACGGGAGCCCATCGGCGAAACGGCATGAGGCACGCCTGCACGAGGCCCTCCAAGCCGACCAGGAGCCACAGGATTCGCCAGCGCTTGCGTTTCAGTCAGGCCGCTTTCCTTCGCCTCGAGGCTCGCCGCGGAAACGGAAGACGCGCGCCGGGACCCCCACCGCCACGCCGCGGTCGGGAATGTCCCGGTCGGCCACGGCGCCGGCGCCGAGGACGGCCTGGTCGCCGACTTGCACGCCCCGCCGGACCGTGACGCCTGCGCCGAACCAGACGTCGCGTCCGATGCGGATGGGGTCAGCCGCCGGAGGGCCGTGATCCGGGGCGCCCTCCGCCGCGTCAAAGTCCTCAATGTGCACGTGCGGGGCGATGATGGTGTCGCGTGCGATGCAGATCTCGGCGGCGCTTCGCACGATGCCGTACTCCCCGACGTATACGCGGCTCTCCAGGGTGATGCGCCCGCCGGGGCGCGTGGAGAGGACGACGCCGCGCAGGAGCCGCACGCCGTCGCCCAAGACGATGGGCCGGCCGCGCCCGCACTCCAGCCGGACGCCCGGCGCGATGGCGCAGCGCCGGCCCACGCGCCCGCCGTGAAGGGCCAGGGCCAGACGCCAGCGGGTGACGCGCCCCAGGTTGGCGAGTTTGAGAATCCAGTCGAGGCTCACGGCAACGCCTTTCCGGTCGGCGCGTCAGCGCTCGCGGATGACCCTGGCGGGCACGCCGGCCGCGAGCACCATGGGCGGCAGGTCCTTGGTGACGACCGCCCCCGCGGCCACGACCGTCCCGTGACCGATGTGAACGCCGGGCAACAGGATCGCCCGGTACCCGATCCAGCAATCGTCCTCGATAGTGATGTCGTCGGTGCGGATGCCCTGGGAGAGGATGGAGGCGTCGCGATTGTCGAACACGTGGTTGCCGGTGACGGCGGCGGCCTGGCGCGTGAAGAGGACGTTTCGGCCGATGCGGATGGTGCTGCGGTGGTGGCAGAAGAGGTCGCAGCCGGAGTAGATGATGGCGCCGTCGCCGATTTCGATCCGCCCGTTCCCGCCGAGCGTGTCGATGGTGGCGCGGCCGATGAAGCACCGCCGCCCGACCTTCACGTTCCAATCAATCGAGGCCAGCGGATGAATGAGCGAGCCGGTGCGAAGCGCGAGGTACGTGTTGACGAACGGCCGGAAGAGGAGGAACGTCCGCAGGCCACGCTTCAGGGTTTCCCAGAAGACGTGGGTTCGGACGCGGCCAAATTGTTCCTGCGGCGTTTCGGGCATCGGCGGCGTCCTTGCCGGTTTCCAGGAGGGTATAGCACTCATGCGCTGGCGTCAAGGTTTTCGTGGCGGGTGCCTTTGCCGTTTGCCGTGAGCTGACCGCGGAAGCGGTCGGCGACATCCACCTGTGGGGGCCACCCCTCTTGGCCGGGGCTTGACTGTGGTAGGTTGCCCGATATAATACTTCTCGCGCCAGGGGGTCCGAAATGTGCGGTCCGGCCGTAGAATTCTGGCGAATGCCGACGGTGCCAAGGGGATCGGGCATGAAGAAGTTGGTGTTCATTATGACGTTGAGCCCCGATTTGGAGTTGGACGTCAGGCAGCTACCGCTCGGCATGGGGTATCTGGTGAGCGTGATTCAGCGGGAGCGGCCCGGACGCTACGAAATCCACCACGTCACCCACCGGATCGGCCGTGCCCTGGATGAGTTCCGGCCGGACTTGGTGGCTATCAGTTCCGGCAGCCCGTATTTTGGTCTGGCGCGGCACGATGCCCGGGAGGCCAAGCGGCGGGGTATTCTGACCCTGGTCGGGGGGATCCACGTCTCGATGTTGCCCGAGTCGTTGTATCCCGAGATGGCCGTGGCGGTCCTGGGCGAGGGCGAGCGGACGGTGCTCGCGCGGCTCGACTTCTGGGAGGAGACGGGCGCCTTTCCAGAGGAGCGCCTGTACCAGATGCCGGGCCTGGCGTTCCGCGCCGACGACGGGTCGGTCATCAAACCGAGGAACCTCATCAACCTGTCGGAACACCTTTCGGCGGATCGGCTGTGCCGGGTCCACCGCAAGTTCACGCGCTTACGATACCGCAGCATCCTCAGGAATATCCTCTTCGGCCTCTACCGGGTGGACCTGCTGCGGACGGCCATCCAGATGGCCGTCGGTGCTGTGTCGAGCGCCGCCCGTCGCGCGCGGCGGGCCCTCTCGGGCAGAAAGAGGGCGGAAGAAGCGCCCGCGCGGCTCGGCGCCGCCCGGCGCGGAGGATAGGAGGCGACCGGTCGCATGGCCAAAGTGGCCCTCATCAGCAGCGCGGGCGGACACCTCACCGAAGTCCTCGCCATCGCCGCCGAGCTGGGCGGCGAGCACGACCTGTTTCTGTGCGTCACGGACTGCCCCGCCGTCCGCGACATCCGGCTCGACGAAGTCCGACGCATCTATCTCGCCCCGGTCATCTGGCGGCACCGGCACTCGCGGGTTTTCCGGCGGCGACAGCAGCAGATCGGCGTCCTGGTGACGATGGTCCGCTGGCTTGTCACGTTTCTGCGCCTCTTTTACCACGAGCGGCCGGACTTCCTCATCACCTGCGGCGCCGAGATTGCCGTCCCGGCGTTTCTGGTGAACCGGCTCCTGTTCCGCCGGCCGGCCCTGTTCCTGGAGTCACTGGCGCGGACCGAGACACCCTCGCTCACCGGGCGGATCGCCTCGCGCCTGGCCGACCGCGTCTTCGTCCAGTGGCCCGCCGTCCGCGCCTCCTACGGCGAGCGGGCGGAGTACCACGGGAGGCTGCTGTGATCTTCGTCACGGTGGGAACCGCCGACAAGGGCGTCGACTTCACCCGCCTTGTGCGGGAGATGGACCGCATCGCCGGCCGCATCGACGCCGACGTCCTCATCCAGCGCGGGCCGGTCGACTACGAGCCGCAGAACGCCCGCCACGTCCGGTACGTCAAGTTCAACGAGGCGCTGCAGCTGTTCCGCGAGGCCGATCTCATCGTCGGCCACTGCGGCGCGGGCACGGTCATCAACGCCTTCCGGTTCTGCAAGCCGATGATCATCGTTCCCCGCCGCATCGATGCCGGCGAGCTCGACAAGGACGACCACCAGGTCCAGCTCGCCGAGAAGATCGAGGGGATGGACGGCGTTCGCGTCGTCCACGAGATTGAGCGGCTCGAGGAGGCCGTCCGAGAGTTCTTCGCCGGCGCGTTCGCGTCCCCGCATCCCAGCCCAGAGAAGACCTGCCTGATGGCGGCCATCCGCGAGTTTCTGGCCTCGCCGCGGAAGTAATGCCGCTTCCAAAAACGGTGTGCGGAACTCGCACAGGGTGTGCCACGGCCGGGTTGTCCAACGGGGAGTCTGATCCTGGCCGCTCTGCACGGTCGCACGGCGGAGCAAACCAGCCGTGCCACACTTGCAGGAACGTATACGACCTTCCTGGAAGCGGCAGCAGGTTCTCCCTCGCGCTGACCTTGGCGGCGATGCGCGCCTGCCGCCAGCGCGCCTACCCCAGGAGCCGGGCGTAGAAGGCCACGAGCTTGCGGCCTTGGGCCGTCCAGTTGTACGTCGTGTGGACGGTCTCGCGGCCGCGCCGGCCCATTGCCTCGGCCTCCGCGGGGTCCTCCAGTAGCCGGCGGATCGCCCGGGCCACCGCCGTCGCATCCAGCGGATCGACGAGCAGGCCGCACCCCGCCCCCTCCACGACGTCCCGCCAGATGGGGAAGTCCGACGCGATGACCGGGATCCCTGCCGCCATGTACTCAAAAAGCTTCACAGGGTAGCTGTCGATATGATTGCGCGTCGGGTGAAGGACCACCAGGCCGGCCTTCGCTTCGCCCAGCAGCCGCGCGACCCCTGCCCGGTCCTGCCAGCCGAGCAACTCGCAACGCCGCCAGCCGGGCATCCGCCGGACCTCGTCGCCCAGTTCGGGCGGCACAAAGCCCGCGCTCCCAAGTTTGAGCCGCGCGCCAAGACCCTCCGGCAACAGGCCCATCGCCTCCACCATCACTTTAATGCCGCGTATCTCGCTGGTTCCGCCGACGTAGGCCAGGACCGCTGACCGATCGGCGTAGGGGAGAGCCCACGGCGCGGCCAGTTCGTCGGCGATCGGGAAGTTCTGGACCGTCACGGTCTTCGGTCCCGGGAACCGCGCCGCGATGACGGGCGTCGCCACCGCGACGCCGTCGAACACGCGGGCGGCCAGGCGCTCGACTGCCTCCGTAAGCGCGGCCAGCGGGCCCCGCAGCACCGCGGGGATGAAATACCAGGTGCGAAGCTGGCGCGGCACGTCCTCGTGGACGTCGTAGATGACCCGCTTGCCGCACAGTTTCAGCAGGACCCCGACGGGGATCAGCTCCGGGTCGTGGAAGTGGTAGAGCCGGGCGCCTTCGCGGAGGGCGGCGCGGTACACCTGCCAGATGGTTGTCAGGAGGCGGCCCAAGCGGCTTCTGGAGCGCGGAATGGCCCGGATCGGGACGCCGTCGACGACCTCGTCCCGCTCGCCGGGAGCGATGAGGACCACCTCGTAGCCGGCTGCGGCGACCGTCCGGATCTCCCGGTAAAACAACCGCGTGTCCAACGGCGGATGAAATGAGGTCAGATGCACGACCTTCGCGGGTCGGGTCATGGTCGCTGCCTGTTCGGGTCGCCGCGGGTGTGGCAGAGACGGTCTGCCCGGGCGGACGCCGCCTACAGTATAAGGAAGGCGGTTGGCTGGACAAGGCCTATCCGCAGGATCCGCCGCCGACAGCAAGCCAGGCGGGGGCGTTCGCGTGCTGCAGCCGGGTCATTCTTGGGCCGAAGAATCTGCTTACACCGGAGGCCTAGGGTGGCTGGGCTCTTGCGTTCGCAGAATGAACGCCTGTGCCGGTCTGCCGGGCTAAAACGGTTTTTCAGGGCTGTTGCGCGGCAGTTCCGGGCGTTCATGCGATGAACAAATCTGGAAAAAAAGTTCTTGACGCGGGCCGGGGTGGTCGATAACATTGCGTGTTCATGGAGTGAACACCCTGGAAAGCGTGGGGAGTCTCGGATGCCGTCGAACAATGGCACTCAACATGCGCTGCGGGATCTGAAGGTCCTGGCGGAGATCGAGCGCAACCCGCGGGTCTCGCAACGGACGATCTCTAAGCGGGTCGGCATCGCCCTGGGCCTGACGAACAGCATTCTTCGGCGCCTCGTCCGCAAGGGCCTCGTGACGACCCGGGCCATTGCCGCGAACCGTTTTGTCTATCACCTGACGCCCGAGGGCCTGGCGGACAAGACGTGCCTTTTCATCGATTACGTCCGCACGACCACGAACTTCTTCTGCATCGTCCGCAATCGCATGGTGGAGCGGCTGGAAGCGCTGGTGTGCGAGCGCGGCATCCGAACGGTCGCCATCGTCGGCGTCAACGAACTGTCAGACGCGGCGTATCTGGCGACGCGGGAGCTGGGCCTGGAGCTGGTCGGCGTCTATGACGCGGCGCGGGCCGGGGCGTCTTGGCTGGGCCTGGACG
>JBAUDW010000136.1:0-10919 GCA_049678285.1 Phycisphaerae bacterium
TGCCGCGCGGTGGCCAAGAAGGGCCACCGCGCCTCCGCTTACCTGTCGAGGAGCGGAGTTGACAAAGTAGCGTTAGCGAGGATTTTCCAGTTGACAGGCCGTGCCGGGCGGCCTAGGATGCCGCCCGACGTTGGGGCCGCGGGTGAACGCGCGGAAGGAGAGGAAACCGATGAAGCGAGTGCTCCTCGTTCTGTTGCTGTTGGCGTCGGCGTCGCTGATTGCGACGGGATGCCAGAAATCGGCCCACGACCGGTACCGCGAGTGGACGTATCGCCGCGTGATCGATGCGGACGTGGTGGGCTTCGCCGACGACGCGGATGCCGTGTTCCTCTCGGAGCGTCCGACGCACCTCTCGCAGTGGTACCGCCTATAGCGCGGACCTGAGGCTGTCGAAACCAGGGGCGTTCCCGGGACCGGGAACGCCTCTTCTGTTTGGATGGCGGAGTGAGATTTTACGGCCGCGAGCAGGCGTCCGGGCGGTTGCAGGCGAGCGGGGGCGGTTCGAGTTCCATGCCCGGTTCGAGGCTCCGGACGAGGACCTGGCGCAGACGGCTGCGGTCGCGGAAGACGGTGATGCCTTTGCAGTCCATCTCGTAGGCCATGCGGTACACGTCGGCGACGTCCTCGACGGTGGCCTCGTGCGGCAGATTGACGGTCTTGGAAACGGCGTTGTCGACGTGGCGCTGGAAAGCCGCCTGGATCTCGACGTGCCACTTCGGCTCGATCTCGTGGGCGGTGACGAACAGCCGCTGCACGTCCTCCGGTACGTTTTCGACCTGAGCGAGCGAAGGCGCCGCCGCGATGCGCGCCAAAAGGTCCTCGCTCCAGAAGCCGCGCTCGCGCGCCGTCTGCTCGAAGAGCGGATGGGCCTCGCGCAGGACCTCGCCGTCGAGCACGTGGCGATCCATCGCCAGGGCGAAAACCGGTTCTATGCCCGACGAGCAGCCGGCCAGGATCGAAAGCGTTCCCGTCGGCGCGATGGTGGTGCGGCAGGCGTTGCGATACGCCGGCCCGTCCGGCCGGTCGTAGAGGCTGCCAGGCAGGTTCGGGAACGGACCGCGTTCCCGGCCGAGGTCTGCGCTGGCCCGGTCGGCCTCCGCCCGCACAAAGGCCATGACCTCCTCGGCCGTCGCGAGGGCCGGGGCCGAGTTGTACGCCACGCCGAGGCGCAGGAGCAGGTCCGCAAACCCCATCACCCCCAGGCCGATCTTCCGGTTGCCGTGCACCATCTCCGTGATCTGCGGCAGGGGGTACTGGCTCATCTCGATGCAGTTGTCGAGGAAACGGACCGCGAGGCGAACGATTTGGCGAAGGGCGTCCCAATCGATCCGCCCGTCCCGCACGACCTTGTTCAGGTTGATGGATCCGAGGTTGCAGGCTTCGTAAGGCAGAAGCGGTTGCTCGCCGCAGGGATTCGTGCATTCGATGGGTCCGAGTTGCGGCGTGGGGTTGTCGCGGTTGATCCGATCGAGGAAGATGGCGCCGGGGTCGCCGCCGGCGTGGGCCTCGCGGGCCATGGTTTCCCAGATGCGGCGGGCGGGAACGCGCGCCATGACCTGTTGGCCGTGGGGATTCACCAGAGGGATGTCGCTTCCCTTGCGGACGGCCTCCATGAAGTCACGGGTGCAGGCGATGCTGATGTTGAAGTTTTCGAGTTCGCCTTCTTCGCGCTTGGCGCGGCAGAAGATTTCGACGTCGGGATGGTCGCACGGGAGGACGCCCATGTTGGCGCCCCGGCGAAAGCCGCCCTGGTTAATCGCGCCGGTGGCGTAGTTGAAGACCTTCATGAAGGAGATGGGCCCGGAGGCGCGTCCGCGGCTGGATTCCACGAGGTCGCCGGCGGGGCGGATGCGGCTGAAAGCAAAACCCGTTCCGCCGCCCGATTTGTGGATGATGGCGGCGTACTTGATGGCGTCGAAGATCTTCTCGATGTCGTCCGGCACGGGGAGGACGAAGCAGGCGGCCAACTGCTGGAGCCGGCGGCCGGCGTTCATCAGCGTCGGCGAATTCGGCAAGAACTCCAGACGCGCCATCAGGCCGTAGAACTGCTCCTCGGCGGCATGGGCGTCGCGCGACGACCCCCAGACGAGTTCGGCCTGGGCGATGTTGGCCGCCACACGCCGCAGCATGTCCTCCGCCGACTCGATCGGCAATCCGGTATCGTCCTTTTGCAGGTACCTCCGGGCGAGGACGAGTTGGGCGTTTGCCGTCAGGTCAACCTTCTTCGGGATGTCTGCATCCATGGGTTGGACGGTCATGGGCTTCCTCTCGCATTTGCTCTGTTGATCCAGTTCCCCTCTCCCTTGATGGGAGAGGGGCAGGGGTGAGGGTGACGAGAAAACGAATAGCCAACAAGGAACATTCAACCGCAGAACAACCAAGTGAGAAACGGCACGGATCGCGCCGCCGTGCCTGCCGTTCCCTTCATCCTTCTGCGGTTGGGTGTTGGGTATTCATTATTCGTCGTTTCTTTTCCCCCTCACCCTACCCTCTCCCGCAAGGGGAGAGGGAGGACAAAGGCATGTTTTCACTACCGCGTCCCCGCCCGCCTAGGCGGGCGGCTCGGTCGGCGGTTCGGGTTGTGGCTCCTTGTTCTCGGACTGGTCTGGCGCTTCGCCGGCCCCGCTCGCCGCGGGTTCCTCGGGTTCGCCGTCCGGCGTTTCTGCTTCGGCCTCGTCGGGCGGCGCCTCCTGGCCCTCGGCCGGCGTGCCTGCGGTCGGCTCTTCCTCCGGCCGGCCGAGGATTTCCTTTTCGGAGTAGATGGGGCGGTACGGCTCCACCTCGGGCACCTGGATGGATTCGAGGATTTCGTCGAACTCGGTCTTCTCGATCGCGACGTCGTCCATCATCTCGCGGACCGCGCGGCGCTGGTGGGCCGTGGGCCGGCGCGGGCGTTGGCGTGCCAGACCGTCGGCGCTCGCGGCGGCGCCTTTCGGTTTCTTCGCGCGGTAGGTTTCCGCCTGCGGATCCCTGAGGAAGAGGCGGATGTCCTGGAAGTCGGCGGCCTGCTCGACGCCGACCAGCCGCTGGCGCATCAGTTCCAGGAACGCCAGGAACATCGCAATCAGATACCCCAGGTCTCGGGTGCGGTCGAACAGTTGCACGAAGAGGACGGACTTCTCGGCCTGGAGGCGCGCGAGGAGGTCCTCGACGGCCTGCTCGACGGGCGTATCGTCGTAGACGACCTCGCGCGGCCTGGTGTAGCCGAGCGTCCGCACGATCTCGGAAAAGGCGGTGAAGAGGTCCCAGACCTCGACGCCCTCGAGGAGTTCGTGGGCGGGGATCTCGCCGGTTTCCCCGACGAGTTCCTCCAGCAGCCTTTCGTTCACCTGCCGGCCGAACCGCCGGGCCATCTCGCGGCCGCGGTCGTCCAGCAATCCGGCGGCCTCCTTGAATCGCCGATACTCGATCAACTGGCGGATCAGGGTCTCGCGCGGGTCTTCTTCCTCCTCGCCTTCCTCCACCTCGGGCGGCGGGCGGGGCAGGAGGGAGCGGCTCTTGATCTCCAGGAGCGTCGCCGCCATCACGATGAAGTCGCCCGCCAACTCGATGTCCAGGGCCTTCAGCAGGTCGAGGTAGGCGAGGTACTGGTCGGCGATCTTCGCGATCTGAACCTCGCGGATGTCCACCTCCTCGCGCTTGATGAGATACAGCAGGAGGTCCATCGGACCGTTGTAAACTTCCAGTTCAACTTTGTAACTCATGGGTCCGCAGTTCCTTTGGTTATGTTGTTTCTCTGTTGAAACCTTGTCTTTGTTCTCCCTCTCCCCTTGTGGGAGAGGGTAGGGTGAGGGGAAATGAAGGCATTCACCCTCACCCCCGCCCCTCTCCCATCGAGGGAGAGGGGGGTTGAAACGGACGTTTTCAACAGAGCATTATGCTGTCAGAGTTTTCCTAGTCCCACGAGGGCTTTGACTTCCTCCAGCGTTTCACGTGCGACCGCTTGGGCCCGTCGGGCGCCGTCGGCCAGGAGTTCCGTCAACCGCTCGGGGTGCGCTTCGAGTTCCGCGCGGCGGGCGCGTGGCTCGGCCAGCAGTTCGACGAGCACGTCCGCCAGGCGGGCTTTGCAGTCGGTGCAGCCCCAGGCGGCGCTGCGGCACCGCTCGGCCACCTCGTCATGTTCCGCCGGCGAAAACGTGCGGTAGTACTGGCACACGTTGCATTCCTCGGGGTGGCCGGGGTCGTCGCGCCGAATGCGCTTCGGGTCCGTAATCATCGAGAGTACCTTCTTGCGGATCGTCTCGGGCGTGTCGGCGACGTCGATCTGGTTGCCGTAACTCTTGGACATCTTGCGCCGGTCGGTGCCCAGGAGGCGCGGGCTTTGGGTGAGTTTGGCCTGAGGTTCGACGAGGACGTTGCGGCCGACGAGGCTGTTGAAGCGCCGGACGACCTCGCGTGCGAGTTCCAGGTGAGGCAACTGGTCCTCGCCGACGGGCACGACGTCCGCCTTGTAGAGGACGATGTCCGCCGCCTGAAGGACGGGATACCCGAGGAATGCGTAGTTGTGAATGTCTTTCGTCTTCAACTGCTCCATCTGCTCCTTATAGGTCGGATTGCGTTCGAGCCAGGAGATCGGCGTGTAGCAGGAGAGGATGAGGTGGAGTTCGGCGTGCTCCGGCAGGTCGCTCTGGCGGAAGATGACGCTGCGCTCCGGGTCCAGGCCGCAGGCGAGGAAATCGATCATGACCTCTCGCGTCGCGTCGGCGATGCCCGCGGGGCTCGCGTACTCGCTCATCAGGGCGTGGTAGTCGGCGATCATGAAGAAGCATTCGTAATCGTCCTGGAGCATGCGCCAGTTCCAGAGCGCGCCCACGAGGTTCCCGAGGTGCAGGCGGCCCGTCGGCCGCATCCCGCTCAGGATTCGTTGACGCTGCCCTTCCTTGCCCATTGTTTTCCTTTCCGCTTACGCTTGAAACCGGACGCCCGTAAAGAGGCTCATCAGCCAGATTATCGGGTATGCGAGGAATCTTGTCTGCCAGTTAATCAATACCACAATCATCAGGAGAAACATGCCGTGACGGCTCCACTCGGCGTAGCGGACGGCGGCATTCAGCGGGAGCAGGTTCCGCAAAATGTGCGACCCGTCCAGGGGTGGGATCGGCAGGAGGTTAAAGACCGCCAATCCGAAGTTCACCAGGGCGCCGATAAATATCATATCAACGACGACGCCGCCCAGGCCCGTTTTGGGCCAGATGCCCTGCCAGATGAGAGCCCGCATCACAAGCGATAATAGGACGGCGATTGTAAAATTCGCGGCGATGCCTGCGCCGCTGACGATAATGTCGTCGCGGCGGGGCCGCCGAAAGTTCATCGGCTGGATCGGCACGGGCTTCGCCCACCCGATGGGCGCGAACATCAGCGCGAGCGTCCCGATCAGGTCCAGATGCGCCAGGGGGTTCAACGTCATCCGGCCCGCTCGGTACGCCGTATCGTCGCCGCACCAGTACGCCGAATACGCGTGCATGAACTCATGGATCGTCAGCGCAAAGAGGACCATGGGCAGACGCAGCACCAGGCCCATGATGAACGCGCTGTCAACCAAGTCCGAGTTCCTTGACCCGCGGGGAAGCCGCCCGTGTTGCCGTGTTCAGCCGCCCGGAGGGGCCAGTCTACCGCCCGGGTGAGGCGAAGTCAACGTTCGCCGCGAACCGGCCGCAAAAGGGGTGCGCCAGGATTTTCCGGCATGGTCGCTGACGCCTCTCACGGGTTGGGTGGCATGCTCACGCTTTGCCGTTGCGTGAGCATGCACAAGGCGCGAATGTGCATGGCCGCGCAGAACAGCGTGGCTATGCCACCCGTCGTTCGCGCCGAGGTCGGGGACAAAAGGACTGGATGAGGCCCCGCGGCGGCCGGTATAATCATTCGCCGCCCGAGACTCCGGGCGTGGATAAGGACGCTTCCCATGCGATTCGTGAAACTCCAGGGTGCCGGGAACGACTACATCTATGTGAACGCCATCGAGACGCCGGTAGCCCGGCCGGAGGAACTGGCTCGCCGCGCGAGCGACCGCCACTTCGGCGTCGGGGCGGACGGCCTGATCCTCGTTCTCCCGCCCCAGGGCGAGGGCGACGTCCGCATGCGCATCTTCAACGCGGACGGCTCCGAGGCCGAGATGTGCGGCAACGGGGTTCGCGGCGTGGCGAAGTTTGCGGCCGACCGCGGCCTGACGGCAGGCGATACAGTCCGTGTGGAGACCGAGGCGGGCCTGCGCGAGGTCACGCTCGAGCGCGATCCAGACGGGAAGATCCTCCGGGCCAGCGTCAGCATGGGCCGGCCCGTCCTGGACCCCGAGAAGATCCCCGTCCTTCTGGAGGGCGACCGCGTCGTCGACGTGCCGCTGGTGGTGGGCGGGCGGACGCTCTGGATGACCTGCGTCAATATGGGGAACCCCCATGCCGTGTTCTACGCCGACGACGCCGAGGGCTGGCCGCTCGAGACGCTCGGCCCGAAGATCGAGAACCACGCCCTTTTCCCGGAGCGCGTGAACGTGCACGTCGTCGAGGTGGTCTCGCTCGGCGAGGTGGTGATGCGGACGTGGGAGCGCGGGAGCGGCCCGACGCTGGCCTGCGGGACGGGCGCGTCGGCCGTCTGCGTCGCGGGCGTCCTCGTAGGCCGGACGGACCGGCGGATCCTCGCCCACGTGCCGGGCGGCGACCTCGTAGCCGAATGGCCCGAGGACCGCGCGCCGGTGCGCCTGGCCGGTCCCATCGAGGAAGTTTTCACCGGCGACTGGCCGGAGGGCGACGCGTAACCGGGTGACGGCGTGAACCGAAGGTGGCTATCGTTTCTGGCGGTCGTTTGGATCGGCGTTCCCGCCCTCTGCGCCGCGGCGGAGATTCCCGATTTTACGCCCGACCAGATGGGAGGCACGCTGCATCGTTGCTTCAATGCCGAGCCGCAGAACCTCAACCCCCTCACGGGCAAGGACCTCTACGAGCGGTTCGTCAACGAGTACGTCTTCGAGTACCTGCTGGAGCGCGACCTGGACACGATGGAACTGAAGGGTGTCCTGGCCGAGCGGTGGGAAATGTCCGACGACGGACGGGTCATCACGTTTCACCTTAAGCCCGAGGCCCGCTTTTCGGACGGGCATCCTCTGACGGCCGACGACGTCATCTTTTCCTATGAAGCGGTCAAGAATCCCAAGATTGATTGCCGCAGCATCGCCTCGTACCTGGAGGACTGCGAGCGGTGCGAGAAGGTGGACGACCATACCGTCCGGTTCGTCTGGAAGAAGACGTATTTCAAGACGCTCGAAAGCAGCGGAAACCTCTTCCCGATCCTTCCGAAACACATCTACGAGCGGAACGTGGCCGCCGACCCGGAGGACAAGGCGGGCAAGGTCAAGCCCTTCAACGACCTGGCGCAGGGGTTCATCGGCTCCGGGCCGTACAAGTTCGAGCGGTGGAAGACGGGCCAGGAGATCGTCCTCGTCCGAAACAAGGACTACTGGGGCAAGCCGCGCGCCTTCGACCGCATCGTCATCCGCATCATCCTGGAGGAACAGGCCTCCGTCCAGGCGTTCCTGTCGGGCGACCTCGACGACCTGGCCATTACGCCCGAGTGGTGGGTCAAGTTGGAGAAACATCCGCAGCGTGACGCGGCGTTCCGGATGTTCCGTTACATGACGCCCGCGAACGGGTACTCGTTCATCGCGTGGAACCACGCGAAGTACCGGACGGTCAAAGGCCCCGACGGCGAGGACCAGACGGTCGAGGAACCGCACCCGATCTTCAGCGACCCTCGCGTTCGCCTCGCCATGACCCACCTCATCAACCGGCGCGCCCTGCTGAAGCACCTGTATTGCGGCATCGGCCAGGTGGCGACCGGGCCGTTCTACCCGCCTTCGCCCCAGTCCGACCCGACGGTGGAACCCTGGCCGTTCGACCGGGCCGAAGCGCTCCGTTTGCTCGCGGAGGCCGGTTGGAAAGACCGCGACGGCGACGGCTGGCTGGAAAATGAAAAGGGCGAGCGTTTCTCATTCGAGTTCAGCATCTCTGCCGGGACGCAACTGACGCGGGACCTCGCGCGGATTCTGAAAGAGGAGTTTCGCCGAACCGGCATCGACGTCCGCACCACGTTCGTCGAGTGGTCCGTCTTCGTCGTCAAACTCGACACGCGCGACTTCGACGCCATCACGCTCGCGTGGGGCGGCGGCGGGGTGGAGAACGACCCGTATCAGATCTGGCACAGCGACCAGATCGCCAACCAGGGCCACGATTTCATCAGTTTCCGAAACGCCGAGGCCGACCGCCTGATTACCGAGGCGCGCGGCGAACTCGACGAGGACCGCCGCACCGCCCTCTTCCACCGCTTCCAGCGCCTGCTGCACGAGGAGCAGCCTTACACGTTCTTCATCGCGCGCGAGAGCCTTCGTTTGGTCTCGACGCGCATCGCGGGCGCCAAGGTTCATCCGCTTGGCATGGAGACGCAGGAGTGGTGGGTCGCACCGCGCGGCTCGGGGAAGGGGGAGGGCGCCGCGCCGTGAAGACCTACCTCGCGAAGCGGTTCCTCTTGATGATCCCGACGCTGCTCGGGATCACGCTCCTGACGTATGCGCTCGTGCGCCTGGCGCCGGGCGACCCGGTCGAGGCGATGATCCGGGCCCAGGCGGGCGACATTAACCCCAAGGTCTTCGCCAACGAGGCCGACGCCATCCGCGCTAGGCTAGGTCTGAAGAACTACAATCTCTGGGGGAAAGATCCGCAGAAGATCGACGCCCTGGAGAAGGTGGTGAACGTTTTCTACGGCTATGGGCGGTGGATGGCCCACATGCTGACGGGCGACTTCGGCGAGAGCATGAAGTACAAGACCTCCGACGGCCGGAAGAGCCCGCCCGCTCTTTTCTGGGAACGCGCCGGCATCACCATCCCTCTGAACCTCGTTGCGCAAGTCGCGATCTTCGTCATTGCCATCCCCGTCGGCCTCGCGGCCGCCCGGCGGCGCGGCGGCTTCTTCGACCGGTTCTCCACGATCGTTCTCCTCGGCCTTTATAGCGTCCCGTCCATCCTGGCCGGAACCCTGCTCATTGGTTTCCTCGGCCGCGGCGGGCTCGGGCTCGAGTGGTTTCCCGTCGCCGGGCTTCACAGTTCCGCCGCCGAGGGCCTCGGCCGGTTCGCTTATCTGAAGGACCTCCTCTGGCACGTTGCGCTGCCCATCGCCTGTCTGGTGTACGGGGGTCTGGCGTACCTGGCGAAACTCGGCCGCTCCAGCCTCCTGGAGAACCTGCGGGCCGACTATGTCCGCACCGCCCGGGCCAAGGGTCTCCCCGAAGGCCGCGTCGTCTATCATCACGCCTTCCGCAACAGCCTCCTGCCGATGGTCACCACCATGGTCATGACGCTTCCGGGGATGATCGGCGGCAGCGTGATCGTTGAAACGATCTTCAGCATTCACGGCATGGGGCTCTTGATGGTCGGGGCCGCCCAGGCCCGGGACCTGTCGGTCATCGTGTTCGGAACCCTGGTGTACGGAGCGCTCACGCTTCTGTCGCTTGTCGTCGGCGATTTTCTCTACGCGTGGGCCGACCCGAGGATCCGCTATGAGTGACGTCGAAACAACCGGCGGCGTCGGCGCCTCGCGCACGTACGGGGCCATCGTCTGGAGGCAGTTGCGCAAACGCCCCAGCGCGATGGTGAGCCTCGGCGTCATCCTCATCCTGGCGCTGTCGGCCATTCTGGCCCCGTTCATCGCCGGCGAGGTGCCCATCCGCTGGGTCGAGAACGGACGGGTGTCCTGGCCGATCTTCCGCTACCTTTCGAACGGCGAGTATGCGGCGATGCTCGGTTTCGCCCTCGTGCTTCTCGCGCCGGTCACGGTTCGCCTGCTCCGCCGCCGGGCGCATCGCGCCGGCACAGGCGGCTGGCGGTGGGCCTTCCTCGCCCACCTCGCGATCTGGCTGGCCGCAGCGATCTCGCTGGTCGCCTGGCGCGAGCCCGAGAGGCGCTACGGTTTCTACCTCGAGCGGGCCGCCGAGGCCGAGTCGGCTTGGTTCCCCCTGGTCGCGTACCCGCAGAATCCCGGGTACCGCGAACTGGAGTTCAAGGAGCAACCTCCCTCCTGGGAGCATTTGCTCGGCACCGGTCGCCTCGGCGACGACGTGCTGCTGAGGATTCTCTACGGCGCCCGCACGGCGATGACGATCGGCTTCGTGGCGGTCGGCATCGGCACGGCCATCGGGGTCGTTCTCGGGGCGATGAGCGGATACTTCGGGGGGCGGATGGACCTGGTGTTGATGCGGATGACCGAGATCTTCATCTGCGTGCCCGGTCTCATCCTCATCATCATTGCGCTGACGGTAATTTCCGCCGCCTGGCTGCCGCCCCTCTGGACCGTCGTGATCGTCATCGGCCTGACCGGCTGGATGGGGGCCTACCGCCTGATGCGCGCGGAACTTTTGCGCATCCGCTCCGAGGATTACATGACGGCAGCCCGCGCGCTCGGCATCCCGATGTGGCGGTTGCTCCTTCGCCACGCCGTTCCGAACGGCATGGCGCCGATCCTCGTCGGAGCGACGTTCGGCGTCGCCGGCGCCGTGTTCCTGGAGGCGTCGTTGGCGTTCCTGGGGCTCGTCCAGACCCCCAGTTGGGGCGAGATGCTTAACGACGGACGCCAGCACCTCGAATACTGGTGGGTCTGGGCGTCGGCCGGCGGGGCTATTTTCCTGACGGTTTTCGTGTACAATCTCCTGGGCGAGGCGATCCGCGACGCCATCGACCCGCGATTGAAAATCTGATTGCGCGCGTGACTGTTAGTACTACAGCGCTACTTATACCAGGAGCCGGGATGCGGAATCTCAAGCAAAGCCCGCTGTCAATCCGTAGCGCGGGGGTTTATCCCCCGCGCCCACTTGCGCGGGGCACAAGGCCCCGCGCTACGCCTTATTGGTCCTTGATACGGTGTAGCGCGAGGGCTTGTCC
>JBAUDW010000137.1:0-10088 GCA_049678285.1 Phycisphaerae bacterium
TCCGCCGAAAACCGTCTGCGTTTCCCTGCCATCCGATCGTCTCCTCGGCTGCTCGTGCCGCCCTATTCTACCCGGAGACGATTCCACCTTAAACCCGCGCCCAGCTTTTGGGGACACGCTCACCCCTCGGAAACAAAGGGGCGCAACCCGAAGGTTACGCCCCTCTCTACCGCTGGTCGGGGCGACTGGATTCGAACCAGCGACCTCCTGCACCCCATGCAGGCGCGCTAACCAAACTGCGCTACGCCCCGATAGAGGGGCCGCCCGAAGGCAGCCCCCTTGGTTCCCATCCCGCGCATCCGGATTATGCGCAGTGAAGACCTCCGTGTCAAGGCGCAGCGGGCGCGCGGAAGCATCACGGCACGGCAGCGGTTTCGTGCTGCAAAGCAGCATACGGGGCGGTAAACTTCTGAGCATGCGCTGCATCCGAATGACGGTCCAGTACGACGGGACGGCCTACCACGGCTGGCAGGAGCAGCCGGGCCTCGCGACCGTCCAGGGGACGCTCACGGAGCGGCTGGCGACGATCCTGGGGGAACGCCCCGCCGTCGAGGGCGCGAGCCGGACCGACGCCGGCGTCCATGCCCTGGGTCAGGCGGCGGCCCTCCGGACGGAGCGCGACATCACGCCGGCACGCCTGGAAGCGGCGCTCAACAGCCGCCTGCCCGATGACATCGCGGTGGCCGACGTGGCCGAGGCGGCGCCGGACTTCTCCCCCTCGCGCGACGCCGTCCGCAAACACTACCGCTACCGCCTCTACCGCGGCCGGGCCAAACCCATTTTCGAAGCGCGGTACGTCTGGCACTGGTACCGGCCGATCGAGGTGGAACCGATGCGGGATGCGGCGCGGCTCCTGGTGGGCCGGCACGATTTCAAGAGTTTCGAGGGCCGCGGGACCGGCCGCGAGAACACGGTCCGCGAGGTCTTCCGGCTCGACGTCACGGAAGCCGGCCGCGAAATCCATTTCGACGTCGAGGGTGACGGCTTTCTTTATCGGATGGTGCGGAACCTGGTGGGAACGCTGGTGGAGGTCGGGCGAGGCCATCGGACGCCCGGGTGGGTGGCCGAGGCGCTGGCGGCCGGGAACCGGGAAGCGGCCGGCCCCACCGCCCCGCCCCAGGGCCTCTGCCTGATGGCCGTGCGCTACGCCGGCGAATCGGTCGAGTAAACCTCGCCGCCGGGGGCCGGTGCCGCGTATCATAGGGTAGGCGACGGGGGTGTCCGCGGCAGGCCGCAGCAGCAGGAGAAGCGTATGAAGCGGTGTCCTTGGGTCCTGGCGATGGTGCTCGCCATCGCCCGCGTGGCCGCGGCCGAGGGCGATCCGAACGCGCTGCTCCGGGAGTACTCGACGCACGCCGTGTTGCTGGAGCGCGAAGTTCGCGCGACGAAGGATGCGGCGAAGCGGCAGCGCCTGATGGACGAACTGGAGCGGGTGCGCCACCAGATGGGCCCGTTCGACTCGGCAGGCACCCGCGTCCACCCCAAGGCGATGTGGCACGATTCGGCGATCGAGGCGCTGGCCGCCGACGTGAAGCGGCTCGAGGAGAAGCCGGCGTCGGCCTTCGGCCCCGCCCGCGACGCGCGCCTGGCGACTCGCCGACTGGCCTCCGCCTGCCTCGTCCTTGGCTGGCGCCTGATGGACGAGGGACCCGCCAAGTACCAGGCGGATGCGTTCGGCCAATACCTGGCAAACAATCTGAAGACGCTCGACGGCCTGTTTGACGCGCTCGGCCGGTGGAGTCAGGAGCAGTCAAAACTCGACGCCGGCAGCGACCGGCACGGAGTCTTCGAGACGAACCTCGCGAAGGCAAAGGAAGGCATCGCCAAGATGGGGCAGGCGGCGGAGGTCTTCGGAAAACTCCCCGCCGGCGCCCTCGACGCTGAGGCCATGGCCGGCACGTTCGCTCTCTACGTCGAAGGTCTACGGGCGGTCCGGCAAGCCGACGCGGCTTTGGCGGAAGACGTGGCCCGTCGCGAAACCGAAGGCAAGCCGCCGGCCGAAACGAATGCCGCAGAACCAGGGGCGGAGGCGGGTGTCCCCGAATCGCCGCCCATGACCCAGGCGGAGCAGGCGCGGCTGGCCGAGGTGCGCGCGGTCGCTGGCGGACTCGAAGGCGAAGCGTGGCACGAGATCCGCCGGTGTCTGGAACGATACTCGGACGCCGTCGCGAACGGCTTTGCGGTGGCGAGCGCGCGGCCGAAGGCACGCGAGTTCCTCGACCAGATCGAGCGGGCGGCCCTCCTGGCCAAGAGCCTCAGAGAGGGCAAGGGCGTGTACCCGAAGTATCTGGAGGATCGGCTCCAAGCCTTGGCGGCGGCGCTGGGGAAAATGGAGAGCCCGCTGAGCCGGACGTATGCGTACGTGCGGATCGAGGCCCAGTGGGACTTCGATGCCAACCGCCGACGAATCGCCGGCGGCCCGATCACCCCGAAAGCCGCCGAGGGACTCACCTTCGCCCTCTATGAATACCAGGCCCTCCTGCGGGCAAGGCCCAACCCCGAAACCGTGAGACGCGGCGAACGGCTCCGCCGACAGGCCATCAGGATCGCCACGGTGTTCGGCCAGATGGCCGATTGGCCGCCCAAGGACATGAAGCCCGAGTTGCGCGACCTGTACACCCGCCAGACGGTCACCCTCACGCGCGAGGCCGAGGAGGCGGGCCAGCGTTTTGCGGCCGGGAACTTCTCCCTCGACGCGCTGGCCGCCGACGACAGCACCCGCGACCTGGAGCGCCTCGTGCGGACGCACAACGTCTATCAGCGCGCCTCGGAGTTTCTGCCGTCACGCAGCAAAGCGCTGTACGCGCAGCTGACGGCAGCGGCGGCGAACCTCGTTGCCCGGCGCGACGATCCGGTCCAGGCCCGCGTCACCCTCGACCGCCTGCTTATTCCCTTAGAGCAGATCGAACGGATCGAGATGCCGGAGGCCCGCCACGAGCGGGCCGTCACCCAGATCGCCGGGCGGACCTACACGACGGCGCGGACGCTGCTGAACCGCGAGATCGCCCTCGGCATCAACGCCGCCTGCACCGGCGACCCGGCGGTTCTGCGGCAGGTCCTGGTCGGCCGATCGCTGTTCACCCTGCTCTGGCGCCGGGCCGTCGTCCTCACGGATCGGCTGGACCGCATGGGCGTCGGCAACCTCGTCCCGTTCTCGCTCCCCCCAAGCGTGTGGGACCCCTTCGTGGCCCGCATCGACCAGAACCTGAAGGCCGTCCTGACGGCCTACCCGAAATTGAAACAGAGCGGGGAGTCGGCGCCCCTCCGCGCCATGGATCTGTGGGACAACGTTTACCGGTGGGCGGCCGTGGCTCAACGCCTGACGGTGGACGCCGCGAACGAACCCGAGCCCCAGATCGATCGCCTCATCCGAAACCTCGAGCAGGCGGTCGCCGCCTCCCCACCCTCTCGCGTGTGGCACAACTGGGCCGTCGGCTATCACGCCACCGAAGCGGCCACGACCATGCTCGCCGGCTTCGAAGCGACGGCCGATTGGCACCGTTCGATGATCCAGCGGTACGGGCAATACCTCATCGGCGTACCGCTCGAGCCTCGGGAAACCGCGGGCTAGACGGGCGGGCCGCCGGCCCCATTTCGCGGGGAACCGGCACCCTGCTCCGAGCGTCTAAATGTATTGAATCGGGCGCGCGGCTGCGTTATCATGACGGCCGAAAAAGAGATCCCGGCCGCAAGGAAAGGACTCACCCCAATGCTTGCGAGCGACGCCGGCGGCTCCAGAGCCGCCCTGGTCCTGGCGGCTGTGCTGCTCGTGGTCATCTCCTTGGCCGGCGCGAGACGCGCGGAGGCGGCGGGCGCGGCGAGCCCTCCTGCGCCACCGGCCGTTCACACGACCTACCTCGTCGCCGTGACGCAGATCCAGGGCGATTCCTTCCAGTTCGAGAGGGAGGGGCGGACGATGACGATCCGCCTCCGGGACGCCGATTCGAGCGACCTGGCCCCCCCCGCGCCGCCGGAGCGCCGCGTTCCTCGCCGCGCAACTGCTCGAGGCGGAACCGTTCTGGATCTTTCCCTGCGCGCCGCTGAATCCCGGCGCGCCGGGAGAGGTCCGGGCCCGCGTGTGGACGAAGAAGGGCTGGCTCTCGGAAATCCTGATCAAGTCGAACCTGGCGAAGCGGCACAGCGACGTGGCCGCGGTAACGTTCACTCCGGCGGAGGCCCCGTCCGCCGCGGCGCCGGCGGACGTCCCGCCGCCTCCGCCGCCCGCCTTCGCCGCCGCCATCCAGCAGACCATCGCGGGCGACACCCTGGAAGTCCAGCGAAAGGGCGAGGCCCTGCGAATCCGCCTCTACGACGCGGCATGCGCGGGGGGCGCGGACCGTGCCAAGGAACTGGCCGCCCAGACCCTGGGAACCGGACCGGTCTGGATCTTCCCGTCGAGCCAGCGGAAACTCGACGCCGGCAACGACCTGCCCGTGCGCATCTGGACGGCGCGGGGCTGGCTGGCCGACGTCCTCGTTGCCGCCTCGGCCGCCCGGCACTACCCGGACCCCGACAAGGCCCTGGAAGAGCGGATTGTGAAGAAGGAGGCGGCGCCGGCCTCTGCCGCCGAACCGAAGTCGGGCGATACGATGATAGCGAAGTTCGTCTGGCATAGAGTCAGCGTGACGGTGGCCAAGTCGAGCACCCACAGTATTGAAACCGCGGCCTTCACGATTCCCTCCTCGGAATGGCGCCTCTCCTGGGACCTGGATCGGGTCATGAAACGCTTACCCATCCAAGTCAACGTCTTCTACGTGGACCCGGAGTTCTCCGAGGTGCAACGGTCAACAAAGCCCATGGGAAGTTTCAGGGCCGACCGAGGCAGAAGCATCATCCACCACAAGCCGGGCCAGTACTATTTGTACATCTCCGGGGCGAAGGGACTGAACGTGAAGGTGGAGTACTCGCTGAAGGAAAAATCCTCGGCGCCCTGAAGGCGGCCGAGGCGGCTACCTCCCTCTCCCACTCCGCAGCCTGGCATCCCTTGTATGCGGGTCCCACGGGGGCTATAATGCCGCTCCGCGGCTCGTTTTACGGAACCGCCGCGGACGCGTGCCGGAGCCCGATGAGACGATGACCGCCGTGGCGGGCAAGATCCGAGAGGTCCGGGAGGCCGTGCTTGAAGCGCGCCGGCGGGGCGAACGGGTCGGACTCGTGCCGACCCTGGGCGCGCTGCACGACGGCCACGTGAGCCTCCTGCGGGCCGCCCGCGCGGAAAACGGGTTCGTCGCCGTCAGCATCTTCGTGAACCCGACGCAGTTCGGCCCGGGCGAGGATTACGAGTCGTATCCCCGGCCGATGGAAAAGGACCTCACGATTTGCCGGCAAGAGGGCGTGGCCCTCGTCTTCGCCCCGCCGCCGGAGGAAATGTACCCCGCGGGCTTCGCGACGACGGTCCACGTGGCGGGCCTGACCGAGAAGATGTGCGGGGCGTCCAGGCCGGGACATTTTGACGGCGTGTGCACGGTGGTGGCGAAACTGTTCGGCATCGTTCGGCCGGACGCCGCCTACTTCGGCGAGAAGGACGCCCAGCAACTGGCGGTTGTCCGGCGGATGGTTCGGGACCTGAACCTGGCGGTCGAAATCCGGGCGTGCCCGCTCGTGCGGGACGCCGACGGCCTGGCGACGAGCAGCCGAAATCAGTACCTCTCGGCCCGCGAGCGCGCCAGCGCGCTGGTGCTGGGCCGGGCGCTCGCCCAGGCGCGCGAACGGATCGAAGCAGGCGAGCGCGAAGCGGCGAGCGTGGCCGACGGCGTCCGCCGGCTCGTCGGCGACGAGCCAGGTGTCGCGCTCGAGTACGTGGCCGTCGTCGACCCGGACACGCTGGCGGACCTGGAGCGGATCGAGGACCGGGCACTCGTGGCCCTGGCGGCGCGGGTCGGCCGGACACGCTTCATCGACAACGTGCTCCTGCGGAACCTCAGGGGCTGAGAACGGAGGACGGATAGAGCAATGCAGATCAAGGTGCTCCGTGCAAAAATCCATCTGGCGACCGTGACCGAGACGCGCCTCGACTACGAGGGGAGCATCACCCTCGACGAGGATCTGATGGAGGCGGTGGGCCTCGTGCCGGGCGAAGCGGTCCTCGTGTCGAACCTGGCGAACGGCTCGCGCCAGGTGACCTATGTCATTCCGGGCGAGCGCGGCCGCGGGGCCGTCTGCCTCAACGGGGCCTCGGCCCGTCTGGCGGCGGTCGGCGACCGCCTGATCATCATGGGCTTTGCGTACCTCGGGCCCGAGGAACTGGCCGGCCACGTCGCGCGAACCATCGTGCTGGGCGAGAACAATTCCATCGTCCGCGGCCCGTAGCCGGCCGCTCTCAGGAGAACGCGGTGCGCCCGATTCTTTTCCGCCTGGCGCTGCCCGGCACGGAACACGCCCTGACGATCTACGGGTACGGGGTGATGATGTGCCTCGGGTTTCTGTCGGCCATCCTGGTGGCCGCCTGGCGGGCACGCCGCCGAGGACAATCCCCCGACGTCATTTACAACGCGGGGCTTATCGCGTTCGTGTGCAGCGTGTTCGGCGCGAGGCTCTTCTATGTCCTCCAGTACCGCGAGCACTTCCGGTCGGTATGGGACCTCGTCACCATCTGGGAAGGTGGACTGACGTACTACGGGGGTCTCGTGCTGGGCGCCGCGGGCGTCGTCGCGTATCTCCGGCTATCGCGCCGGCCGGTGCTTTACTGGCTCGACATTATCGCCCCGAGCCTGGCGTTGGGGCTGGCGTTCGGCCGGATGGGGTGCTTCCTGAACGGGTGCTGTTATGGCGATGAATCTCACCTGCCCTGGGCGTTCGCCTGGCCCGTCGGGTCCATCCCCTGGGAGCACTATGCGAACGCTTTCCTCGAGTCTGCGGGGCTGCAGAGGGCCATTCTTTCCGCCGAGGGCTTCGGCCAGGCCCTCGGAGCGGTCACGGGTTCCCTGGCGGGGTCGCGGCAGGCGTGGACGATCCACCCGTCGCAACTGTACTCGCTGGTGAACGCGGCCGGGTTGTTCGCCGTCCTCCACCTCGCCTTCCGATGGAAGCGTCGGCACGGCCAGATCTTTTTCTTCTTCATCCTCCTCTATGCCGTTAGCCGATTCCTCCTGGAGTACACGCGGGCGGACGAGGCGGAGACGTATCTTCTGGGGCTGCCGACGCTCCTGAGATGGCTGGGCCACGGCGCGGCGGCGGGGAACCTGGGCGGCCTGACGATCAGCCAGAACGTGGCGGCGGCGATGGCGGCCGCAGCCGTCGCGGCTCTGGTGTGGCTGAACCGGAGCACCCATCCGCATCGGCGCGCCGACTACGAACCGCCTCCCGACAAACCGAGCCCCGCCGCGGGCTCCAACCAACGAAAAGGAAAACGCCGATGAAAACCCGCCTGACAGCCTGCGCCGTGCTTGCCTGCGCCGCCGCCCTGCTGCCGGCGACGATCGCACGCGGACAACCCTACACCCTGCGCTACATCACCCAGCCGGGCGACCAATACGTCTTCGAGCAGACCCTGCGGACCGAAACCGTCCTGCGCCAGGGGGAGAACAGCCGGCGGACCGTCACCGAACAGTCCGGCACGCGCGAGGAGTTGACGGTCGAGGCAAAGACGGAACCGCCATCCGTACGGGTCCTCATCCTCGAACCGCCTCAGGAGGAACACCTCGTCTCGCTCGAGGAGAACGGCAAGGACCGCCTCCCGGACGTGCCGGAAGACACACGACGCAAGACCAGCCTGCCACAGATCAATTTCGACGAGCGCGGCCTGCGGGGCGAACCCGCCGAACCCATCAAGCCGGTCGAGAATCCGCTGGTCGCCCTCTCCCTGTTTTTCGGGACCACGCGATATCTGCCCGAGCAGGCGGTCAGCCCCGGTGACGCGTGGTCGCACGACGCGGACTTCGGCGCCGTCCGCGGAACCGTCAAGACGAAGTTCATCGAGGTCAAGGCGGTCGGCGGCCTTGCGTGCGCGGTGCTGGACGTGACGGCCACGGCCGCGCTCGCCGGAGAGATCGCCGGACGCATCTCCGTCGAAAAAATCGAGTCACGCATGTCCGTCGCGCTGGACGGAAGCGGGTTGCAGGACCTGGCGGCCACGAACGTCCTCTCGGAGAAGGGCGAGTCGGCCGACCAGCGGGTCACGCGGACGTTCGAGGCGAAACGCGTCAAGACCGCACGGCTCGAAGGCGACGACCTGGCGAAAGCCCGGGCCGACGCCGAACGCCTCCGCCGCGCCTTCGAGCAGGTCCAGAGCGACGACCTCGCGGCCGCCGTCGAAACCCTCCAGGCCTACATCCAGGAGATGCCCGACGGCCGGTGGACCCCCGCCGTGAAGATCCTTCACGCGAACGTGCTCCAGCGCCGGCTCCTGACGAAACCGCTGCCTCAGGACGACCTGCGCGTCGTCCTGAGGGACCTGAGGCGCGCCCACGACCAGGCCAACGCGCAAGGCAACCCCGCGGCTCTGGCGTCCGTCCGCAACGCCGCCGGACAGGTCGCCGCCGCCAATCTCCAGGCCCTCCTCAAGGATTCGTCGGACGAGGACCCGGTCATACGCGAGTTGGCGCTGTTCGGCCTGACGTTTTCCGCGGACGCGTCGGCCCGGCAGAGGCTGGTGGAAATGACGAAGGACACCAGCCGAAGCGTGCGCGCCACCGCCGCCCTCGGACTGGCCATCCAGCAGAAACCCGTCGAGTCGGCCCTCCTGCTTCGGCTCCTTAAGGACCCCGAGGAACAGGCCCGCGGGGCCGCCGCCATCCTGGCCTACCGGACGCTCAAGCGCGAGGACGCGGGCGCGGCCGAGGTGCTGCCGATCCTCATCGAGAACCTGGCGATGAAAAACTTGTGGGCGCGGGCGCAAACCGTCGGGGCGATCGGCCTCCTGGCCCCCGCCGGCTCCACCCAGGCCGTCGGCGCCGTCCTGGGCGCCTTCAAGGCCGAGACCGCCGAGGATCTCAAACCCATTTATCTGAACGCCCTCGAGCAGATCACGGGCGTCAAGGGCGAGGACGTCAGCGTCTATGAGGCCTGGCAGGCGAAAGAGCAGGCCCCGGCAGCAGAAAAGCCGGAACCCAAGTCCGACCAGCCCGCACCGAAAGGATAGGCCGATGCGCATCCAGCGGGCGCTCGCCCAGGCGGCCAGCACGCCGGCCCTCTGGCTGGCGGCGGCCCTGGCGCTTTTGCCGGCGGCCTGCGGCCGTCCGTTGCAGCCGGCGGCGGCCGATGACAAACCCGCCCTTCAGGCCATCGAGAACGTGGACCACCTCCTCGTGGACGGCGGGGCCGTCGACACGTTCCTGCTGCGCGGCCGCGGCGTCTCGCTCCTTCGCATGGAACTCATCTACGTGGACAAGGGCGAGGCGCGGACGCTGGAGTCCCAGACGGTCCGCGACCTGCCGCCCGAGTTCGAGGCGCGGCTCATCGTGTGCTCGATGCCGGGAAAGGCCTTCGGTAAAGAGAACGCCTACTCGTTCGACATGGTGGCCGAGATCACGGACTTCGCCAACCCCGCCGCCGGCGCCGCCGGGGGCGACCTGTTCCTGCCGCCCGCGTCCGCCCTGCAGACCAACCATCGCAAGTACATGGGCAACTACAAGAAGGACGCCGTGGTCTTCGAGGGCATCCACCTGAGCGGCGGCCGGTCGGCCGTGGGCGGGTGGCTGGACCGCAAGTACGCCACAGCCATCGGGACGATCACCTTCATGCCCGCCGGCCAGGCCCTCGGCGAAGTCGGAACCGTGGTCAGCGTGGGCGCCGCCCAGCGCATGACCGCCGAGCAGAAAAGCAGCATGCTGGTCGTCAAGGTCTACTGGGAATAGCCGGAGTTCGAGCGGAGCGGTTCTCGGGGCACGCTTCTCGCGCGGCGGGCATGAATGTCGACGACCCGACTGGAACTACAACGCTACTTGGCACCCGGCAATGAACATAACCTCTTGCCGCAACCGGACTGACACGCCGTAGCGCGGGGCCTTGTGCCCCGCGCAGTAACAGGATTTTGCGCCATTGCTATAAGTTCTTGCGCAACAAGCAGTTCGCTCTTATGCTTGTCTTGAACCCCTTTTCAGGAGACAAAGCATGGAGAGCGAACTGTGGCCGAGAGTGTACCAGATAGC
>JBAUDW010000138.1:0-6414 GCA_049678285.1 Phycisphaerae bacterium
TCCTTGCGGAGCGCGGGGCGATCCTCGGCCGGCGCGGCCAGTTCCGTCGAGCCCTCGGGCACGGTCGGCTCCTGGGCGCGGTCCACGACCGCGACCAGCACTTGCCGGCCGGGCCGCGGACCCAGGACGTGGACGAGTTCCGCGTGGACCTCGCCGACGCGGTCGTGCGGAACGGTGAAGAATCGCGGCAGGACCCCCGCCTGCCGGAGCGATTCGATCTGGTCTATTCGCACGTCGCCCCAGGGCTCCAGATGCAGGATCCGCCGGTGCAGGGCCGTCAGGCGGGACCGCGTCTCGGCCGCCTGGCGCTGGATCTGAAGGGTTTCGGCGACGGCGTCGACGGCCGAGACGGTCGGCGAAGGGCCCGCCGGCTCCAGGCCGCTCAGAATCTGGAGCGCCCGGTCCGTGCGTTCGATGGCGGCGGCGGTCTCGGGTCTCGGGATGGCCTGGGCGGGTTCGACGGCGGCGAGGTGCACGACGCCGAGGTCCCGCAACGCTTCCAGGAGGGGGTCGTGGTCCTCGCTCCGGCCGGCGACGAACACTTTGGCCATCCGCGCGATCATGGTGGGCTGGCGCCCTCCTCGGGTGGGCGATCGGTCGCGGGTGCCCGGCGTGCGTACGCCGTCGCTTTCTCGGCGACCAGTTTGCCTTTGGCGATCTTGGCGCGTCCGACGGCCGCGGTCATCTCGTCGCCCAGGTGGATGCGAATCCGCCGGACTGCCTCCCGTGCCTCCGGAATCTTGATCTTCTCAAACAGGTTCACCCGCTGGATGACCTTCACCAGTTCGCGGTGCAGGAGCCGGTGCTGCTCGCTGACGACCTCCAGTTCGGCTTTGCAGCGGCTGACGAGGCGCAGGTCCGCCAGTGCGCGGTCCACCCAGGGCGGCGTCGCGAAGAGGCTGTATCGTGCCTCGGGGAATGTCACGTCCTGGAATGTGGGGATGGCGACGCCCGCGATGTTGCGCGCTGCGGTCCGCACCTCGTCCGGCATCGCCAGGCCTCGGATGTCCGTCCCGGCGCGGTCCCGCAGGAGGGCTTCGTAAGCGGCGACCTTTCCGCGGGCGTCCCGGAGGGCATCCTGGGCCTGGCGGCGGTGCGCCTCGATCGCCAGGACGGTCAACTGAAGTTGCTGCTGCTTCAGTTTAAGCATGGGCAGATAGTGCTCGAACCGCGCGAAGGCGTCGCGCTGGGCCTTGAGTTCCGGCCGCGTCAGTCTGACTCGCTTCGCCATTCTCTCAAGCCTCGCTCTGTTGCTGTTTCCGGGCTTTCGCGGGTTCGTCGTCGGCCGAGGGTTTCTTCTCTCGCTGCTCTTGCGCGGTGTGCGCAGCGTCCTTCGGCCAGTGTTTCTCAATGAGCACCCGCCGAAGGCCCGTCTCCTCCGGCTCAAAGCACTCGGCTAGGATGGCCCAGCATCGGTCCAGGGCCCCCAGGAGGGGGATATTGACCTGGAGGTCCATAAGTTGGTGTTCGAACCGCTCGCCGTAGGCCAGGAGTTTTTTGTCCCAGGCGGACATTTCGAAGCCCATGTCGCGTTTTTCGCGGCTCTCGCGGCAGAGGGCGTAGAGTTGGATGCAGGCGTTCATGATGTCGCGGTGATCGTCGCGCGTCTTGCCGTTGACCTGCTGCTTCAGGCGCGACAGGCTGCCGAACGGTTCGATCCACCCGTACCGCAGGTAGAACTGGCCCTCCGTAATGTACCCCGTGTTGTCGGGGACGGGGTGGGTGACGTCGTCGCCGGGCATCGTGACGCACGCCAGGACGGTCATCGAGCCGGCACCCTCCAGGTCCACGGCCTTTTCGTAGCGGCGGGCTAGTTGCGTGTAGAGGTCGCCGGGGTATCCGCGGTTCGAGGGGATCTGCTCCATCGTGATGGCGATTTCCTTGAGGGCGTCGCTGAAGGCGGTCATGTCGGTCAACAGCGCCAGCACCCGCTTGCCCTGGAGAGCGAACTGCTCGCCCACCGCCAGGCAGAGATCGGGCACCAGGAGGCACTCGACGACGGGGTCGGCGGCCGTGTGGACGAAGAGGATCGTCCGCCCTAGAACGCCGCCCTCCTCGAACGTGCGGCGGAATCGCAGGTAGTCGTCGTGCCTCAGGCCCATGCCGCCCAGGATGATGATGTCGGCGTCCGCCTGGAGGCCGATGCGGGTGAGGAGGTCGTTGTACGGCTCTCCGGGGACGGAGAAGATCGGCAACTTCTGGGACTCCACCAGCGAGTTGAAGACGTCAATCATCGGGATGCCGGTCTGGATCATCTTTGAGGGCAGGTTGCGGCGCGTCGGGTTCACCGGCGGGCCGCCGATGGGGATTCGCTCAGCCTCGACTTCCGGCCGGCCGTCGCGCGGACGTCCGGCGCCGTCGAAGACGCGCCCCAGGAGGTCTGGCGAGAAGGGCACCTGCATCGGCCGGCCGAGGAACTGCACCCGGTCGTTCGTCGAGACGCCCTGGGTCCCCGCGAACACCTGGAGCGACACCTGATTACCCTCCAGGCGGATGACGGTCGCCAGGCTCGTGCCGCGCTCGCTCGTCACGACGGCCAGTTCGTCGTACCCCACGCCGCGCGCCTCGACCGTGAGGACGTTCCCGCTGATTCGAGTTATCTCATCGAAATACTTTCGCATGGTCGCTTCGCCTTGTGCGCCCGCCCGCCGGCTCGTCGCCGACTTCAGTCCTTCGCCGGCTCATCCGCGTCGGATTCGCCTTCGTCCGCTTCCTTCTCGGGAGCGCGCTTGGGTTCCTTTCCTTTAGCCTTTCTGCCGGTTTCCTTGCGTGCCGGTTTCTTCTCGTCCTTTGGTTGCTCGCCTTTTTCGTCGCGCTCCGCGCCCTTCTCCTTGTGGGCCTTTTCCTCGGCGGCTTTCCTCTGGGAGGCGAGAAAATCGTCAATTTGTTTTAGGACCCTCCAGAACTCCTCGGGGTCGCGCTCCTCGTCGGCTTCCCCGCCGGGTTTCTTCGCATCGCCTTCCTGTTTATCCTTGGGCGGGTTCTTTTTCTCAGGTTCGGCGTTCGGCTCCGGAGGATCGGCGTCCTCGTCGGATGTCTTGTCGCCGTCCTCGGCGTCCCCGGCTTCCTTTTCCAGGTGGGCTTTCAGTTTCTCGGGGTCCACGGCGGCGTAGTTCCAGTTGCGGAAGAGGTCCTGCACCTGGGTAAGGGTCTTGCGGGCCTCGTCCTTCGACTCGGCCGCGATCGCCAGGTCGAGGATCTCCAGGAGTTTGTCGAAGACGAATTGCTGGCGTTCGGCGGGCGTGGCACCGTCCACGGGATCGTAGGCGTTCTGTTGGAGGTAGCAGTTGTCGAAGAACTCGGCTTTGAGCATGGCGACGAAGTCTTCGAGGGGCGTCCCTTCCTCGCCCACGACGGTCATCATCTGCTTGACCTCGTGGCCGCGGGAGAGGAGGACCTGGACGTGCTCGACCTTCTCAGGCGCGATGATCCCGCGGTACTTGCTCCAGGAATCCAGAGGATCAATAGAGGGGTAGCGGCGGGCGTCGGACCGCGCCCGTGACAGGCCGTAAAACGCCCCCACCACCTTGAGCGTGGCCTGGGTGACGGGCTCCTCGAAGTTTCCTCCCGCCGGGCTCACCGTTCCGCCGATCGTCACGGACCCCTTTCGTCCGTCGCGGAGTTCGATGACGGCGGCGCGCTCGTAGAAGGCGGCGACGCGGCTCTCCAGGTAGGCCGGGAACGCCTCCTCGCCGGGGATTTCCTCGAGGCGCCCCGACACCTCGCGCATCGCCTGGGCCCACCGCGAGGTCGAGTCGGCCAGCAGCAGGATGTTCAGACCCATCTGGCGGTAGTATTCGGCCAGGGTGACGGCGGTATAGACGGACGCCTCGCGCGCCGCGACCGGCATCGCGGACGTGTTGCAGATGATGATCGTCCGCTCCATCAGCGACCGCCCCGTGCGGGGGTCTTCCAGTTCCGGGAACGTCCGCAGCGTCTCGACCACTTCGCCCGCCCGCTCGCCGCACGCCGCGAGCACCACGATGTCAATCTCCGCGTGCCGCGAGGTGATCTGCTGAAGGACCGTCTTGCCCGCGCCGAACGGCCCGGGGATGCAGTACGTCCCGCCCCGCATGACGGGGAACATCGTGTCCATGATCCGGACGCGCGTGACGAGCGGTTCGGTCGGCAGGAGGCGCCGGCGGCTGACGTTCAAGGGGCGCTTGACGGGCCAGCGCTGCTGCATCTTGACGGCGATGCGCCGGCCGCCTTCGCCCTCCAGGGCTGCGATCTCATCCTCGATGGTGTGCTCGCCCTTGGCGGCGACGCTCGCCACGCGCCACTTGCCCTCAAGGTCGAACGGGGCCATGATCTGATGCTCGAAGATCCCTTCGGGGACCCAGCCGAGCGGGTCCCCCGCCTCGACGGTCGCACCTTCCTTGGCCGACGGGGTGAACTCCCAGCGGCTCTCCTGGTCGAGGCTCGGCAGATACGTTCCGGCGTGGAGGAAGTACCCCGTTTTCTCGGCCAGTTTCGGCAGCGGGTTCTGGAGGCCGTCGAAAATCTGGCCCAGCAGCCCCGGACCGAGCGTCACCGAAAGCATCTCGTCGCGGAACTCGACGGCGTCGCCGACGCGCAGCCCGCGCGTCTCCTCGAAGACCTGCAGGTCGGCCAGGCCCCCCCGGACGCGGATCACTTCGCTCAGCAGCCGCGCGCCGTCCTGACGCAGACAGTATCCCACGGCATTCTGGACGATCCGCCCTTCGGCCTCGACGACGACCATGTTGCCGAAGACGGCCATGATGCGTCCGGTCACGTTCGCATCCTCTCAGTCTGGGCCGGCCGTTCGGCGCCCGGTTGGTCGGTCGGCGGCTCGGAGGTGATGCGGTGCCAACGGTTGACCAGAAGCAGCCGCGCCGCATACGCCGCCAGTTCATCGTCCTCGAACGTGAACCAGCGGTCGTGCTCGTCGAGCCAGGCCCACCGCGCCCGGTCCAGGACCTTCTGGCCTTCCAGCACATTGACCGCCGACGACCACTCGGAGACGACAGAGGAGAAATCCGACGCGTCCTCGCCCAACTCGAGGGCCACCACGTGCTCCGTCGCGTCCAAGTCCAGGGCGCGGGCCCTGGCGGCCGCCAGGGCGTTGCGCAGCCCGACTTCGTATCGCACCCAGAGGGCCAGGAATCGGCTTCCTCGGCGCCGGGCGACCTCCGCGGCGTGGCGCCAATAGGCCAGCCAGACAGCGTCCGGGGTCTCCTGCGGCGCAAGCGCATCGGGCGGCGGCGCCAGGTGAGGCGGAAGCGGCGCCTCGTTGCGGATCTGGGCCTCGGAGAGCACCGAAGGACTCGCCTCGGTGATTTCGCCCGCAAGAAGGGCGTCCCGCTGCTCCAGATCGTCCGACACGAGGATCGTCGCCACAATCTCCCGCACCGCCGGCCGGTGCTGCACGTGTTCCGCCAACTGTGCCGGGGTGATGGGCGGCACGCCGCCGAGGTCCGGCAGCGAAGGCAACGACCCGATCATCTCGTAGGCGCGACCGACCAAAGGTCCAGCCCCTCACGTGCTGTTCTTCGCCGCCACTTCCAGCATCTTGCGCAACGTCGGTCCGACCAGGTCCTGGAGCGAGGCCGTGACGGAGGCCGTCGTCACCTCCACGGTGGCGCCGTCGGTCTTGTATTCGAAGCCGGCCTCGCGGAGGGTGCCTTTCAGGTCCACCGCGCCGACGCCGTCCTTGTGGGCCACCTCATGAAGGATCCAGTCGGCCAGTTGCTTCCGCGTCTCCGGCTGAACGGCGATCTGGGTGACGTGGCGTTCTTTGCGGTCGGCCTTCGCGTACTCCAGCGCCAGGTCGTGAATGAGTTGGCGGAGGAATTTGCCGTCCGACAGCGCCTCGCCAGCGGCATGGTTCAGGACGGTTCCCATGAGACCCGAAAGCGTGTCGCGGAGCCGAAGCACCGTGTCGCGGGCGGCCAGGCGGAGTTCCGCCTGAGCCTTTTCGGCTTCGGCCTCGGCTTTGGCTTTGGCCTCCGCGAGGGTTTTCTCGGCCTGTTCCTTGGCGTCCTCCAGGATCTGCTGGGCCTTGCGCTGGGCCTCGGTGACCAGTTTCTTCGCCTCTCGGTGGCCGGCCTCGACGCCCTCGGTCTGGAGTTTGGCGACAAAAGCCTCAATCGTCTCGGCCATGACGTTGCTCCGTCCTTCGGAATCCCAGGCGCGGCCGTGCACGTTCTGGTGCCGCGCTGCGTTCAGGCCTGCGCTCCGGGGCCGCCGCGTGCCTGCCGGATGGAGGCGCCAGCGGACGCCGCCCCTTTCGCTGTGCGGATCGCACGTCTGTCCGGTTCCTGTCGCCTTTAGACGACGGAAAGACTTGAATACCGTCCGGCGGCCGCGGTGTCAAGCAAAAGAGCCTCTTAGTGCTGCTTCGTCAACTCCGCGCCCCTGAGAGAGGGGATAGCGCGGCGGGCATTCTTGCCC
>JBAUDW010000139.1:0-1609 GCA_049678285.1 Phycisphaerae bacterium
ACCACCGCGCGGTCGCCAAGACTAAGGGCGACCGCGCTATCCCCTCTCTCGGTGGCGCGAAGTTGACAAAGTAGCACTAAGCGTAACAGACGCTAAGCCGCAAGCGGCTCTAAGTGGCGAGGATTTCGCGGACGCGGCGGCAATCGGCGTCCATCTGGCGTTTCAAGGCCTCGGCGTCGGGAAACGCCTCCTGCGCTCTGAGCAATTCGACGAACTCGACGGTCACCTGCTCGCCATAAAGTTCGCCGTCGAAATCCAGGAGGAACGCCTCGACGGTCGCCGGCTCGTGGGCGCCGAAAGTGGGTGCGCGGCCGACGCTGACGGCCGCGGGATAGCGCGTGCCGTGAACCTCGGCCCAGGCGGCATAGACGCCTTCGCCGGGCACCAGGAACCGCGGCGCGGTGATATTGGCCGTCGGGTACCCCAGAGGCGCGCCGCGGTGATGGCCCTCGACGACGGTGCCGACGTAGGCGTAAGACCGGCCGAGGCATCGTGCGGCTTCGGCGACGCGTCCGGCCGACAGAAGCGTGCGGATGTGCGTGCTGGAGACGCGCTGGCCGTCCACGACGACGTCGTCGACGATCTCGACCTCCAGGCCGTGATGGGGCGCAATCGCGTTGAGTTGCTCGACGTGGCCGCCGCGCTTGACGCCGAAACGGAAGTCGCGCCCCTCCACCAGGACGCGCGCCCCGAGGGCTCCGGCGACGACGCGATGCAGAAACAAGTCGGGCGACATCGCGAGGATCCGCTCGACGTGTTCGGGCCAGACGACGGCCCGGATGCCGATGCGGCGCATCATTTCGAGTTTCTGGCCGAAGGTCTGGATGAGCAGGGGGGCGGCCGCGGGGTGCAGAATCTCGAGCGGATGGGGATGGAACGTGAAGATGACGGGCGCAGCGTCGAGGGCACGGGCGCGCTCGACGGTGCGGGCGAGCACATGCTGGTGACCCAGGTGGACGCCGTCGAAGACGCCGACCGACAGGGCGCCGCCCTTGAACTTCGGGTCCATGTGGTCGAGGTCGCGGAGGAGTTCCATGGGGAATACTATACCCCTCGCTAACGCTCGGGGCTAGTCAAGACCGCGCGCGAGAGCGTGGTTACAGCGTCGCCCAGGCCTCGTTGAGGGTGCGTTTGGCGGCGGCGAGGACGGCTTCGCTGGTTTCGCCGGCCTGGGGCTTGACCTCGACGCTGACGAAAGGCCGGCGGCCGTCACCGAAAAAGCCCGAGTCGAAGCAGGCGCGGAACATCTCGCGGACCTGGTCCGGTCCGTTGACGGAGCCGGGACTCGTAAAGCCCGGGTGGCTGTCGCCGTAGGCCGGGCTTTCCTTGTCCAGCACGCAGGAGCCGAGGTGGACGTGGCGGAGGTGGGGCCCGGCGGCGCGGACGGCCTGGTCGGGCGACTCGCCGAGAAGCGGGAGGTGCGACAGATCGAGCAGGAGACCGAAGTTGTCGCAGCCGACGGCGCGCGCCAGTTCGACGGCTCGCGGCGTCGGGCCGATGAGGCGTTTCTCGTCAATATTCGTGTCGAAGGTTTCGAGGACCAGGTCGAGGCCGCGGCCGCGGGCGGCATCGGCGAGCCGGCGAAGCGTCTCGGCGGTCGCGTCCAGGG
>JBAUDW010000140.1:0-23419 GCA_049678285.1 Phycisphaerae bacterium
GTCAAACCCCGGCCGCAGCGGCGAACGACGGTTTCGCCGGCGGCGCCAATGCCGGGGGCGCGCCGAGCGGCCCCCGGCCGCCGAACGCGCCCGCAGCGAAACCTCACGTCCCTTCGTCAGCCGCCGACCTTTTTCAGGATCTTCTCGGCCTCCTTGCGGACGTTGTCGTTCTTGCTCTGCTGAAGCACCTTCTGCATGGCGTCGCGCGTGAGGTCTTTCGCCGAGTCGGCCACCTTGCCGGCGATCTTGACCGCGGCCGCGCTCGCCTCTTCCGCCAGCGCCGCGTCGCCGAGGCATGGCACGACAAGCCGGAGCGATTCGACCGTCTGAACGTTGCTCAGCGCGCCCAGCACCAGTTTCTTGTCCTCCGGGCGCTTCGCCAGTTTCATCGCCTCGGTCAACATCTTCAACTTGGCATCATCCGTCGGCTGTTCGCCCGCCAGCCGCACGTAACCGCGGAGCGCCAGAATCTGGTGGCTTTCTTTCGCGGCCGACTTGGCGAGCGCCAACAGCACCGGCACCGCCGACGCATCCGACCAACCGGCAAGCACGCGGACGGCTTCGTCCTGGACGGACGCGTCCGCGTCTTTCGTGGCGTCCTGGACCGCCTGAAGGGCCTGCGGCCCGCCCGCTCGCCCCAGCGCTCTCAGCAGCGCCATCCGCGAAGCGGCGTCGGCCCCCGAGAGGCCCGCGATGACGGGAGCGGCACATTTCTCGCGTCCGCGCCCGCACACCGCCAAGAGCGCCTCCTCGGCCGCCTTGCGCTCCGCGTCGTCCTTGGCCGACTTCACGGAACTGACGAGCGCCGGCGCCTGGCCTTCGCCCGCGAGGACCTTCGCCGATTCCAGCGCCGCCAGACGCACCCCGGCATCCGAATCCTTCGCGCACTCCATCACCGTCGCAACGGTTTCCGCGGCACTGCGCGCCCCGAGGCTCCGGACGAGAGCGGCTCGAGCCCCGGCGTCCGCTCCCTTGATGGCGGCCACGATCGCGGCGTTCACGTCGTCGCCTTTCAGGAGAACGAGGCCTTCGGCCGCCACCGCCTTTTCCGCGTCGGCACCGGCCGCAACCTTGCCGGCCAGAACCGTCACGTCGGCCGCACCGCCCACGGCACACAGCGCCTTGAGGGAGGCCACGCGGACGCCTTCGTCGGTGCTCTTCATCACGTCAAGGACCGCCGGCCGGGCCGCCGGGTCGCCGCGCTCTTGCAGAACCTTCAGGAGTGCCACCTGGCCTACGGGCGGCAGTTGGGGGAGCGCAGCGGCAAACGCCTTCGTCGCTTCCGAGCCCGGCGACTCCAGCATCAGGAAGACCGCCACGCTCCGGAGCCCTTCGTCGTCACCCGCCAGGGCTTTGACGAGGCGAGGCGTGGCCTCGGTCGGCTTTGCCGCCACCATCCCCCGGAACGCCGCCATCCGCACGTGCTCCGGTTCCTTGTCGCTGTCGAGCGTCTCGTAGATTTTGGCGGCGGCGTCGGCCTGGCCGCGCTTCAGCGCGCGGGCCGCAGCATTCAGGCAGGCATCGGCAGCGACGACCTGGAGAGCCGCAGGCGCCTTCGCTTTAAAGTTCAGGAGGGCAACGGCCGCCTCGGGCGTTCCGATCCGCCCCAGCGCCGCTGCCGCCGCCGCCACAATCTGCGGGTCCGAATCCCCGAGGAGCGGCAGGAGGGCGCCGGCCGATCCCGCGTCCTCGCGCATGCCCAGCGAGTTGATGACGCCGACCTTCTGCAAGCCGCTCACTTTCGGAAGCGCCTCCCGCATCGCCTTGACCGCCGCCGGGTCCCCGATACGCTCCAGCGCGTAGCGGGCCATGTGCGACAGGTCCTTGTCGGGCAAGAGGGCCGCAAGCGCCGGCACAGACACCGACGTGCCGATCAGGCTCAGTTGGCGGCAAGCGAAGTCTTTGACCGCCCGCGACGCGCCCGAGCCGAGCACGCCCGCCAGCCGCTTCTCCAGGTCGGCGCGCACGGCCACGTCGCCGTGCGCCGCGACGACCGCCTTCTCTATCTGGTCGAGGGCGCCGCGATCCTTGCCCCAGTCATAAGAGGGCAATTCCTGGAGGGCCTTGGCGAGGGCGGCTTTGTCCACCCCGGCGGCCCCGGCCAACGGCGCGAAGCCGACCATCCCAACCAGCACCAGCACGGCAGCAACAACAGCGGTGTTGCGACTCATCGGCGGTCTCCTTATCACCTGGTTTCCGAAGATCCCGTATGGCCGGTCCTTCCGGACGCGGCTTCGGTCGGCGCGGCATCGTCGCGCCCGACGTTACGTTTGGCGGTCCAGCGGATGGCGCGAGCCACGATCCGGCGGAACGGCTCACTGGTGAAGGCCTGCAGCCCGTGGCCGAGCGACGTGCAGAAGACGCGCGCGTTCTTGTACGTCCGCACCCACGCGATCTGCTTCTCGCTCGCCGCGTTGTCGGTTGAAAGCAGCAGGTGGTTGTCCGGCGCGTACGTCTGGTTACGATATCCCTCGTCGCGAACCTCGAAGTCCGCGAGGCCTTTCGCAATGGGGTGCTCCGGATCCTCCACGTGGATCGCGAAATCAACGTCGTGCCGGTAGGCGCCCTCCAGCCGCTTGACGCCGTCCACCACCGTTTCCTTCAAATAGTACCGGGTCCCGATGATCTTCTCAAACTCCGGCCAGTCCTGAAAGGCGGCAAACGCATGATGCAAGACGACGAGGCCCACGCCGCGATCGAGCAACCCGAGGAAGTTCTGCCGACGCTTCTCCGAAATCTTCTGCGTCATGTTGTAGAGCACGATCACGTCGTAGGGCCACTCGGCAATGTCCTCGAAGATTTCGCTGTCGTCCTTCTGTGGGGCGTGGACGGCCGCGATGTCGTCGTATCCCTCGAAGAGGCCCAGGAAGGCGCCCTCCTCAAAGCCGTGCCCGCCGGTGACGACGACCGCGCGGATCGGTTTGGCCGGCGGAACCGCCGGGCCGGCGGCCTCGGAACCGCGAAGACTGTTCCACGCCAGGCCCACGACGCCTGCCGCCACCGCCAGAAACACCGCCCCTGCCAGTCGCTTGCCCGTCATGCGTTCCCAGTCCCTTCTCGGAGTCAAAGCCGCCATGGCTCGCGCCGGGCCCGATCGCGCAGGCGATTCGCTTCTTCATCGCCGATGAATTGCTGCTTCGCGGCATCCCAGGTCAAAGAGCGTCGCAGCGTATTGGCGATGGTTGCCATATGACAGATTGCTGTCGTGTTGACAGCCAGTTGGATGTCACGGAAAGGCCTCTCGCGGGTCTTCACACAGTGGATGAAGTCCCCGCAGATACCTCCTGCGCCCTTGTAGCCCGGCGTCGGTTTGGGCTTGCGTTTCTCGCCCGGGGTCCCTTCGACCTCCATATTGCCTTTGCCGGGTTTGCAGTGAGTGATCTTCAGTCCGCTCGGATAGCAGTACTCCAGCCACATCTTGCCATTCTCGTCGTGATAGATGACTTTCCCGGGCTGCTGCTCGCGGACGTCGACGACGAACGTCGCGCCCCCGAAATGGTGCGCTCCCCAATCGGTAATGTCGCCGCCGGAGTAATCGGAATAGGCCCGCCAGGCATTGGCGGCTGTATTAAAACTGCCGCTGCACCGGTTGGCGTTGTAAGGAGCCCACGGCGCCGGGCCAAGCCACATATCCCAGTCAAAGCCGTCTGGAACGGGCTCTTCGGGCAAATTGCATAAGTACGAAAAATTACTCGTAATGACGTTGATCGATTTAATCGTGCCCAGTTCACCGCTCCAGCACTTTTCGGCGATGTTGCTATAGTCTTCGCGAACACGCTGGCTGCCGCCCGAGACGACGCGGCCATAGCGACGGGCCGCCTCGACCATCAACGAGCCTTCGCGCAGCGTGAGGGTTTCCGGCTTCTGGCAAAAAACGTCCTTGCCGCTTCGGCAGGCCTCGATCACCAGGATCGCGTGCCAGTGGTCAGGGGTCGCGACGTGGACGGCATCGATGTCCTCGCGTGCGAGCATCTCGCGGAAGTCGTTGTACGCCTTGCAGTCGTTGTTCCCGTAGCGACCGTCCACCCTGCCCTTGGCAGCGTCGCGGACTCCCCTGCGGACGTCGCAGACGGCAACGTACTGGACGTCGCCGCGGCCGAGGAAGGCGCCCTGGTCGCCGCCACCCATGTTGCCGATACCGATGCCGCCCATGACGATCCGTTCGCTCGCCGCCGGCTGGCCGGCCGCGCCCAGCGCGGTGGACGTCAGAACGTACGGGGCGGCCACCGCCGCCGCAGCCGTCCTCAAAAATTCCCGACGCGTGCGACGAGCGCCCAACAGCGGCATAGTGCCTCCTTTCGCGTACCCCTTAAACATCCGCGGAACCCGGCGGTTTCGGTCATTCGACGCCGGCCGACGCCCCGGCGGGCGCGAATTGCACCATGCTACCGGACCCGACCGGTTCCGCAAGGAAATTGTTGAAAAGGCGTGTTGAAGGGTGCGGCAACGTTTTCCGGCGTCAGCCGGCGCGTCGTGCCTCCCTTTCGTGCCATCGCTCCATCGCCTCTAAATCCGCCACGGCTCCCGCTTCGGGCGGTCCAGGTGCCGGTTCGCCTCCTCGTCGTTGATGAACTGCTCGCGCTGGTAGTCCCATTTCAGTTTGCGCTCCAGCTGGCAGGCGATGGTGCACAGGTGACAGAAGGAGGCGGTCCGGTGGCCGTCCTCCGCCGGCGCCATCGTCGGGCCGCGGGTCTTGATGGCCCGGACCCAGTCCTGGCTGTGGCCGGGGCTGCGGCCGAGGCGGATCTCCCCGGAGCGGATGGTGGACTTCAGGACCTCGGGCGGGTCCGCCATCAGGGCCCCGCCGTGGATGGCCACGAAGATCCACCCCTCGGTCCCCTGGAACAGGACGCCGCGATGCGCGCGGGTAATGCTGCAAACGACCGCACCGGGGGCGTTGCCGCTATCGACGATCATCTTCAGGCCGCTGGCGTACGTGAACTCGATGTGGTACTCGTAGGCGGTGTCCCAGAGCGGGTCGCGGATGAACTTGCCGCGACCCTCGATCTCCACGGGACCCACCAGCAGCGGGCCGGCGCCCAGCAGGGCAATGTCGTTGACGTGGGCGCCTCGGTCCGTCAGTTCGCCATCCGAGTAGTCGAGGATCCAGCGGAAGTTTCCGTGGCACCGCCTGGAATGGTACGGCGCCCACGGGGCCGGACCCAGCCAGCGGTCATAGTCGAACCCCTCGGGGACCGGCTCTGGCCCCGTGGCGCCGGAACGCATGTTGCCCGTGGGCAGCCAGGTGCGGATGGTGTGAATCTTGCCGAGGCGTCCGTTGCGGACCAGTTCGCAGGCGTAGCGGCTGGTGCCGGTGGATCGCTCCTGGCTGCCGGTCTGGAAGACGCGCCCATAGCGACTGATGGCGTCGGCGGCCGCGCGGCCGTCGCCGATGGTCGAGGCCATGGGCTTCTCGCAGTAAACATCCTTGCCGGCCTTGGCGGCCATGGTCGTCAGGAGGCCGTGCCAGTGGTCGGGCGTGGCGATGACGACGCCGTCGATGTCGGGCCGGTCCAGGATCTCGCGGAAATCCCTGTAGTCCTTGCATCCGGCGTACGTGCCGGGGGCCTGCTGGCTGTAGGCATCGTCGACGAGTTTCTTGGCGCTCGCGCGGCGGTTGTCATCGACATCGCAGACGGCCAGGACCTGGACGTCGCCGTCGCCCAGAAAGCCGCTCATGAGGCCGCCGCCTCGGCCGCCCACGCCGATATGGGCGATGCCGATGCGGTTGGAGGCCGGCGGCCGGCCGGCCGCACCCAGCGCGGTGGACGTCAGAACGTACGGCGCCGCCACCGCCACCGCAGCCGTCCTCAAAAATTCCCGCCGCGTGCGGCGAGTACCCGATAGCGACATGCTGCCTCCTTTCGCATATCCCTTAAACATCCCCAGGCCCCGGCGGTTTCGGTCATTCGTACCGGGCCGACGCCCCGGCGGGCGCGAACCGCGCCATGGTACCGGACCCGACCGGATTCCGCAAGGAACTTGTTGAAACGGCGGCTCGAAACCGTCATCATTCTGGAACATTCTGCGCTAAGGAGACACTATTGAGCGCGAACCTGCCAAGTTCCCCGAACGCAATCCCCCCGTCCGAGGTCCCGCACGGCTTGCCGATGTTCGCCGGGTCGGACCCCGCGACCATCGCCAGGGAAAGGGCCGAACTGGCCGACCTCGCAAAGGGCGGCGTCCTGAAGCGGTGGCGCTGGTACTTCTCGAAGTCCGGCCCCGGCTGGATGCAAAGCGCCCAGACGCTGGGGGCGGGCAGCGCCACGGCCTCGCTCTTTGCCGGCGCATACCTCCAGTACGACCTCTTGTGGGTCCAGCCCATCGCCATGGCCCTGGGCATCGTCATGCTGATGGCCCTGTCGTACCAGACGCTTTCGACGGGCATCCGGCCGCTCTCGGCCATGAAGACGTACACGCACCCCGTGCTGGCGTATACATGGGTCGTTGCCGCCCTGGCGGCCACGCTGATCTGGCATTTTCCGCAGTACGCGCTGGCGGCGGGCATGACCGAGGACATGATCAACGCCGCCACAGGCTGGAAACCCGAGACCGACGCCGGCCGCAACGCCCTCCTCTTGGGCATCGGCTTCTGCATCCTGTGCATCGCCACGGCCTGCGTGTGGAACTACGCGCGCGGCCGCAAGGGCATCCGCCTCTTCGAGAACATCTTCAAGGCCATGATCTGGCTGGTGCTGGCGGCGTTTACGGTGGTGGTGGTGCGGCTGTCGATCGACGGCCGGATCGCGTGGGGCAAGGTGTGGGCGGGCTATACGGGGTTCCATGTTCCGACGGACGAGAAGGGCTTTACGACGCTCATGGGCGCCCTGTCGGCCGCCGTCGGCATCAACATGACCTTCCTCTTCCCATACACGCTGCTGGCGCGCGGCTGGGGGAAGGCGCACCGCGGCCTGTCGCGGTTCGACCTGGTGACGGGCATGTTCATTCCGTACACGATTGCCACCAGCCTGATGGTCATTGCCGCCGGCGCCACCCTGTACGCCCCCGAGAAGTGGGCCACGACAGCCATGAAGGCCACCGACGCCGCCAAAATGATCGAGGCCTCCGGCCTGTCGACCCTGTTTAGCCGTTTCGTCCTGGGCTTCGGTTTCGTGGGCATGGCGTTCAACGCCATCACCATGCACATGCTGGTCTGCGGGTTTGCGTTCTGCGAACTTTTCGGCATCGAACCGGGCGGCTGGAAGTACCGCCTGGCGTGCCTGCTGCCCATTCCGGGGATCTTCGGCGTCATCCTGTGGAAGACGATGGGGCCGTGGATCGGCGTGCCGGCGTCGGCCATCAGCGGCATCCTGCTGCCCATCGCCTACATCGCCTTCTTCATCCTGAACAACCGCAAAAAGTACCTGAAGGAGGACAAACCCAAGGGCGGCCTGGCCCTGGCGTGGAACATCGGCATGCTCATCGCCATCGGCGTGGTGGCGGCCAACGCGGTCTATTACATTTACATAAACCGCGGCTTCGCCGAGAAACTCTGGACCGCCCTGACGGGGCAGTCCTGAGCAAGAACGACTTAGAAGCCTATAACAAAATGCTATCCTGTGACAAGGCGGGGGACAAAGGGGCGAAGAGCACGTCAATGACGAAGGACGAAATCCGAATCACGAATCAAATCCGAAATCCGAAGGACGAAACGACGATGCGCCATTTGGTCATTGCCGTTTGTCGTTTGCCGTTTGATTCGTCATTCGAGTTTCGTCATTCGGATTTTTTCTTCCCAGGTCCCTTCGTCCCTGGCTGAAAAGGCCAAGTCGTCATTTTGTTAGGCGCTTTTGGCGCCCCTCTTTCTTGCGGGCGGCTCGGACTATGCCACGGGGGTCACTTCGACGGTTGCGTAGAGGCGTTCGGCGTCTTCGGGGTCCACTTCGCCGGTGCGGGTTTTAAGGGCGGCGGCGGAACCGACCGCGACGCCGCGACGCAGACATTCCTCCGGCGCGCCGCCGTGCGCGTGGGCGTGAACGAAGCCGGCCAGCAGCGCATCCCCGCAACCGACCGTGTTCACGATCTCGGCCGGGTCGAGGTGCGGCGTGGCGCGCCAGGCGCCCGCGCGCGTGAAGAGGCAGGCGCCTTCCTGGCCGAGCGTGACGACGACCAGTTCAATGCGTTCGAGGAGCCTCCGGGCGGCCTCGCGCATCTGGAGGTCGGTTTCGACAGGCCGGCCGGCCAGTTCCGCGAGTTCCTCGCGGTTGGGCTTGATGAGCCAAAGCGGACCGCCACGGCGGACGGCGTCGAGGCCCGGGCCGCTCGAGTCGACGGCGACGTAGGCGTTGCGGTCGCGGCACACGGCGACGAGGCGTTCGAACGTTTCGGCGTCCATGCCTGGGGGCAGGCTGCCGGCGAAGATCACGTAGGCGCGGCGCGCCGCCAGGATGCCCAACTTCTTCTTCATCCGCTCCAGGTCGTCCTCCGAAAGTTCAAAGCCGACGTCGCGGACGTGCGTCTCGATGCCGCGCGCCGGATCGATCAGGGTGATGTTCTCGCGCGTGGGTCCTCGCCCCTCGAAGACTTCGACGCGGACGGCGGTCTTGGCGAAACTGCGTGCGAAGCGGTCGCGGTCGCCCTCGCCGACGAACCCCGTGAGGATGCACGGCGTGCCGAGCGTCCCGAGGAACCGGGCGACGTTGACGGCCTTACCGGCCGGTTGGATGGAGACGAGCCGGCCCCGCACGTGGCCGCCGACCTCCAGGTCGGGCACCTCGAGGGTGCGGTCGATGGCCGTGTTCAGCGACACCGCGATGATGGGCGGAAGTTCGTTGGGCATGGCTAGGCCGCCGGGCCGGCGTCGAACTCGTCGCCGCGGAACGTCGCGCCGAGGTAGACGCGCTTGACCTCGGGGTCGTTGACGAGTTCCTGGCTCGTGCCGTGGCGGAAGACCCGGCCCTCGTTGATGATGTAGGCGCGGTCCACGATGGAAAGCGTCGCGTGGACGTTGTGGTCCGTCAAGAGGACGCCGATGCCCCGGCTCTTGAGGTTCTTGATGAAGCCCTGGATGTCGAAGATGGCGATGGGGTCGACGCCGGTGAACGGTTCGTCCAGGAGGATGAGGCTGGGCCGGGTGACCAGGGCGCGGGCGATTTCGAGCCGCCTACGTTCGCCGCCCGACAGCGTCCGGGCGTGCTGGCGCGCCAGGTGCGCCAGGCCGAAGTCGCGCATGAGTTCGGCGGCGATGGCCTCTCGCTCCGTCCGCGCCAGGTGCATCATCTCGAGGATCGCCAGGAGGTTGTCCTCGACGCTGAGGCGTTGGAAGACGCTCGGCTCCTGGGAAAGGTAGCCCATGCCTCGGCGGGCGCGCTGATACATGGGCAGTCGGCTGACGTCTTCGCTCTCGAAGATGACGCGTCCGGCGTCGGCGGGGATCATGCCGATCGTCACCTTGAAACTCGTCGTCTTGCCGGCGCCGTTCTTGCCCAGGAGGCCGACGATCTCCGCCTCGTTCACGCTGAACGCGACGTCGTCGACGACCTTCCGGCCGCTGTAGATCTTCACGAGACCCGTGACGTTCAGAAGTTCCAAGCGCGTCCTCCCGTCGGGAAAACCGCGTGTCCTACCATACCCCGCGCCGTGGGGCGTTGCAAGGGGCTCGCGCGGCGGCGCAAGGTCCTCAGTGGACGAATCGCCAGCCGGTCGGGTCCGGCATCAGAGGAATATTCAGAGACGTCCGCCGACCCGCCGCCGGCCAATACACGAAGAAGGCCTTCCCCACCAGGTTGCGGTGGGGGACGACCGGCCGATCCAGCGTCCAGAGGCGGCCATCGGAGGAGTTGGGGCTGTTGTCGCCGAGGACGAAGAACTCCTCAGGCAAAAGGCCGAGGGGATGACCCTCGGTGGCGTGGCCCGGTTCGCCGGCGCTGCGAATCCACTCGTTCGTGTAATACACGTCCCGGTCGAGCCGCAGGTACTCCAGCGCCACGGGCCCGCCGCGGGCCCCGACGCGGGCACCGGCGGCCTTGCCGGCCTGGCCGTCCACCTGGCGCCGCTCGTCTTCCGAGAGGGGCGTCGGCTCGTAAAGCAGATCGCCCTCGCTCGTCGTGTCGCCCGCGAACGACGCGAGCACGCGCCGGCCGCCCACCAGGAGCATCAGTTTGTGGTCCACGTTGGCGGCGCGGAAGGAAACCGCCCGGCCCACGTCGAGGGCGCCGTCCGGCGCCTCGCCGAGGACCTTGCCGTTGCAATAGACGCGCGTCGGCCGGCCGGACCCCCTGGCCGAAAACTCGAACCGGAACCGGTCCTTGTAGGCCGAAAGTTCGACGACGAGGACGGAGCCGGCCTCGGCAAGGGTCGCCTCGCCGCTCACCGAAAGGTCCGTGCACGCGTTGGCTCTGAACCGGACGCCGTTGCCGGCCGGGTTATACGCGTAGAAATCCTGGATGTTGCCGGGGCGTCCGGCGGGGTCGCGGTGGCGGTACGTGAGCCAGGTTTCCTTGTCGGCGGCAGCGTCGAGGTGAAATCCGATGCCGTCGGCCTTGGCCCCGCGGTCGGGGACCCATCGGGGCGTCCGGTCGCTCCGGACGGGGCGCCAGCGGGTGTCGTGGACGATCATCCAGAGGGCGTTCTGGGCGTGGTCGGTCTTCTGGACGACCCGGCTGTCGATCGTCACGTCGCCGTGTGCGAGTTCGACCGTTTCGCCGGGCAGGGCGACGAGGCGCTTGATGTAATTCTGCGCCGGTTCGTTGGGGTTGCGGAAAACGATGACGTCCCACCGCTCGGGTTCCTCGAAATCGTAGAGGAACTTCAGAACCAGCACCCGGTCGCCGCTGTACGCCGGAACGCCCCGGGGCGGAACCGCCTGGGGCAGAAAACAGTTCGGGCAGAGCGGCGCGGGCCGCGGTCCCCCGGACCGCGATCCCTCGGCGCCGACGGCAAACGAGTAGCCGCAGTCCGCGCATACGAACTCCGCGTGGGCCCCGTAGAGCGTCGGCGCCATCGACCCCGTCGGAATGACGAACGCCTCCACGATGAACGCGCGGAAAACGAACGCCAGAACGAACGCCACGAGAATCGACTCGAGCGTCTCCAGGAGCGACTCGCGCTTCTTGCGGTGTTGGTGCGCTTTCTGGAGGTCTTGCTGTTTCGTTTCCGCCATAGCCACTCGTCGTCTGCGATGCCGGGGAGAGAAACCTCTGACTCAAGACGGATAATCGTAGGGCGTGCGGCAGCGCGCATCAAGACAATTTCCCCCCCGCCCCGAGGCACCCCCGCTTGCCCCAGGGCCCGAAAACAACTAGAATCCGCACCTATCATGCGCTACCTGACGGAAGACATGCCCGGCACCGGCGGCCGCATCAAGCAGGACCCCGAGGATTTCTGCGTCTCGGAACTCCCGCTCTACCTGCCCTCGGGCAAGGGCGAGCACGTTTACCTCTACGTCGAGAAACGCGGCCTGGGGGCGTTCGAGGCGGCCGACAGGATCGCGCGGGCCTTCGGCCTGCCCAGGCGAATGGTCGGCATGGCGGGCCTCAAGGACGCCCACGCCGTCTCACGCCAATGGATGAGCCTCCTGGGCATCGACCCCGAGAAGGCGAGGCAACTCGAGTTGCCGGACATCCGAATCCTCGAAGTCTCCCGGCACCGGAACAAGTTGAAGATCGGGCACCTGGCGGGGAACCGATTCGAGATTCGCATCCGCGGCTGCGCGGCAGGGGCGGAAGCGCTCGCCCGGCCGATCCTCGAAGCGCTCGAGAAACGCGGCGTGGCGAACTGGTTCGACGAGCAACGTTTCGGACGCCGACGCGATAATCACCTCCTCGGCCGGGCCCTCGTCCTGGGCGACTACCGGGCGTTCTGCGACCGGTTCCTCGGCGGGCCGACCCAGGCCGATTCGCACCGGCTCGCCGAGGCGCGCCGACGCTACGACGCGGGCGACCTGGCGGACGCAAAAAAACGTTTCGGCGGCGAGTGGGACCATCTCCGGGTCCTGACGGCCCTCGCGCGGACGAAAAACCCCCAGCGGGCCGCCCGCGCCCTCTCGAAACAACTCGCCCGGCTCTTCGTGAGCGCGTTTCAGTCGGACCTTTTCAACCAGGTGCTGGACCGGCGGCTCGGGGAAATCGACCGCGTCGAAGCGGGCGACCTCGCCTACATCCACGGCCGGGGCGCCGTCTTTCGCGTCGAGCGGCCCGAGGACGAGCAACCGCGCGCCGATTCGCTCGAAATCAGCCCCTCGGGCCCGATCATCGGGCACCGCGTGACGCTCGCTTCCGGCCGGCCGGGCGAGATCGAGCGCGAGGTGTTCGCCGCCGCCGCCATCGAGCCGCGCAATTTCGAACGCACTAAGGCGCTGCGCCTTCGGGGCGGTCGGCGGCCGCTGCGCGTCCCGATTTCGGACGTCCACCTCGAAGGGGCGGGCGAGGACCTTCGCCTGGCGTTCACGCTCCCGCCGGGCGCCTACGCGACGGTCGTCCTGGCGGAGATTACGAAATCAGAAGCGTAGGGTGGTGGCAGCGCGTGTGTTCAGCGTAGCCCGGAGATTTGTCATGCTGAGCGAAGCGAAGCATCTCGCCGTGCGAATCGCCGGTGGCCACGGCCACAGCGAGATTCTTCGCCGCCGTAAACGGCGGCTCAGAATGACAACCTACGTCGCCGTGGCGACCTCGCAATTCACAGGGAGGTAAAGCCATGACAGCAGAGACAAGTAGCAGGTCTTCAAGGCCAATGAAATACGTACTGGTTCGAATCGCGATCTGCGTTTTTGTGATTTGCGTCATCCCCTTGGCCGTGTTACTCGTGTTACTCGGAGGTGAACCGCGATATCTGGACTTCCTCGAACGCGGTTGGGGGCCGATGGGGTCTTCGCCGTTTGTCATTGGAGGACTTTCTCTGTGCTCTTGGTTGGTTGGGGCCATTGCCGCCGCCGTCTGGAAAAAACGGTTTTGCTTTGCCTGGCGGTGGGGCATCATTCTGGCTATCGCCTCTTTCCTCGTGGTCTTGCTGGGAAGCGTCTTCATCGAGGCATTGCCGCTGCTTAAGCCATGGCTTCCGCTTACGGAGCGTTTTATCGTCCACATCTTGTTCTCGCTCTTGCCTTCCCAGGTTGCCTTTTGGGGCTTCTCCGGTGTAATGCGAATCGGGTGGAAGAGTCGACGCGTTGGTTCCTGAGGTCTAACTGGGGGACAAGACTCTATCACCGGAAGTGAAGGCGAAGAAGCCGCCGCCCGGTGCGTCCAACAGGCGGGAACACTTGCCGCCTGACGACGGGCACGGTAGGATGAACGCCATGATGAGCCGGACGCGATACCTCGTGGTCTTCCTGACGCTCGCGGCCCGGGCCGGGACGGACGGACCGGAGGATGCCCGGAAACCATGAATTTCGCCTTCAGCACCAACGCGTTCAAGCAGACGAGCCTCGAGGAGAGCCTGCAAGAGATTGCCGAGTGCGGCTACGCCGGGGTCGAGATCCTGGCCGACGTGCCACACGCCTATCCGCGCGACATGGACGCGCGGCGCATCGGGCGGGTGCGGGCGCTCCTGGAGCAGTTGCGCCTCGAATTGACGAATCTGAACGCGTTCACGCTGTTCGCCGTGGGCGACACTTATCATCCGTCGTGGATCGAGCCCGACGAAAAGGCGCGCGAGGTGCGGATCGAGCACACGGCCAACTGCATCCGCCTGGCGCGCGACCTCGGGGCGCCGAGCCTCAGCCTGGAGCCCGGCGGGCCGCTCCCGGAAGGCATGAGGCGCTCCGAGGCCCTGGCGCTCTATCGGGACGGCCTGGCGCGCGTGCTGCCGCTGGCGGACGAGTGCGGCGTGAACCTGCTCGTCGAGCCCGAGCCGCACCTCCTCATCGAGCGGCCCGACGAGGTCGAGGAGTTCCTGACGGGTTTCTCGCATCGGCGGCTGGGGCTGAACTTCGACATCGGGCACTTCTACTGCGTAGGCGTGGACCCGGCGGAGGCGGCGCATCGGCTCGCGCCGCACATCCGGCACGTACACCTGGAGGACATCGCGCCGTCGCGCGAGCACAAGCACCTCGTGCCCGGGCGAGGGGCGATTGATTTCCCGAAGGTGCTCCGCGCCCTCCGCGACTCCGGATACGACGGCTGGATCACCGTGGAACTGTATCCGTACGAAGCGCAGGCCCGCGAGGTGGCGGAGGAAGCGTTCTCTTACCTCGCGGAGTTAATCTAGTAGGGCCTGCGCAAAGGTCCTCTGACATTTGGTTGTGTGGCACGGCCGGTCTTGTCCGGCCGTGCGTCGGCGCACGGCGGGGCAAGGCCCGCCGTGCCACACGGGCAAAAGCGACAGTTCCTTTTCAGAAACGGCACTAGCATGGCACGCGACCAGGAAAAGGGCGAGGGGCGGTTGATTGACTGGATCCGGGGCCGGACGCGCCTCGACCCGCGCGCGGTGCCTCTCGGCCCGGGCGACGACATGGCCATCGTCAGCCTCGCGGGCGAATCCGAGTGCCTCGTCACGGTGGACGCGCTCGTCGAGGGGACGCACTTCGACCTGGCGAAGGCGACGCCGCGCGAGGTCGGCTACAAGGCCCTCGCGGTGAGCCTGTCGGACGCGGCGGCGATGGCCGCCCTGCCCGTCTGTGCGGTGGCGTGGGTCGCCCTGCCAAACGGGCGCGACATGGCGTTCGCGAAGGAAATCAGCCGCGGCCTGGCGGACGCGGCGGAACGGTTCGCGTGCCCGATCGTGGGCGGCGACATCGTGAGCGGCTCCGGTCCGCTTTCGGTCGGCACGGCCCTGGTGGCGCGGGCGGACGGCATCGAGCCGGTGCGGCGGTCCGGCGCGAAGCCGGGAGACCGGCTCTTCGTAACCGGAGAACTCGGCGGGTCGGTGCTGGGCCGGCACCTTTCGTTCGTCCCGCGCGTCGCAGAGGCGAGGATCCTCGCACGGACGGTCATGCTCCACGCGATGATCGATCTTTCGGACGGGCTTTCGACGGACCTCGGGCACCTGTGCGAGGAGAGCGGCGTCGGGGCCGAGGTCGAGGCCGAGGCGGTGCCGATATCGGCCGACGCGAGGCGACTGGTCGCCGCGGGCGACTCGACGTGGCGAGCCGAGACGGACGGACGGCCCGCGCTCGAGCACGCGCTCAACGACGGCGAGGATTTCGAACTCCTCTTTGCGGTCGGCCCGGAGGACGGCGAGCGCCTCGTGGCGAAGAATCCGCTGGGCGGCATTCGGCTCACGCGCATCGGCCGCGTGACCGAGAATCGCGAGACGACGCTCGTCCGCACGGACGGACGGCGCGAGCCGCTGGAGCCGCGAGGCTGGGAGCATTTCCGGTGAGCGGAACCTGGACCATCGAGACGCAAAGCCCGGAGGAGACGGTCGCGCTCGGCCGGCGGATCGGGCGCGCGGCCCGGGCGGGCGACTGCCTCGCGCTTATCGGGGAACTCGGCAGCGGCAAGACGCATTTCGCGAAAGGCGTCGCCGAAGGACTCGGCGCCGCGGCCGCGCGGGAGGTCACCAGCCCCACCTTCGTCCTTTGCCGGGAATACCTCGACGGCCGATTGCCGTTCTACCACCTGGACGCCTACCGCCTTGCGGGCGCGCGGGACCTGGAGGGCATCGGCGCGGAGGAGATGCTCGAGGGCGACGGGGTGGCGGCCCTGGAGTGGGCGGACCGGGCGCCGGAGATTCTGCCGAAGGACCATCTGGAGATTCGGTTCGAGGTGACGGGCGATTCGGCGCGCCGGCTGACGTTCACCTCCCATGGCCCGCGGTCGGCGGTCTTCCTAACCACGCTCCGCAACCCCTGAGTCCCCCGAAAAATACACCTGGGTGCTTTGTTCAAAAGAGCCTTTCGTCCTCCCTCTCCCTTGATGGGAGAGGGGAAACAAAAACAGGTTTTCAACGGAGCAGTAAAATCGCAAAAGTGCAGAGGGTGATCAAAGTCCTGGGGCCGAAACAGACACCACCACCCGAAGCCCGTAGTTGAAGTCACGGACCGACGGACCGTTGCTGCTGCGGTTGGCGCACCGGAAGGCGCCGGCATCGGCACGGATCCACGACCCGCCCCGCAACACAAGGTATCCTCTGTCGCCGGTGGCGGAACCGGACGGGTCCGTGACGGGACCTTTCGGATATTCTCCATACAAATCCGTGCACCATTCCAAGACGTTGCCGTGCATGTCGAAAAGGCCCCACGCATTAGGCTTCTTCTGGCCGACGGGATGCGTCTTCCAGCCGCTGTTGGCTCTGTACCATGCATAATCGCCAAGGGCACTGTCGGCGTCGCCAAAGGAGAATGCCGTCGCCGTGCCCGCGCGGCAGGCGTATTCCCACTCGGCCTCCGTCGGCAGGCGGACGGCCTGGCGGGTCTTCTCGGAGAGTTTCTTGCAGAACTCCCTGGCGTCGTTCCAGGAAACCTCTTCCACCGGATTTGTTGCGCCCTGGAAGTGGCTCGGATTCGTGCCCATGACCGCCTCGTACTGGGCCTGCGTCACTTCCGTCACGCCCATGTAGAAGGACTTGGAGAGGGTGACCCCGTGCTGCGGGCCTTCGTCCTTGCTACGCCCCTGCTCGGAATCCGGCGACCCCATCATGAATTTGCCGGCGGGGATGAGGGCCAGTTTCATCGTGACCCCGCCGCCAAGGTCGAGTTCCTTCGCCGCCGGCACTTCGGCTTTTTTGACAGGCGCGGGCGCGCCCGGCTCGGAACTGCATCCCGGCGCCCCCAGGAGCAACGCCGCCGCCACCGCCGCCCATCGCCCCACCGCTTGCCGAGTCGCCATGACATGCCCCCTTGTCTTGAAATTCTTTCTCCAGCGCCAGCCTCCCGCCGGATCCTTGCAGATTGATGATTGCGGATTATTCCTCGACGGTGGCGGCGGCGCGGCGCCTTTTGTAATCATCAATCTGCAATCTCTTACGGCCGGAAGACCTTGAGGTCCAGATCACGGATGGACTTGTAGTGTTTCCGGTTGGCCGTACAGAGGGGCTGCCGGTTCTCGACGGCCGTCGCGGCCAAGAGAGCGTCGGCCATGGCCATGCCTGATTTCAGGCCGTATTCCTCCATGTAGATCGAGGCCCGGTGCCCGATGTTCTCCGTCAGCGGGAGCATCTGAAAGGCGAAATCCGCCAGGAAACTTCTGATTGTCTGGGCTTCCCGTTTGTCCCGCGCGCCCTGAAGCAGTTCCATGTAGGACACGGCGGAAATCCGCCGATCCTGGGTCTCGTCAATCAGCCTTGCTGCTTTTTCGTTGCCCCGGAAGAGCCAGATGAGCACGTCGGTATCAAAGAGCATGGCGGCGTCCCCGGCGGAGGCGGCGGACGTGCCGCGGCACGTCCTTCAGGTCCTCGCGGTCCTTCCACAGGCCGAACGCAGGATGGTTCCGGGCGCCGCGGGGTGATCCTTCTCGTCGTCCTTCGGGATAAAGGACCCCTTTCTTCTTTCCCCGGTGGAAGATGGTCACCGGCTCGTTCCGCTCGAGGGCGTGCAGAACGCCCCGCATGTGACGCCGCAGGTCCAGAATAGACGCTTTCATGGCGGGCCTCCATTTCAAGTATACACTTTGAGTGTACATTTGCCGCCCGGCCCCCGTCAACAAAAAAAAGCGGCGGGTCCGGCCTGTCCGCCGTAGCCTCGGCGAAGGCGGGAGACCCGCCGCGCTAATGTTGTCACGCCGGAGCGCTATTTCTTTTTCGCGTAGAACGCCTTCATCTCGTCCAGCGTTTTGGGCTTATAGTCACCGGCGTGTCCGGCGGTGCCGAAGTCGCGCATCTTCGAGGCGATGAGTTTCGCGAGGGCCTCCCGCGCCGGGCCGAGGTACTTGCGCGGGTCGAACTCGCCCGGCTTCTCGACGAAGACCTTGCGGATCGCCGCCGTCACCACCAGCCGCCCGTCCGTATCCACGTTGATCTTCTGGATGCCGCGCCGAATCGCTTCCTGGATGGAGGGGATCGGCACGCCCATCGCGCCGGGCAACTTGCCGCCGTAGCGGTTGACCTCGGCCACGAGTTCCTGCGGGACGCTCGACGAGCCGTGCATGACGAAGTTCGTGTCCGGGGCGCGCTTCCGGCAGGCGGTGATGAGGTCCATGGCGAGGACCGGCTCGTGCTTGAACTTGTAGGCGCCGTGGCTCGTGCCGATCGCCAGCGCCAGCGCATCGACGCCCGTCTTCTTGCAGAACTCCTCGACCTCGTCGGGGTCCGTCAGGAGCACCTGGTCGGTCTTGGTCTCCTCCTCGATGCCGCCGAGCGTCCCGAGTTCGCCCTCGACGCTGACGCCGCGCGCGTGGGCGTAGTCCACCACTTCCTTCGTCACGCGGATGTTGTCCTCGAACGAGCGCGCGGGGTGCTTGCCGTCCGGCGTTTTCTTGTCGTAGTCGATCGACCCGTCAATCATCACGCTCGTGAACCCCAGAGCGATGGCCTCCTTGCAGAGTTTGAGGTCCGGCCCGTGGTCCAGGTGCAGGACGATCGGAATGTCCGGATTCTCCTCGACCGCGGCCAGCATCAGGTGTTTCAGATAGATAAGGTTGCTGTATTCCAGCGCCCCGCGGCTGGCCTGGATGATGACGGGCGAGTGCGTTTCCTTCGCCGCGGCCAGGATGGCCTGGATCTGTTCCATATTGTTGACGTTGTACGCCCCCACGCCGTACCCGCCCTTGCGGGCCTCCTCCAGCATCTGTCGCATCGGACAAAGCGGCATCTCGGACACTCCTTTCCGTCCCTTGGGTTCCGTGGGCGCTCGCACGCCACAGGCGCCCACCCCGCCTGCGGAGGAGCAAGTATAATGGGAAAAACGAGAAATGGAAGGCCTTTCCTCGGCGTCGTGGGAACCGCCCCGGACATCGTACCCCGCTGGTGCGGATTCCGGCGGCGGGGGCGGTCAGACGAGGCCCAGGACGATGAGGAACAGGTGGGCGATGTTCTCGGCCACCTCCTCCATCTGGACGTGAAGATCGTCTTCATGCGGCAGCACCCGGAGGGCCCGCCGCTGGATCAGCATCGCCACCGCATAGGCCCACATCATCATGACGACCCACCGGGTCCGGCGGCCGTTGCGGCGGAGGCCGCCGAGCAGGCTCCGCCGCCACACGAGGCACCAGACGGCGATCAGGGCCAGGGCCACGTAAATGCCCTGCTGCGTACCGGTGAAGTGGATCTCGCGGCACAGGAAGGCGATGCTCAGTGCCAGCAACACCAGGTGCAGGCGATCGCGCCCGAACGCGTACCGCAGACCGTAAACGAGGACGGCCGCCGGCATCAGGACCAGGGCCGCCGTCTCCTGGACGCCGCGGCCCGACAGATGGCCCAGACCGGTCGCATCCAGAAGGTATGCAGCCGGGACGGCCAGCATGGGCACCAGCACCGGCCACAGTCGCCACGGCGGCGAGGTCCAGACCGGCAGCCGCGACGGAGGCTGGGTCGGAGTCGTCTCAGGTTGGGTCATGGAGGTATCCGTCTGCTCGATGCCCGTGAAAGGCGGCCAAGGCACCATCGGATCTTCGGGGCGAGATCCTACCAGGGGGGTCGGCGCGGGGCAACCGCATTCGGCAGGCGGGCGACGAGCGAAACGGCGCCGGCACGGTCTATGGCTTCAACTGGACACGGCTCTGCTTCGCGTTCTTGCCCAGGTGGAACAGTCCCTCCGACAACCATCGCTGCGTCTTGCGCGCGGGAACCTCCACGACGTATTCCACCGTGTGATAATCAAACAACTTCGGCGAGTCCTCCATCGCAAACTCCACGTGCCCGCCGAGCACGTGGCGGATCTCGATCGTGATGGGCTTGGCGCGGTAGTTGCGGACCTCTTCCTGCCAGGAGCGCGTCTCGTTCCAGCCGACGACCACGGGCGGCGTGTGGTCGAAGATGAAATCGCTCCGCGCCAGGTCCAGAACCACCCGCTCGTACACGATCTCGTCGTCCGTCCCCACGTTCAGTTCTATTCTTTCCTTGATGGGGATGTACTTCGTCGCCTGCGTCGTGTAGTACGCCAGGCCGTCCTTGCCGTTGTCGCGGAAGACCCGGATCACGCCGTCCGGCAGGGGCGATTCGCCCATCTTGTGCTCCTCATCGTTCGCGAGGATGAAGAACCGCACCGGCCGAGGGCCGTACTGGTGCTCCCGCAGGCGGTAGAGGATCTCGAACGGGACCTCGCGGGCCTTGAACGACACCATCCGCTGCGCCCAGCCGTTCTTCACCGTCTGCTCCCCTTCGACCGTGAAGATGAAGTACTCGGAGAGGCCTTCCTTCACGATCCGCGGAGCGGCGGCGCCGCCCCCCACCCCCAGGGCAGAATCCGCGGCGAAGTCCGCTTCATCGACAGCCCCGCGCATGGCTCCGAACCTGAGGGTCTTCTTCCCGCCGTTCTTGGCCGGCGGACGCCCGCGCGCGAGTTGCCGGATCTTTTCGACGAGGTTGACGACGCCCACCACCAAGCGCACCTGGGCCCCCGCGTAGTCCTCGCCCGAGTTGTTCACCACCGTCACGTACCCGTCGCACGACATTTGCGTCTCTTCCGGGTTCGTGATCATTACGTAATCCGCCGACCACGCGATCCCGCTCGTAAAGTACGACACCTCCACCCGCGCCTGCCCCTCGAACTCCGAGTCCACCTCCCAGATGAGCACCTGCGGACGATCGCCCGGGAACGTCGTGTCCAGCACCTCAATCTCGTCCTCGTGTTCCAGGGGCCGGAAGTACACGCTCGTCGGGTCGATGAGCGTCCTCGCCCACGAGAACTGGAGGCGGTTCGAGCCCTTCTTGAAGGTGATGGACCGCGTCTCCTTCACCAGGGTCAGGTCTTCGGAGTTGTAGATCGTCAACTGGACCGTGTCCCGCGGCGGCAGGGTCACCAGGTCGATGTTACGCGCCTGGGCCGCACCCGCGGCAAGAAGCGCGGCAACGACGGCGATGGGCAATCGGCTCCTCATGGGCTCTAATCCTTCTTCAACTCGACCCGGTTCTGCTTCTGGTTACGCCCGAGATGGAAGAGGCCCTCCGACAACCATCGCTGCGTCTTGCGCGCGGGAACCTCGACCACGTACTCCACCGTGTGGTAATCGAAGAGTTTCGGCGAATCCTCCATCGCAAACTCCACGTGCCCGCCGAGCACGTGACGGATCTCGACCTTGATCGCCTTCGCCCGGTAGTTCCGGATCTCTTCCTGCCAGGAGCGCGTCTCGTTCCAGCCGACGACCACGGGCGGCGAGTGGTCGAAGATGAAACCGCTCCGCGCCAGGTCCAGCACCACCCGCTCGTACACGATCTCGTCATCGGTGCCGACGTTCAGTTCTATTCTTTCCTTGATGGGGATGTACTTCGTCGCCTGCGTCGTGTAATACGCCAGGCCGTCCTTGCCGTTGTCGCGGAACACCCGGATGATGCCGTCCGGCAGGGGCGACTCGCCCATCTTGTGTTCCTCATCGTTCGCCAGGATGAAGAACCGCACCGGCCGCGGGCCGTACTGGTGCTCCCGCAGACGGTAGAGGATCTCGAACGGCACCTGGCGGGCCTTGAAGGAAACCATCCGCTGCGCCCAGCCGGTCTTCACCGTCTGCTCCCCTTCGACTGTGAAGATGAAGTACTCGGAGAGGCCTTCCTTGACGATGCGGGGGGCCTGCGCCCCTTCGGCGGCCGGCCTCGCCTCGGCTGCGGCCACCGCCATCTTCATGGCCCTCGCTCGCAACTCGGGCGGCGGAGGCGCCCCCGGCGCCGGCGGCGGACCGCCCTGCGCGAGTTGCGCTATTCTTTCCACCAGGTTCACCACCCCGACGACGAGCCGAACCTGGGCCCCTTCGTAGTCCTCGCCCGAGTTGTTCACCACCGTCACGTACCCGTCGCACGACATTTGCGTCTCTTCCGGGTTCGTGATCATTACGTAATCGGCGCTCCACGAGATGCCGCTCGTAAAGTACGACACCTCCACCCGCGCCTGCCCCTCGAACTCCGAGTCCACCTCCCAGATGAGGACCTGCGGACGATCGCCCGGGAACGTCGTGTCCAGCACCTCAATCTCGCCCTCGTGTTCCAGCGGCCGGAAGTACACGCTCGTCGGGTCGATGAGCGTCCCCGCCCACGAGAACTGGAGGCGGTTCGAGCCCTTCTTGAAGGTAATGGACCGCGTCTCTTTCACCAGGGTCAGGTCCTCGGAGTTGTAGATCGTCAGTTGGACCGTGTCCCGCGGCGGCAGGGTCACCAGGTCGATGTTCTTGGCCAGCCCCGCGCTCCCCGCGAGGAGCACGAGCGCCGTCGCCATCAGTAGTGCGCGTTTCATGGCTCGCTCCTTTCGCGAGAGAGGGTTACCATTCGTTCCGGAAGAACAGGTGCAGCAGGAAGGTCACTTCCTCCGGCTTTTTGTCGGCCTCCTTCGGTGCGGCCGGCAGAGGGACGTGGATCTCCACCTTCTGGGCGCTCTTGCGTTCGACCTTGCCCTTGTCGGTCGTCTCGCCCGCGAGTTCCCACTGCGCATCGCGGTCCTTCTTGCCGCCGCAGAACTCGTCGCGCAGCGCGTTCATGTCCTCTTCGATGTCCAGCACGGCCGCGTCCTTCTTGAAGTTCTGCACCTTGTACTGGACGATCACTTCCTGGTGATAGAGGTTGCCGTGGACGGCGTGGTTCTTGTTGCTCTTCACGGTGCGTTCGACCTTCACGTCTCGCGCGAGGCCCAGGTACAGTTTCATTTCGTCGTCGATCGGGGTGAACTGGCCCCAGTCCTCGCCCGTGAACGCCTCGCCCCCGCGGCCGTCCTTCTGGAAGATGCGCACCTTGCCGTACGGCAGCGGGAACTTGCCCAACTGGTTCGCCTCGTCGTTCTTAAGGACATAGTGCATGGTGACGTACTTCTGGAAAGGCTCGTCGGGGACGGGCTGGCCGGTGCGCCAGTTGAAGATGAACTGTTTTTTGATGGGCACTTTCAGGAACTTCTCGAGGAGCATTTCCTTGGATTCCTGGAGGCCCATTTCCTTGCGGAAGTACTGGCCGATGCCCGCCCACACGCCGGACGGACCGAACTCCTCGCCCGAGAAGTTCCAGACGCGGATGTAGTTCCGCAGCGTCAGGCTCGATTCGTCGAACTCCGCCGTCGCACGGTAACTGAACGTGCGGTTCAAGTTCCCGATGAGGTACGAGATCCGCACGCGGACCGGGCCCGCCTTGTCGGCAAACACCTGCCACACGAGCGCGTTTTCCCCCGGCGGATACGCCACGTGGATGACGCGCACCGTGTCGCCCACCTCCAGCGGCCGAAACAGGATCGTGTACTTATCAATCTGCGTGTTCGACCACGAGAAGTCGATCTGGTTCGTCCCCTTCAGGAGCGTCACCACCCGCTCCTCTTCCACCAGCGTGGCGTTCGCGTTGTCCAGTTGGATCTCCACGCGCGACCGCACCGGCAGCGTCGCCAGTTTGATCCGCGCGTCAGCCGACTGGGCCAGCACCGCCACCACCAGCGCCGCCACCACCCACCCATACCGTTTCGCACGCATGACCGTCTCCTTACCTG
>JBAUDW010000141.1:0-2706 GCA_049678285.1 Phycisphaerae bacterium
GCCCGACGTGACGCAGGCGGCCGGCGCGGTTCGCACCACCGCCGCGCCCGGCGCGGGCGAGGCTGTCGGGGCCTCAGGCGCGGGCTTGGCCAGCACGATGGTGGACCGCGGGCCGGAGGGAACGCCCGGGCCGTCAAACCTGGTCCAGGACGATCCCTCGCAGGTGAGCGTGCGATTTCGGCCGGTCGTGTCGGCCTATTTTGACGAACTTTCGCGCCTGGCCGAAAAGCCCAAGGAGCCGGAGCGATGACGCCTGTGCAAGCGGCGCGCCGGGAAGCCCTGGAACAACTCGCGCGCGAGGCCGACCGCATCGTTAACCTCATCCTGCACACGTCCATGCCGCGCGTCGACATCGAGATACAGATCCAGAACCTCCGCGAGGAGTTCCTGCGCCGCTACCCCGAAGCCGCCGACCTCTTTGAGATGGTTTACGCGAGCCGATTCCAGCGCATCTGGGACCAGTGGGAAGCCGACCGCCCCGCCGAGGGCGAGCCCTGGCAGACCGCCTGGAAAGACTAGTAGTCCGTTGCAGTTCGTTTGAGGGGTGGCATGCCCACGGCGTCCGTTCCGTGGGCATGCATGGCCACGCAACGGAGCGTGGCCATGCCACCCGGTAACCATCAATCGTAGTGCAACGGACTACTAGCCGCCCGCTTCTTGTCCGCCCGTCGCCGCGTTGCGCACCGCCCCGAGGAACTGCTCTGCGCTCGGCGGATCGCGGAAGGAAGCAATTGTCCTGCCGTCACGCCCGATGATGAACACGCCCGGTGGGTTCACGGAATTGAAGCGCCGGGCGAAATCCTTCATCGGCCCCTCCTCCAGGTGCGTCAGGTCCGCATGGATCCGCTTGAAATCCCGGCTGGCCTCGATGACCTCAGGATTCCGGAAGGTCCCGTAGTGCCAGACCTTGCATGGGAAGCACCAGTCGGCCCCGAAGTAGAGGAGGACGGGCCGGCCTTCGGCCTTCGCCTGTTCCAGGGCGTCCGGCGTCCAAGGTTCCCACTGGACCTCGGGGCGGTCGGCCGTCACGTACCCATACGCCCCGCCCGCGGCGAGGATCAGAACGGCCGCCGCGATGCGAACCGCCCAGAACCGCTTTGAGAACGGACGCCGCGACCAGCCTTCCAGAATGCCCAGGTAAACCGCCGCAAAGAGAAAGACCCCCAGCGCGAGCGGCTGGAAAAACGCCCCGTCAACGTACGGATTGACGAACCAGAGGATGAGGCCCGCCAGCGACATGCCCAGGAGCCGCTTCGTCCACACCAGCCAGCCCCCCGACCGCGGAAACCGGTTCACCAGGCCCGTGAACGTGCCGAGGAAGACGTACGGCAACCCGAGGCCGATGCCCGTCGCGAAGAACGAGACCGCGCCGAGCGGCACAGATCCTGTCTTCGCCACCAGCGCGATCAGCGCCAGGAGGAACGGCCCGACGCACGGTGCCGCAATCGCCCCCATGACAATGCCCATGAAGATCGCGCCCAGATACCCCCGGCGGGCGCCGAGTTTGCCCATCATGCCGGAGGGCAGCCGGATCTCGAACGCTCCGAACGTGCTCGCCATCAGGATCGCCAGCACGCCCACCAGCACGACGACGCCCACCGGGTGCTGAAGCACCATGCCGATGCTCTGGCCCGCCAGCGCCGCCACCACGCCCACGACCGTGAACGTCGCCGCCAAGCCCAGGACGTAAAGGACGGCGAGCGGCAGGACCTGGCGCGTGCGGCCTTCGCCCTGCTGCGCGAAGATGCTCATCGTCACCGGAATCAGAGGGAAGACGCACGGCGTCAGGTTCAGGCCCAGCCCCAGGAGCGCGAGCGCGCCCAGGTAGAGGAAGAAACTTTTTTCGAGCGCGGCCGAAAGGCGGTCCTCTTCGCCCGGAGCCTCGGCAACCGCCGACGCGGCAAAGAGGTCGGCATTCGCGGGGACCGCGGCAGTGCCCCCCTCGAGGATCCGAATACGTGCCTCAAGCGGGCTCGCCTCGGGCTGGAAGCAGGCGGCTTCGCTGCATCCCTGGTACCTCAGGGTCACGCGCACGGTCGTCTCGCCGAGCGGCGAGTCCGCCGCCACCGTGCCCGCCAGGACGACGACCGCGCGGCCCGCGTAAACGGAAAGGTTTTCGCCCGCAGCCCATGGCGGCGTGTAGGTCTTGCCGGGAGGGTACTGGACCTCGCCCCACGTGATGGCGGGGTGGCTCTCCGGCTCGAGGACCGTCGGCTCCAGGCCCGCCGAGGCCGGATTCGCGTTGACGTGGTGACTCGCCTCGATGTCCAGGACGACCGCCAGGCGGAACGCCGCCCCGCGCGCAAGGGCCGCCCGGTCGAAGCGGACCGACGTCTGGAGGAACCCCGGTTCCGCGGCCCGGGCGAGAGCCCATCCGCTCACGAGCGCGAGCACGATGGCCATCGCGAGGCGGTGTTTCATGGCGATTCCCTCCCCTCTGACCTACTTCATCATTATCGGGGACGCCACAGGCCCGGACAAGCGGAACTATTTTGACCGCCGTCGGGTTCCAGCGGTTGGTTTGGAGAGGCGGGTGCTCTGTTGAAAACATCCCTCTCCACCCGCCGGGGGGAGAGGGGAGGGTGAGCGGCTGTGTTTCTTTTCAAGCGTTTTTTGGCAGTGGTGGCGACCATAGGCAATCGTTCCTTACAAGGGTATTCAGGATGACGAGGATCTTTCGCATGCAGGCGGTGATCGCAACCTTGA
>JBAUDW010000142.1:0-12411 GCA_049678285.1 Phycisphaerae bacterium
TCCGTTCCGTGGGCATGCATGGCCACGCAACGGAGCGTGGCCATGCCACCCGGCAACCATCAATCGTAGTGCAACGGACTGCTAGTTACCCAGTCACCGGCCGTCAAACACTGTTTCTTTGTCAAATGCGAGATTTGCCTGCCGACCACCAACGGCGCCCGCCCGACGATGACTTACGCGCGTCCGCGGGAAGTTATGCACATAAAGGTATGCACATGACATGGATGGAAAAAGTGCGAAAAAGGGCACAAAAACCGGTAAAAACCGCCCCAAAAACGTGAAAAAAGTCGAAAAAACGCAAAATCCGCGCTAGCCCATCTTACCAAAGGCACCCCGTCCGCCGAAAAAACCCCCCGGACGCTAGCGCCAGGGCCGGTGGCCTGTAAAAAATCGCCCCAAAATACCCCCCAAAACTTCCCCAAAAAAGTTATCCACATTTCCGGCCGCGCGTAAGTTGAACCTCGGCGACTGGGCACGTGACCGCGACCCTTCGGCTGCGCTCAGGGCGGCGCTACACCTTTCCGAGCCGGGTGCGGACTTGTCCGCCGTAGTCCCGATTCATCGGGACGAAGGCGGAAGCACCCGGTTATGCTCGATCGGCCGTGGCACGTGCCATGGCGGGATGAGATGACCCGCCGCTCCCGCGGCGGGCTCGAAATGCGCAGAGATGCGCCGCCAGGCTCGAACCGCGGCGGCTCGCCGTGGCGAGCGGTCAGTCGGGCAGTTCCAGCAATTCGATCTTGCGGAACTCGACAGCGTGGCTCTCGGACTGGACGGAGATCGTGCCGCCGCACAGCATCTTGTCCTGGCCGGCCTCCAGGAGCCTGCGGGCGTCGGCGTCCTTCTCGTCGAGTTGCGGGTCGGTGTACTCGAGGACCGTCTTCCCGCCGACGATGTGCCGGATGGTGTTGCCGCGCGCTTCCACCTCGACCGTAACCCACTGGTCGCCGTGGTAGGTCTCGGAGGAGGAATTGATGACGTGCGGGGTGATGAGTTTGCCGTCCATGACGACGTTCGTTCCCGGGGTGCAGAGATTAGCGGTGGACCGCGGGTGGGTGCCGTCGCCGCCCAGGAGTTGCACCTCGATGGAGACGGGGAAGTTCTGGTTCTTCCCCATGCTTTCGGGCGACTGGCCGTGGATCATGGCGCCGCTGTTGCGGAATGCCCACTCCGGGCCGCCGGGGACCTGTTCGCCCACGAACCGGTACTCGACGCGAAGGCGGTAGTTGGAGAACGGCTTCTCGTAGAAGAGGTGCCCGAACTTGCCGTCGAAGTTCTTGTACTGGTCGTAGCACACCTTCAGGATGCCGTCCTCGACGCGGAAGGTGTTGCCGTAGTTGTCGCCGAGTTCGTGGCCGGCGATCTTGACCTTCCAGCCGGTCAGGTCCTTGCCGTTGAAAAGGGGTATCCACTTCTCCTGGGGATCGGGCTCGGCCGTCACGGCGACGGCCACAGCCACCAGAAGCGAGGCGAGCGCAGCAACTGCGATCCTTACGGTTGTCATGTTCCGGTCTCCTGGCATAGGTCCACGGCGTTCCGCACTCGCGGGCGTCTTGCCGCCCGGAGTCTTCCCCGCGGCACTCGCGGGGCACCGGCAGCCATTGTACCCGAACGGGGCGGGTGCACAAGGGGATAGCGAGCGCGGGCGTTTGGGTTGCATCCGCGCGCGGTGGGTCGCTAGCATGGCAGCGCCTGTGCGCGGGAATCCGATTCTGCGTTAGCGACGGCAAAGAAGGCGCGGCTGTGCCGGCACGCCGCACGACGGGTGGGCGGCGACCGAGGCAGGAGGAGAGGCGACGAATGGGCGTAACGAGAAGGGACTTCCTCAAGTCCGTAGCCGTGCCGGCCGGCGTGATTCTGCTGCCGGGGGCGCTCCGCGCGATGGCCGAAACGACCTCGTCGCGCCGGCCGAATTTTCTGGTGATCGTGGCAGACGACATGGGTTTCTCGGATGCGGGATGCTACGGCGGCGAGATCGCGACGCCCAACCTGGACCGGCTTGCGGCCGGCGGCATCCGGTTCACGCAGTGCTACTCGACGGCGCGGTGCTGGCCCTCGCGGGCCTGCATTCTGACGGGCTACTATGCCCAGCAGGTTCGGCGCGATGCGCTACCCGGCCTGAAGACCGGAAAGCGTCCGGCCTGGGCCCGGCTGCTGCCGGAACTGCTGAAGCCCCTGGGGTACCGGTCGTATCACTCGGGGAAGTGGCACGTGGACGGCAAGCCGGTGGACGGCGGCTTTGATCGGGTGTTTGAGTACAACGACAGCGATCATCACTTCTTATCCGCCAAGAAGGTGGCGGCAATCGACCCGCCGCTACAGCCCATCAAGGAAGAAGGCTATTACGCGAGCACGGCCATCGCCGATTACGCCATTCGCTACCTGAAAGAGCACGCCGAGAGTCATCCCGACCGGCCGTTCTTCCAGTACTTGTGCTTCACGTCACCGCACTTCCCCATCCAGGCGCTCCAGGAGGACATCGACCGGTACCGCGATCGGTATCTGGAAGGTTGGGACGCGGTCCGCCAGAAGCGATGGAAACGGATGACCGAGATGGGCCTCATCCACTGCGGGCTCTCCAAGCCGGACCCGGAGAGCCTGCCCGGCTGGAACCTCAAGCCGGAAGAACAGAACGCGCGGATCGGGCCGGGCGAAGTCGGCAAGGCGATTCCGTGGGACCAACTCACGGACGTGCAGAAACGGTTCCAGGCGACGAAGATGGCCATCCACGCGGCGATGGTCGACCGCATCGATCGCGAGATCGGCCGGGTGCTCGACCAGATCAAGGCAATGAACGCCTACGAGAACACGGTCGTCCTCTTCGTCTCCGACAACGGGGCCAGCGCCGAACAGATGATCCGGGGAGACGGGCACAACCCTGGCGCGCCGCCGGGATCGGCGAAGTCGTTCCTGTGTCTGGGACCGGGGTGGTCGACGGCCTCCAATACGCCGCTGCGCCTCCACAAGGTCTGGGTGCACGAAGGGGGCATCTCCTCGCCGCTCATCGTCCATTGGCCTGCGGGCATCGCGGCGCGCGGCGGGTTGCGCCGCGACATGTGCCACTTCATTGACCTGGCGCCGACGCTGCTGGAACTTGGCGGCGGGCGACGGCCTCAGACGTGGGACGGGACGCCCGTCCCGCCGCCGCCCGGGCAGAGCCTCGTGCCGGCCTTCGCGCGCGACGGCGCCGCCGCGCACAAATTCCTCTGGTGGTATCACATGGGCAATCGAGCCATCCGCGTGGGCGACTGGAAACTCGTGGCCGAAGGCGCCGCCGACCCGTGGGAACTCTACGACATGCGCACCGACCGCTCGGAATCGAACAACCTGGCCGACCAGCAGCCCGAGAAGGTGCGGGAACTCTCCGAGCGCTGGACGCGCATGGCGGAAGAGTTTCGCCGTCTGGCCACCGGCGACGGAGCAAAATCCGGAGGATGACGCCGGAGTTGAATCGACGCGACTTTCTGAAAACCGCCGGCGCGGGGGCGGCGGCCCTGGCCTTGCCGGGAGGGCTGCGGGCGGCTGAGGCGACGAAGCAGCGGGACAGGCCCAACATCCTGTGGATCAGTTGCGAAGACATGAGCCCGGACATGGGCTGCTACGGCGACGCCTATGCCCAGACGCCTAACCTCGACCGGCTGGCGGCCGAGGGCTGCCGGTACACCCGCGCGTTTGTCACCTTCCCGGTCTGCGCGCCGAGCCGGTCCTCGATCATCACCGGCGTGCACCCCGGTACGCTGGGCACGATGCACATGCGCACCGGCATGAAGAACTACGAGGCCGTGCCCCCGCCGGAGGTAAAGTGCTTCACCGAGTACCTCCGCGCCGCGGGCTACTATTGCAGCAACCACACCAAGACCGACTACCAGTTCAACTCGCCGTTGACGGCCTGGGACGCGCCCAAGGGCGACTGGCGGAACGCCGACCGCGCCAAGGGCCAGCCGTTCTTCTGCGTCGTCAACCTGACCATCACCCACGAGAGCAAGTGCTGGGCCATCGACAACGTGAAACATGACCCCGGCAAGGTGGTCGTGCCGCCGTTTTATCCCGACACGCCGATCGTCCGCCGCAACCTGGCGAAATACTACGACAACGTCACCACGATGGACGAGCGGGCGGGCAAGATCCTGCGCAAACTCCAGGAGGACGGCCTCGCGGACAAGACTGCGGTCTTCTTCTGGGGCGACCACGGCCGCGGCCTGCCGCGCTACAAGCGATGGCCGTACGACACCGGCCTGCGCGTGCCGCTCCTCGTCCGCTGGCCTGGCCGGATCAAGCCGGGCAGCGTCTGCGAGGAACTGGTCTCGTTCACCGACCTGGCGCCGACGGTGCTCTCGATGGCGGGCGTCAGGATCCCGCCCTACGTCCAGGGCCGCGCGCTGGCGGGCGACCAGCAAGGCCCCGAGCCGCCGTACGTCTTCGGCGGCCGCAACCGCATGGACCTCACAGGCGACGACTTCATCCGCACCTGCCGCGACCGGCGATACCGGTACATCCGGAATTTCACGCCCGAGGTTCCTTACGCGCAGCCGATTCCGTATATGGAAAAGATGCCCATCATGCAGGAATGGCGACGCCTCAATGCCGAGGGCAAACTCGTCGGCCCGCAGCAGATCTTCTTCCGGCCCGCCAAGCCGCCGGAGGAACTGTACGAGACCGAGAGAGACCCATACGAGATCAACAATCTCGCGGGTTCGCCCGAGCACCAGGAGACGCTGAAGCGCATGCGGGCGGCCCTCGAAAAATGGATGAAGGACATCGGCGAACTCGGCGGCGTGCCCGAGGATGAACTCATCGAGCGGATGTGGCCCGGCCGAACGCAGCCGGCGACGGCCGACCCTGTGATCGAAGTTGCCGCCGGCGCCGGCGGGCTCGTGACCGTCCGCATCGGGTGTCCGACGCCGGGCGCCTCGATCGGCTATCGCTTGGACGAGCGGAGCCGCTGGCTCGTCTATCACGAGCCCTTGCGCGTGAAGCGCGGCACGCCGGTTCGCGCCAAGGCGATCCGTCTCGGCTACAAGCCCAGCCAGGAGGTGGTCCGGCCGACCGACCCGACCTGACCGCCGCGCCGCGGCCCTTTCTGCCGGTAATCAATGGCAGGCCTATTCCCCTGCCACCGAAACGGGCCGATATGGATAGACCTTTTCGCCCCTGAGGATGGCAGCGCGGACCTCGGCCTCGATGCGGGCTCGCTCCTGGTATCGGGCCTCGCGCTGGGCGTCGAGGCCGTCGAGTTTGCAGCCCGGCATGTCCTCCCGCGGACGCCGGGCGAGCATGTTTTTGCCGGCCTGGATGATGGCGAGGGCCTCGGCATACTTCGGATCGGCCTTATTGTTGAAGGCGGCCAGGCAGGGGCTCAAGTTCGGCCGGGCCAGGTTGACAAGCGTGTCGCCGCCGTGCCCGGCGAACCCCATCCCCGTCAACTCCGCCAGCCGCTTCAGTTGCTGGTCGTCGAGGGGGCTGCGGCCATAGAGGTTGTCCGGGTAGGCGCTCGAATAGGAGGGATAATAGGGGGCGTTCAGGTCGATCCAGGTGACGAGGCGGTCGAAGGACTCGGCGTCGAGTTTGAGGTCGTTGTGGCCCGCGCGGAGGACCTGGACGATCTTGGAGGCGTGGGAACCCCATGAGTAAGGCGCTTGAACCTCCGCCGGACCGGCGCCGACGACTTTGACGTAGCGTTTCTCCCAGAGTTCGTGATAGGCGAAGTTGAAGGCGAGGCTGCGGTCGCCGGCCAGCAGGAGTTTCTTGGCCCCGGGCTTGTCGAAATCGTGGCAGCGGACGCAGTAGCGGTCGAGGACCGGCTGAACCTCCTGCTGGAAGGAGAAGAGCCGCTCCGGGCCGTACCACGGCTCGAGGCGGCGGGGCGGGCGGCGGAGGGCCTCGCGCGGCTCGTTGGGGACGGACGACAGGCGGTTCTCGTGGCAGCCGACACAGCCGGCCGTCTCGCCCGGCCGGAGGAGGGTCCCCGAACGCATCGACCGGACCATCATGCCGTTCTCGTCAAGCAACTGGAAGTAGACGAACCTGTCGGCCGGGACCGTGAAGTAAGCGGAGCCGTCCTCCTCGACGGGCACGGTGCCGAGGATGCGCTTGTTGTTGAAGTCGTGCCAGTTCATGCCGGGGCACTCGACGCCTTGGCCGGGCCACGAGGGGTGCGTCCAGAACCGTTTCTCGGGAGACTCGACGACCCGCAGGCGCTTAACCGTGCCGCGCGGCAGGCGCTCCATGCCCGTGCCGTGGTACACGTCGTACACGTAGAAGTGGCCGCTCGCGAGGTCAAACCGGACGCGGTCGGGAATGATGGGGGGCGGTTTGCGTGCGGCCAGGGGCATCGGGTCGAAGCACCCCGGGGGCTCGGCGTGCACGAGGACCTCGTTGCCGAATGCGTCAAGGAGATAAAGGGCCATTTCCTCGCCGTTCCCGACCTGGCGCGAGCAGAGGAAGTGCTTGTCGCTCACGGGGTACGGGTCCTCGTAGCGCGGCCTGACCTTTCGTGAACGTATCGAGATCGCCATTCATGACGAGTCCGACGGCATCGGGCGGCCAGGTGCGGAGGACGGGCTCCCGGCCGTCCACGTCCAGGAGGCGGGTCACGATGGCCAGAGCCCCCCACGGCCGGTCGTGGCAGGAACCGAAGACGCCGATGATCCGGTGAGGGTCGGAGCCGGGCAGGGCGCGGCCGTCCAGCACGGCGCCGGGACACCGCGTGTTGTTGCCGTAGAAGACGGCGTGGTTGGTGCCGTCGGGGTTGCAGGCCCAGAGGCCTTGCGCGTCGCCGAAGTTGCGGTCGACGTACTCCCAGCGGTTGTAGAGGATGCGGCCGTCGAGCATCAGGGCGCCGTGGCCCTCGTGGAGGGTGCTGCGGCCGATCTGGTGCGGGTTGGCGCCGTCGGCGTCCATGCGGAACGGGTTGCCCATGATGTGGCGGTTGCACATGCAGTACTTGGGCTCGCGGGTGGAGGTGAAGACGATGCGGCCGTCGGACAGATAGAGCGGGTCGATGTCCGACAGACCCGAGCCGAACGTCAACTGGCGCAAGCCCGTGCCGTCGGCGTTGATCTCGTAGATGTGATAGTCGTCCCGGATGTTGCGGCGCATGGAGAAGAGGATGCGGCGTCCGTCGAAACTGACCTCGGGGTCGCGGAGGATACCCTCCGGGGCTTCGAGGATCGTGGTCACCCGGCCGCCGGCGGCCAAGTCGAGGAGTTTCAGCGCAGCAGGGCCGCGGAAACTGGCGGTGTTGATCTCGCCCGTTTGGAACATCGTCGCGGTGTTGTGGTGGTCAGGAGGGTACTGGGCGCGGACCACGAACAGAATGGGCCGGCCGCTCACGAGAGGATTGGCCAGAAGGGCCTCGCGCGCGAGGGCGGCCAGGTCGGCCTCGGCGGCCTTCTTCTCGTCAGCCGAGGCCGCGGACGAAAGGCGCCGCTCAAGGTCGTCCAGCCGCGCCAGGTACGCCCGCCCTTGAGGATAGCGCTGGCCGAAGGCAGCCTCAAGATCGAGGATGGCGGCCCGCAGGGCGCCGGCGTCCTGCGCACGGGCGGGCGCACAAAGCCCGGCGAGCAGAAACAGGAGGCACAGCAAAGGCCGCCTCATCGCAAAGGACTCCTCTCCCCTCGCCCGGCGAGTCCGCCACGGCGAATCCGCGCTGCGCTCCGACAAGCCGCCAGCCGGCCACGGCACGAGCCGTAGCCGTGCCTGGGTGCCACCCGGTCTAAACGAATGTTCGGCGCGCGGGAGACAGGATGGCGCCGCGGGGGACAGAGAATAGTGTCCAAAGTTTTTCGCACTTTCTGTCATGGGTAGTCCCGGCACCGGTCGGGCGGCTTGGGGGAACCGCGCCCCCTTCTTGTCACCTGGAGCGGGCGAAGGGATTCGAACCCTCGACGTCCAGCTTGGGAAGCTGGCACTCTACCACTGAGTTACGCCCGCCTCATCGTCTGTTTTATTATGGAAAGGAAGCCCCGACTGTCAACGGGATTTCACGGGCAGCAGGCGCTGCCAGCCAAACCGCCGCCCAGATGGGCCAGGCCGCCGGCCAAGCCGTTGACAGCGCGCGCTTGGGGCTTGACAACAGGCGCGCCTCACGTTAAAAATCTTGCGCCGGTCGGGGGCGTAGCTCAACTGGTTAGAGTACCGGACTGTCGATCCGGTGGTTGCGGGTTCGAATCCCGTCGCCCTCGCCAACAGAAGTGATTACCGGTCAGTCGTTTACACGGCTGGCCGGTTTCTTTTTGGCGGCGGATTCGGACCATTTTGGGTCAAAGTGGGTCACTTTTGGGTCAGTCCTGAAAAGCCCAACACCTCCGACTGGACGACCCGGGCCTTCTCCAGGTCGTCCTCCTGCACCGAAAGGTAGTAGCGCTGCGTGGTCTTGATGTCGCTGTGGCCGGCCAGTTTCCGGACCACGTGAACCGGAAGATGCTTGGCCCAGTTCGTGATACAGGTCCGCCTCAGGTCGTGGAACGTGAATTTGGCCACGCCGGCTGACGTGCCCCCTTGCGAAGCGTGGCGAGTCGGCGGTTCAGGTTGTTCATCAAACCTCGTGAGTCGTCCCACCGACCGGCCTCCTGAGCGCGCCGGATGTACCGCCATCGCCAGTTGGGAACAAAGACATAGGGGCGGCCTTTCTCGGCACCGACCTGCAGGTCGGCCAGCAGCAGCAAGACCTCCGCGGGAGCGGGAAGAACCCGGCCCTCGTGGTCTTTGGGCTCCCATGAGCCCCCGTCCGCGCCACCCGTCTTACCGGCAATGCGGATCCGGTTCTCCTCGAAGTCTACGTCTGACCATGTGAGGTGGATGATCTCACCGAGTCTCGCACCCGTCGTGCAGGCCAGTAAGATGAGAGCCCGCCACCTCGGGCCCTTGCCCGCCGAAGCGGGGTTCAGCCCGCAAAGGAGGGTCGCGCCCCTGGCACATGCGGCACGAGCACGCCTCGCCCCAGTACACCACGCGGTGGGACAAATTGCCGATCGCCAAGGCCATTTAAGAGATAACCACGTGTTGGATGTGAATCGGTCGCACCCGGCCGCCGTACCTTCTGCTACTTTGGCGGGGCGGCGAAGGAGGCTTGCGCGAAGTGCAGCAGTTCCCGCCGGAGCGAGTACTGGGGCTGCATGGTCCAGAAATGCTCCGGCCTCCGCGCCGATGCTACTCTGCGAAGTAGCGATTCTTCTTCGCTACGAAGCACGAGCGGCACGCCCTACACCGCTATTCCCGGCGCGCCGGGACGAAGCCGGGTTCCGGTTTCTCCTTGTTCCTTCATAGGAGCCCTTCGGGCCGAGTTCTCTCACCCGCCCGCCGCCGCAAGGAGATACGGTTCGGAAGGTGCGCTGAAGGCGGCCACGAAGGGCCTGATGGCGGCAGAGCGCGGTTCGAAGTTCAGCCAGTCGCCCCGACCATTTGTAAGTCACGCCGAACGCTAGAGTTGCGTACACCCGCGTGTTGCGGGGCACTTCCGCATGATGATTATCGTCATGTCATCGCGCTGTTCCGCTCTTCCCACGAACTGCTCCACTTCCCGGCAAACGCAGTCGATGATCTGCGCCAGCGGCAGGTGAAGGGAGCCCCGAAGGACCTCCAGCAGGCGGTCGTTTCCGAAGGGTTTGTGCGTGGCGTCGGGCGCCTCAAGGAAGCCGTCGCTGACCAGCACCAGCAGATCACCGGCCTCAAAACGGCGCTGGCGCACCTGGCAGTCCCGGTTCAGCGCCTCGGAAGACATCAGCGGCAGGCACGTGGCAGGTTCCTCCTCGAACCGGCCCGCCGAACGCTTGTAGAAGATGATCGGGCCCTGGCCCGCAGAGGCGTAGGAAAGGGTTGCGGAGGAGGGGTCCAGCACCCCCACGAAGCAGGTGGCGAAGGAGTTTGTGGGCAGGTCGGCGATCAGGAGGTCCTGGGCCGACATCAGCATGGTTCCGGCATCCTGGCATCTCAGGGACAGTGCTCGAAGCAGGGCGCGGGTTTCGTTGACGATGAGGGCGGGGCCGAGGCCATGGCCGCTGACATCCGCCATCGCCACCAGCCAACGGCCGTCGGCCATCCGGTAAAGATCGTAGTAGTCGCCTCCGGCCGCGCTCGCGGGGCGATTCCAACCGGCCCACTCGAACCCGCTCGGCCCCATCTGCGTCTTTGGCAGCAGGTCGGACTGGATCTGCCTGGCGATCCCCAGTTCCGTCTCCAGGCCCTGCCTGTGCCGATTGGCCACTTGTCTTTCGCGGGCCAGGGCGATGGAAATCATGCCGGCCATGATGATGACCGCAAAGGGATTCGTGGCCGGACCGGTATAGCCCGTTACAGTCATAACCAGATCCGCCCCCGCCGCCACGCCAAGGATCACGAAAGCCGCCAGCACCAGGGAGACCATGCTCGCAGCACCTTCCCCGGCCTGGCTCCGCCGCCGTCGTCGGTGATGCCACAATAAGACCACCGGCGCGATCCAGCCTGCGTTCCACAGGCCTATATACCCGAGCATCAAGGGGGTGGCCGCGGGGATCCAGGGCAGGGTGTTGCTCCAACCGCTTGTCTCCCCCAGAGGCTCGGCGCGCTCGGTCAGGAACCACGGAGTGAATACCAGGGGAGCCACCAGAAAGCAGGCCAGGTAGGCACAACTCATGTAGAGGCCACCGGCGTACCGCGACTGACAGTAGCAGAGCACAAAGTGGAGTTGCGTCACCAAGACCAGGAGTCCCACCACGAAGTTCAGGCGAAACCATTTCAGCGTGACCGTGGCCGCATTGGGCACGGCCCAGACGCTGACCCCCGCCGGCACCACGTTGTCCATCAGCAGATAGAACAGACAGCCCACTGCCAGACACACCAGCCAATTGGCGAGCAGAAGGTCCACCCGGTGCCGGCCCAGGAAGAAGTACGTCACGTAGAAGATCAGGGCCAGCGGGGCGACCAGGATAAACGCCACGAGTTCATGAAGCGAAAATGCGTTGAGTGGCAACATGCGGCGGCCTCCCGCACAGCGGGCGCGCGCCCGAGAGCCGCTCCGCCCCAGGCACGACCCTCCCGGCCGGACTCCGGACGGGGCAGGCGTTGTTCGCAAGCGCCCCTCAGAAGGAAACGCAGACCGATAGCGCCAGCGTCCGCGAACGGCCGAACTCCGGCGCCAGTTCCGGGAACATGTTGTCCTGGTAGCCCACGTCAATCGACACGTTGTTCATCGGGCTGATGCCGAACCCTGTGGTCCAAGACGCGTTACCCCGCTGGTCCAGCGACACCCCGCCGCGCACGTACACCCCCTTGACCAGGCCCTGCTCGACACCCACCAGGAAGCGGCTGGCCTGAAGGCGCCCCGTGTCGTTCGAGAACGAGACGAACTGGTAGTCGGCGTACACCGTTGAATCCGTCATGTAGGCATACGATATGCCCGGCCGCAGGACGAACTGGTGTGTGGTGTCGGCCATATGGATGTCGCCCGTCCCCAGGCCCATGAAGTCGAAGAGCGTGGTCCGGTCGCGCGAGAACGCGTAGTCAAAGACCACGCCTCCCAGCAGGCCTTTGGCCATCCGGTTCAGCACGCCGTAGCGGAACGCATACGTCTCGCCGTTGGAATCGCTGACACTGGTGTGCTGGAGGTCGAAACCTAACCCGGACTTCGTGAAACTGAAGGCCGTCCCGACGGCCCAATCGTCGGTCAGGTGCTTTGCCCACTGGGCCTGGGCCACATCCATGTCGAAGTCAACACCCAAGCCCTGGCGCGTGGAGGCATGGGCGCTGCGCACCTGGGCCAGCGCCGCCTGAAGAACCCCGAACCGGCCCGTGTCCCACGAGAGCGACTGGCTGGTCACGTGCAGGGTCGTGCCGTTCCTGAAGGTAATACGGTCGTACTGGGCGCTCGGCGACAGCCGCAGGTCGAGCGTACTGGGTTGCCATGCGAGCGAGGCCGGGTTGATCGAGGTGGACCACGGGCTCCCCGCCGAGGCGCCGCCAACCGCGGCCACGTCGGCATACGGGGCGAAATGGCTGAATGCGGCCGGCATTCGAAGCGAGAGGTCCTTGTCCTCGAAACCCTCGGCCGCTGCCACGCTGGGCCCGATCAGCAGCAGCACCAAGACCCATCCACCCCGTGACCACCTCCTCGTAAGCTGCGCGCACACGGTCTTGCCGTCATGCCCCAAGGTTCGGACGGAATGGTACACGACGTGTCCTCCTTTCTGCGCCAACCGGTCGGTCGCCGCAGCGGACCTTACCTTACTGTACCCCCTTCCAGGCGCTTGTCAAGCACCGACAGTCGCCTGTCGCCGCAAAATGATAATGTCCGGTTTCCACAAAGTAGAATTATGCCTTGCTCCGGTTCGAGGGAACGTAAGTGATTGATGCATCTCAAGTTCCGTCGAAGCGCGGCCGATATCTCCGGCATGGGATCCCTGGGGAGGGAGAGAGCCATGCCGACGATCCGCGAAA
>JBAUDW010000143.1:0-6965 GCA_049678285.1 Phycisphaerae bacterium
CGACACGCGCGGGGCGGCCGGCCTTGGGGGGGGTTCCTGGGGTTACTCGGGCTTCTCAGGTCCGCCGGTGAGGGTGATCTTGACGACTCGGCCCTGGACCATGCGTTTGACGGCCAGGCGGAGTTCCTGCTGGCCCGCGATGAGGCGCTCGAAATCCTCCACGTTGGCGACCGGCTGCTCGTTCACGTGGGTGATGTTCTCGTAAGGCTTAATGCCTGCGACGGAGGCTTTCGAGCCCGGTTCGACCTTGGAGATGACGATGCCGGGGTCGTTCGGTTCCTTCTGGAGATAGCGGCGGACCTCGTAGGTCATGTCGCGGACGGTGATGCCGAGGGCGTCGGATTTGAACCTCGGGGCCGCGCCGAAATGGGGCGGGCTCTGAACGACCTCGAAATCCTTGAAGACCGCCTGGCCGTCGGCGACGAACTCGGCCCGGCACTTTTTGCCGAAGCCGATGTCGGTGATCATGCGGGTGAAGGAGTTCTCGACGGGCGGCCAGGGGGCCGGGATGCGGTCGTAGTATTCCTCGGGGAGTTCGTCGAGGCGTTCCCACGGGAATTCATAGTCGCCGGCGCGGTCGTTCTCCATCTTGATTTCCAGGGGCTTGGGGAAATCCTCGACGTGAAGCCTGAGGAGGATCCAGCCGGCCTTGACGCCGGCCTTGTCGGCGGGGGAATCGGGATAGACGTAGGAGACGATGGCGCCCGTCTCGCCATCCTGCGTGAGGTGCGAAACCTTGTTGAGGCGCGCCAGTTCGCGGTCCATCGGCTGAAGGAGAACGCCCAACCAGGCGATGCGGTTTTCTTCTTCCTCCGAGAGGGGCACGTTGCTCGGGTCGACGTTCCGGGCGAGTGCCCCCAGGACCGGGGCGAGTTGCGTCGCAGCGGTGAGTTTGGGGCTCTCGGAGGACCATCGCTCCTGCTGGCCCGCCTTGGGCCGGCGCGCGACGGGAAAGGCGACGAGGTTCGCTTCGTCGTCGAAGAGGAAGACGCCGTCGGCGCTTCCGGGGAGTTCGGGATAGACGTGGCGTTTCCATCCGCGGGCAAACTCCGTGATGCGTCGCCGGCAGACATAGAGGACGCGGTTCTCGCCCTGGATGCGGACGTCGGCCCCCATGACGAGGACCTTGTCGAATCGGCGGATGTCGCCGGCGGCCATTTTGACCGCGCCGTCAAGCGGCTTCTCCAGCGTGGCGATGAAGCCGCCGTAGTCCTTCAGCGTCCCTTCGAACGTGGCCAAGACGGGCTCGCCCTCGGGCGGAAAGACCTTGATCCGCTCCAGGCGGGCTGTGACTTTCTGCGCGAGGTTCGCCAGGACGAGGATGCGGTCGGGACCGACGAGGATGCCGGCCACGTGGCGTTCGGTGGCCTGGTCGTCGTCGCCGCGAGAGTAAGAGGCCCTTCCGCCCTCCTCCTTCTTCGGACTGCGGAAGCCCAATTGGACCCGCAGGACGGCATGGTCGGCCCTTTTGGCGACCTTGTCGGCGAGCGAGGCGACCTCGTCGGCCAAGAGGGCCGGCCACTTCTCGGGCGGCCCTTTCCACGAATCGTCCACCGGCAGCGTGCCGCTCAGCGACATACCGACCGGCTCACCCTTCTCGGTGACGATGAGGCAACAGAGCGGCACGCCGCGAACCTGGCGGCCGGTTTCCGTCACGGAGACTTCCGAGCCGATGGGCGAGACGCCGACGGTCCAGCCTTCGTCGCCGTACCCGTAGGTCACGGCCAGGTAAGGTCCCTTGGCCTCGGCGTCGAAGGCGAGGGGCTTCGCGCCGGCGAGGGGTTTTTCGAGTTGGAGGAAGACGGCGTTCTGGTCGTGGGCGTATCGGACGGGCTTTGCCGGAACTACCTGGTCGCCGAAGCAAACGGCGATGGACTCGATGAATCGCGGATGGATCATCGGGTCGGGGCTGAGGACGAGGGCGGGCTCGAGGACGAAACCCTCAACCTCCATGGGGCGTTCCTCGCGGACAGGGGCGTCGGCGTCGAAGGCGCTGTAGAGCCGGACCGGGCACGAGGCGCGGGTGTACCCGGCCGCGACGGGGTCCTCGCCCTTGTCGGGGCGCAGGGTGTACTCCACGCGCACCAGGGAGGGAGCGACCTGGTTGGCGACAGCGACGAAGTCGGCGGGGCTCGCCTCTTCCGGGCCGGCCGCCAAGGCCGACGAAGCCGCTAACACGAGTACCGCACACGCCAATCGCGCGCTCATGGGGGGATCCTTTATCCGGGAACGTCATCCGCGGGAACCGTCATTCCTTTTCATAATCGCGCGAGAAGTCGAGAACCATCTGCCTGAGCAGGCCGTTGCGGAGGACGGAAAACATGATGCGGTGCTGTTTCTCGACGTTCTCGATGGCCTCGGCGTGGATTCTCTTGACGTCGTCGAGGGTTTTCACCTCCCGGCCGTCGATCGAGAGGATGATGTCCTTGGGCCGGAGGTCGGCGTTGCCCGCGTTGCCGGGCGACTTGACGCCGTAGATGAAGACGCCCTCCTTGCGGTGGAAGTAGAGTTCGGGGTTGTCGAACTGGTTGATCTGCTTGACCGTGAGGTCCCATCGGGGGCAATCGAGTTCTGCGCCCTCGACCTTGCCCTTTTCGCGGGGCGTCAGTTGGACGGTAATCACTTTTTCGTTGCGGAGGAACTTGATGTCCGCGGGTTGGCCCTTGGGCAGCAGGCCCAGCAATCGCCGCAAGGAGGGGAGGTTCTCGGAGGTGACGGCGCTGACGGGCTGGCCGGCGATCTCGAGGATGCGGTCGCGCGGCAGGAGGCCGGCGTGGCGGGCGGGGCTCTCCGGGTCGGTTTCGGCGACGATGACGCCGTCGGCACCCTCGAAGTAGATATTGCGGTCGAAGTCGCGGAGGGGCTGAAGTTGCAGGCCGGTCCAACTCCAGTTCACTTTGCCGAATTCGCGGATCTGCGCTAGGATGTAGCGGATGGTATTGGAGGGGACCGAAAAGCCCATGTCGCCGCCCATCAGGGCTCCGAGGGTGTTGATGCCGACCACCTGGCCGTCCGTGTTGACCAGGGGCCCGCCGGAGTTGCCCGGGCTGATCGAGGCGTCTGTCTGGAGCCAGAGGCTGTACTCGCTGGACTCCGGCAGGAAGCGGTGCGTGCAGGAGACGATGCCGATCGAGACGCTGCGCGACAGGCCCCACGGGGCGCCCATGGCCATGACAAAATCGCCTTCCTTCAGGACGTCCGAGTCGCCGAGTGCCGCAAAAGGAACCGGCTTGGTGTCGGAGCGTTTCAGCCTCACGACCGCCAGGTCGGTGTCCTTGTCGGTGCCGGCGACTTCGGCGTCCATTGCGCGGCCGTCGTAGAGAAGGCAGCGGACCTGGACGGCCTTGTCCACGACGTGCCAGTTCGTGAGGACTTCGCCTTCGGGGCTCACGATGACGCCGCTGCCGGAGATCTCCTGGGAGATTTTCTTGCCCGCCTCGTGCGTCTCGCGGATGACCTTAATATAGACGACCGCCGGGAAGACTTTGTCCTTGGCGCTCTGGACGACCTGGCGGAAATCGAGGGTCGCCAGGTGATTCTCCGCCGGCGCGGCGCCCTGGACGCCATGGCATCCCAGGCACGCCATCAGCGCGACGACGCACCACGTGAAAGCGAGTCTTCTCATGATCCGCTGGTCTCCTTGCAGTCTCCGCTTCGCGGGACCCCCACGGGGGCAGACACTCTGCTCGCCTCAGGCATCCTATTCTATCCGGGGGTGCAGAAATATCGAGGAATTTTCGACCCCACTCCCGAACTTGCCCGTGAGAGTCGGAGCCAGACGGCGAACCGCTTGAATTCGCTTTGACAGCCCCGCGAGGGGTCCTTAGGATAGGCGGGTGGAGGCGGTCGGCGGGCAGCGGCCGGGAGTAATCCCATGGAGATGCGCGAGCACCCAAGCGAAGTCGAAGGCATCAGGCTCCTGGCCCTCGACGGCGGCCTCGACCACACCAACACCGACGAATTCATCGAGACGATGTACCGGCTGCTCGAAGAAGGATCGCCCTGCGTCGTGCTGGACCTCGAGCGGCTCACGTACGTTTCGAGTTGGGGCCTGTCGTCGCTCGTCCGGGTTCATCATCATTACGCGACGCGCGGCGGCCGGATCGCCTTCGCCAACCTCCATAGCGCGGTGGCCGCCATCCTTCGGCTCACCCACCTGGACCGCCTCTTTGACCTTTATCCGACGGTCGCAAAGGCCCTCAAGGCCCTCTCGAAGTGCCCCAAATCGAACGTCTCCCGGCGCGCCGGGACAGGCCCACCGGGACCGAAGCCCGGCCCGGGCGTCTGACGAGTCGCCGGCGGGCTGACTGGAATCTAACACAGGTGAACAAAGGGCCGCTCGCCGTCCCCTTCGTGCTAGCCATTGAGGCGGCCTGAGCCATCACGAAAGCCCCCGCTGCGGCCGGGCGTGGCTGGCGGGGGAGAGCCGCCGGGGCTGTCCGGGGCGTTGTTCAGGCTATCCTTCTCCGGGTCGATGCCCTGCTTGAGCATCATGGCAAACTCCTCCTTGGTGAGGCCCTTCGCTGCATATGACAGCGGGACGGCGACCGGCAGCGTCGTGCCCCGGAGCCGACGGGTCCCAATGACCGCAACGGCGAGTGCTGTCTCACCACTGCCTATCACCTTCTGGCCATCGGCAAGGCCCTTTGTTGGATGTCCGTACAGGAGCAGCCGCTTGTAGTCATCGTTGAGCCAATAGGCACGCTTCCACTTCAGGCTTTGAAGGCCAAGATAACCAATCACCATGGCATCGGGGCCAACAATCGTTTCTACCTTGGCCGAGAAGATGGCGAACCGAAGCCCGACATCGAGATCCATGTCAACCCCAACCGGCGTGTCCTCTATGACCGGTAGCCGACAATACGTCTCACCAATGCGGACGTAGCTGTCCTTGTACTTCGCATACAACCGGGCGAAATCCGCATCGCCAGCCTTCTTTGCGAGTTCCTTCTCCGCAGGCGTCATGTACTCGATTCCGTTGTCCCGACAGAGATTCTGAAGCTTGATGACGGTAGCCCGTGCCTCGGCGAGGTCGGCTTTCAGCGCTGCGATGGCTTCCTCGACCTCCGTTGCCCGTTTCTTGAACTTGACGATTTCCGCGTCTCTGGACTCCAGCGACCGGCGGAGCATCCGCACCGTCGCCTTGAGCACGTGCGGATCGTCGGGCAACTCCTCATCGGCGGAAGGTGCCGCGGATAGACATAGCAGCCCAATGCATACGGTCGCGGCATACGCCTTCATAATCGTTCTCCTTCGCTCTACGAGACATGGCTTGCCCGATACTGCCCACATTCTACCCGACGCCGCCCGCCACGCTACCGCGACGGGCACGGGCGGAGGTGTCAGGAACTTGTCTCCCCCGCGTCGCCACACAGAGCATCACTAATCTCATTCAGGACCGTGATGACATCCGCAGCAGATTCTGCAAACTCCGTTTTTGCTTGTTCCTTCTCTTCGCAGATCCAGTCTAGCACCTTATGAAGAAGCGCTTTCTTCGCGTCCATCTTCTCCTTGTCCGCTGCGATACCACGGATCCGGCTCCACTCATCGCCAAAGCGGGCAGGATAATAATCCTCAAAGTCATGCTTGCTCCACTGGCGAAACTGTTCTTCCTTCCAGCCTGACGGCTTGTATCGCATCTGTAGATCGTTGATGATCTTCTGCTCATCGTCCCCGGCATCGACTACGACCCATGCCCGATTCTTGTATGGGTGCGTTAGGTGCAAGAACAGGAAAAGGTCGTTGAGGGCCTCGAACCTCCTCTCCACTTTCGACAGCGAACCGGCCGAACATGTCCCAAGCCGCCTGCAAAGGCCAGGAGCGAACCACGGTATAAGGAATTCCCTGATAATTCTCTCCGCGCTAGACTCCTCCAGCACGAGCCATCCGTCCCATAAGGACATGTCAGAGAATTCATTGCCCAACTGGCGCAGAACCCGCAGGCGGTCGTCTTTGTCATCCCCAACCTCTTCGACTGAGGAGGTCGGGACGCGGTCGGGAAAGTCTATATCGACATACCATATTTTTGTGTCAGATTCGGCTCCGAGCACGTTCAAGACAATATGGGAATGGGTGGTAATGATGAACTGGTTTCTGGCCGACGCTTCAACCATATCGTGAAGAAGTTTCCTTAATGCTTCCGGATGTATGTCGTTCTCGGGCTCTTCGATGACAAACAACTTGTTCTTCGCATCCGCCATGAGGGCATAAAGAGCAACAATGTTCCGCGACCCCGAGCCCATCCGGTCTAGTGCGACATTATGTCGTTCGTTGATGGTATGGGCCGTGCCGCGGCCACCCTCCACAGGGACGGGCACAGGGGAGTACCCAAGAGTTTTCATACAGCCTTCGATATAAAAGTCCCGTATAGCCTTAAGCTGCGTAGTGCTAGCTTTATCTACCTTGGCATCCAAGTTCCGGAGGTCGGGGTAGACAGCAGAGGCGCTTTGCTTGTCAGCATTGCTCAACCGCTTGACACCCCACCGGCCTGACAGGAAGGGCACGATGAAGTTGTTGGGCTCGTGGGGAGGTATCTTTTGCAACAACCGCGTCTTAGGGTCCCCTCTACGGACATCAACAACCAATGGAAACTCGCTTTGTTGCCCTGGTATGTGAGTGGGATATATGTACCGAAATTCGCAGTAATCCTCAAAAACAACCGGAAGTTTACCGTCAAACACAAGGTCTATTCGCGAATTATCGCAATCGGCTCGTACGTCATCTTTGTCAAGGGTAGGCAAATTCTCTTGCAGGCCGAGTAGAGGCAGTAGGACCGTAGACTTGCCTGCGTTGTTGGGACCGATCAGGACGTTGATCTTCTGCGAGAAGTCAAACTTGTATTATGCCTTGCTCCGGTTCGAGGGAACGTAAGTGATTGATGCATCTCAAGTTCCGTCGAAGCGCGGCCGATATCTCCGGCATGGGATCCCTGGGGAGGGAGAGAGCCATGCCGACGATCCGCGAAA
>JBAUDW010000144.1:0-8513 GCA_049678285.1 Phycisphaerae bacterium
CCGCGAGGCCGGGGACCCCGTGGTCCCAAAAACCTTTGTCTTTTCCCTACGGAGCCCCGGAGGGGCGTTTGAACGAGTTCAATCGCCCCTCCGGGGCTTGGAAAGGTAGAGGCTCGACACCCCCCAACCCCCGGCCTCGCGGCCGGGGCTAGAGTACAAGCGTGCCTCCGGCACGCATAACAACTTGTCTCTGCAAAAGATGCGAATGCCAGAAAAAATAGTCACACCCGATCGCGGGGACGACGGCGCGCTTTCCGAAAGAATCCGGCAGGCGCTCGAGGGGAAGGTCCTCGGCGATGTGCTCACGGACCGGATCAGCCTGACGGCCTATGCGACGGCCGCCTGCATCTACCGCATCATGCCGCTCGCGGTCGTCGTGCCGAAAGGCGCGGCGGACGTGGCGTCGGCGGTGCGGGTCGCGGGCGAACTCGGCGTGCCGGTCATCGCACGCGGGGCCGGGTCGGGCCTCGCCGGCCAGGCGCTCGGGCGCGGCATCGTCCTGGACTTTACGAAGTACATGAACCGCGTCCTGGCGGTCGACGCGGAGCGGAAAATCGTGCGCGTTCAGCCCGGCGCCGTCACCGGAAAGGTGAACGAGGCGCTGGCCGCCTGCGGACTGATGCTCGGGCCCGACCCGTCGAGCGAACCGTTTTGCACGGTCGGCGGCAACCTCGGCAACAACGCCTCCGGGTCGCGCGGCATGCGGTACGGCTCGATGAAGGAGTACGTGGCGTACCTGGACGTGGTGCTCGCGGACGGGTCCGAGGTGCGGCTGGAACCGATGGCGCTGGAGGACGGGCGGGCGGCGGAGTCGGAATTGCGGGGCGACCTGTTTGGAAAGATCGTGGCGGGGACGCGCCGGCTCGTGGCCGAGCACGCCGACCTCATCCGCCGATACGAGCCGCACACGAGCAAGAACAGCGCCGGCTACAACCTCTTCGAGGCCGTGCGCGACGGCCGGCTGGACCTGGCGCGCCTCGTCGTGGGTTCCGAAGGGACGCTGGCCGTCATCGTCGAGGCGGGCTTGCGCGTCGTGCCGAAACCGCGCGAGCGAGCCAGCGTGCTCCTGTGGTTCACGGACCTGGAGAAGGCGGGCGAAGCGGTCCATCACATTCTGCGTCTCGGGCCGAGCGCGTGCGAGATCATGGAGCGGCACTTTCTGGACATCGTCCGCGCGGAGGGGATTGTCTCGGAGAAGTTCCTGCCGAAAGAGGCCGACACGGTCCTGTTGGTGGAGCAACTCTCCGACAGCCGGGCCGAGAACGAAGCCTTCATCGCCGGCGTTCGCCGCCTGGTGGTGGATGAACTGGGGCTGGCGTTCGGGGCCGTCGACGCTTACGACCCGCAGGAGCAGGAAAATCTTTGGCAGGTGCGCAAGCGCGCCGTCCAGATCCTCCAGCGCCTCCCCGGACCGCGCCGCGTGCTGCCGTTCATCGAGGACATCACGGTCCCGCCCGATAAACTCGTGGCGTTCATCCGGGGCCTGCGCGAGGTGCTCAAGCGCAGCGGGGCCGAGGCCGCCGTTTACGGCCACGCGGGCGACTCGAACCTGCATGCCCGGCCGATGCTGGATACGCGCGCCGCGGCGGACGTGGAGCGGATGCGGGCGATTGCCGACGGCGTGGCGCGCCTGACGATTGACCTGGGCGGCACCATTTCGTGCGAGCACGGTGACGGTCTGACGCGAAGCGCCTACCTCCGCCTCCAGTTCGGGCCGCTCTACGACGTCATGCGCGACCTGAAACGCCTCTGGGACCCGAAGGGGATCCTGAATCCCGGCAAGATCATCACGGACGAGCGCGAAATCCACCTTGAGGACCTGCGCCTGGAACCGGGCTGGTCGCGCCGGCCGACAGGCGAAGCCTTCGACCGCCAGCCGTGGGCGGGCGAACTCGAGCGGTGCCACGGGTGCGGCACGTGCCGGGCGTATTGCCCCGTGTACCTGGCGACGCGCGACGAGGTGGCGAGCCCGCGCGCCAAAGCGAATCTCCTGCGGGAAGCGATTGCCGGCCGGCTGGGCCTGGCGGCCCTCGACGAGGAGCGGATGCGGGCCGTCGCCGACCTCTGCTACAATTGCAAGACGTGCCTTGTGGAGTGCCCGAGCGGCGTCGACGTCCCCGGCCTGGTCCTGAGGTACAAGGAGCACCTGGCCGAGTGGGGCGGCCTGGGGTTTCGCGACCGCGCGATGGGGAAGGTGCGGCTGATGGGGCGCGTCGGCAGGGCGATGGCGCCGGTGGCGAACTTTTTCCTCCGGCGGCGGACGGTGCGCCTGCTGATGGAGAAAGTGGGTGGCATCGGCCGGCGGGCGGCGATGCCGGCGTTCTCGCGCGGCGGCGTGAAAGAAGGAACCGCGGCCGGGCCGGATGGCGACCCCGTTCGCAAGGTCGCGTATTTCGCCGGCTGCTTCGAACTGTTCAACGAAGTGGCGAGCGGGCGCGCGGCCGTGGCCGTGCTCGAGGCCCTCGGCTGCGAGGTCCTGATTCCCGGGCAGCGGTGCTGCGGCATCGTGAAGATATCGGCCGGCGACGCGGAAGCGGCCGCGAAGGACCGCGAGTTCAACCTCGCGGTGCTCGCGCCCCTGGCGGAGGCGGGCTACACGATTGCGAGCGGATGTCCGTCCTGCGTCCTGGTGCTCTCGGAAGACTATCCGGAGATGGCGCCGGAAGACGCGCGGGCGCGCCTCGTCGCCGAACACACGCGGGACGTCCACGACCTGGTGGAGGAGATGGCGGGCGACCGCCAACCCGTCGAGAACGAATGGCAGGGCCGGCGCCTGGCGTACCACGCCCCGTGCCATCTGCGCGCGGCGGGAAGGGGAGAGCAGCCGAAACGCCTGCTGGAGCGGCTGCTCGGCATCCGGTTCGTGCTCGCGAACACGACGTGCTGCGGGATGGGTGGGACGTTCGGCGTCAAGGCGAAGAACGCGGACCTTTCGGAGGCCATCGCCGAGGCGGTCGTCGAGCGGATTCGCGCCTCCGGGGCCGAGGCCGTGGTGACGAGTTGCGGCATGTGCCGGACGCAACTGGCGCACGGCACGAGCCTCGCGGTGTACCATCCGATGGAACTCCTCGCCGCGGCGATGTCAGCGGCCACCAGGGCCGGCGCGGCAGCAGATGCCGGCAGTCGAAGTGGAAGGGTCGGTGGCAGGTCGGCGGCGTGTTAGTGCTTGCTCGGCTCGCCGAGGATTCCGATGAGTTCCTCGTACTTTTCATCCCTCAATTGCGGCGTCTTGGCTTCGAGGCAGAGGCGGAGGAGCGGCTCGGTGTTCGAGGGGCGGCAGTTGAACCACCAATCGTCGTACTCGACCGTGACGCCGTCGAGGAAGTCCACCTTGCCGTCCGAGAATGTCCGCGCGAGGCGCTTGATCAAGCCCGCCTTGTCCTTGACCTCGAAGTTGACTTCGCCGGTCGTCGAGTAGCGGCGGAGGGGTTTGACGAGTTCGCTGAAGGTCCGCTCGGGATGGGCCGACAGGACCGTCAGAACCTTTAGCAGCGTAATGACGGCGTTGTCGCAGAAGTAGTTGTCGCGGTAATAGGAGTGGCCCGAGAGTTCGCCGCCGAAGGGGGCGTTCGTCTCGCGCATGGCGACCTTGAGGAAACTGTGGCCGACACGTTCGCGTCTCGGCACGCCGCCGTGCGCCTCGATCTCCTCGCGCAGGGCCCAACTGGACCGCAGGTCGTAGACGATCGTCGCGCCCCGCTCCTCGGCCAGGACGCCGGGCGCCAGCAGGGCCGTGATGAGGTCGTTCGAGACCCCCTCGCCGTTCTCGTCCACGAAACCGACGCGGTCGGCGTCGCCGTCGAAGCAGGCGCCGAGGGAGGCCCCGGAGGCGCAGACTCTGGCTTTGAGTTCCTCGAGGTTCGCTTCCTTCAGGGGATTCGGTTCGTGCTTGAATCGGCCGGCGCGCTCGTAGTTGAGGCCCTCGACCTGGAGGTTGTACTCCCTCAGGAGGCTGGGGACCCATTTGGAGGCCATGCCGTTCGAGGTGTCGAGGGCGATCTTCATCGGGCGGATTTCGCCGGCGAACTTTTTCAGGTGCAGCAGGTACGCGCTGGAGATGTCGTGCATGCGGAGGGGCCCGACGGCCGCCTGGTGCGCGTCGCCGAGGCCCGCGACGATTTCCCGGATCTTCTCCAGGCCCGACCCGATGCCGACGGGGACGGCCCCCGGCCCCGTGATTTTGAATCCGTTGTAGGTGACGGGATTGTGACTGGCGGTGACCATGATGCCGCCGAGCGCCTCCAGGCTGCCGACCGCGAAGTAAACGGCGGGGGTTTCCACCTCGCCGATGACACAGGCGCCCACGCCGGCCGCCCGGATTCCTTCGGCCACAGCGCGGGCCAGGTCCTCACTCGTCGGACGCATGTCGCGGCCGACGACGATCTCCTGCGCTTCGGGCTTGAACCGTGCTTCCGGCTCGAGGCACTCCAGCAGGTGCTTGGCCGTGCCGAACCCCACCTTCCACGCCAAAGGCCTCGTGATTTCGCGGTCCACCAGGCCGCGAATGTCGTACGCCTTGAAAATCTTGTCGAGGTCCACGCCGGACTCGGCCGGTGGTGGCGGCGGCTGGTCGGCCACGTCGCGCCACTTGCAGGTCTTGCATTTGGGGAAATGGTGGGAGCGTCGTCCGCGGCAAATGGCCTCCGTGATGGGGTATTTCTCGTCGGGGCAGCGGCGCGGTTCCGATGGGTCGATGGGCACGGCCTTCTCCCTGGGCTACACGTGGAACTTCGGGCTCTGCCCGAGGAACTCCCTCGGGTTGTGCCAGACGACGCGCTCGATGACGCTTTCCGGCATGGCCATTTCGCGCATCGCGCCGATCGTCGAGGGGACGGCGAGGGCGTCGCTCGCTTCCCAGTCGGCCGAGGAATTGAGCAGCATCCGCTCGGGGCCGTAGTCGCGGAGAATGACGGCGGCCTCTTCGGGCGTGAGTTTGCCCGGGTAAACCGTCAGTCCCGTCCAGCATCCGGTCGCGCGGGCCGTTTCGATCGTCTCCGCGGTGCAGTGGTCGACGACGCAGAGATTCCGCGGCGGGTCCGTTTCGCGGATGACGTCGGCGATGAGCTCCGTGCCGCGCGCCTTCTCGGCCGCGTGGGGCGTGTGGATGATGCAAATGACGCGGCGTTCGGCGGCCATCTCAAGTTGTCGGCGGAACATCCGGATCTCGTTCTCGGTGTTCTTGTTGAGGCCGATTTCGCCGATGCCGAGGCACGTCGGCTTGGCCAGGTACGGATCGATTGCGGCGAGGACCTTCTCCGTCAGTTCGACGTTCTCGCTTTCCTTCGGGTTGACCGCCAGGACGCAGTAGTGCCGGATGCCGCGCTTCGCCGCCCGCTGCGGCTCGAAGGTCGTCATGTGATTGAAGTAGTCGAGGTGGCTTTCGGGATACAACCGGTCGGTTCCCGGCCAGAAAGCGGGCTCGCAGACGGCGACGATGCCCGCGGCGGCCATCACCAGGTAATCGTCGGTGGTCCGGCTCAGCATGTGAATGTGGGGATCGATGATTCGCATCGGCGGCTCCGGTTCGTTTGGTGAATGCGTATCCTTGGGTCCGGGCTGCGGAAATGATAAGAGGCGGTGGCGCCGAAATCAAGAACAGACCCTTGCCGTGGCACGCCGGGGGTGGTACAATGCCACCAGCAACGGCGGCAAGGAATGACCCGCCGGGGACCTGTTAAGGAGAGCGGCGATGTGCAAATCGTGCGGCTGCCGGGACAAGAAGAAGAAACCGAAACCCAAGAAGTAGGCGAAATCCACAGTTTTCCTCTGAGAACGCCCGTCCGCGGGCGTTCTCTTTTCCGACCTTGGGCGCCTTGACTTTCCCGGCCATTGCGGCGAACAATTGCATGAGAAGAGGGAGGGTGGTGCGGGAAGCGGCCGAACCCAAAAAACCTTCAGATTAGCAAGGCGCTGTCCTATCCCCCCAGGATAGCGCACGAGTCCGGGCGGGGCCACGGCGACCCCGCCCGGCTCTTTTTCGGCTGGGGCACAGGCAGGCACGCCGCCCATGCCGCCCGTTTTGTTAGACGCTAAGCCCCTGCGCGCCTTCCCAACGCGGCGCGGACGACTGTTGCGAACTCGCGAGCCTCGGCGTAGGCTTGTTCGACGTTCCCGATGTCCAAGTCGGCCCGAACATCGTAGTCCGCCGTCTGGCGCATGTCGAACGCGTCAAGCATCGCCCGGTGATGCTTCGGGGCGAGCAGACCGGGCTGGACGAGTTCCTTGCCGACGGCGGCAAGGACGGCGCGGTGGCTGGTGTACTGAAGTCCCTTGCTGGCCAGCAGAGCCGACGCGGCGTGAAACATGGCATAGTAGCAGCGGTCTGCCGCGCCGTCGGGATGCCCGGCTTTGAGGAGAAGATCGGTCTGCTCGAGCGCCGCATCGGCCTTCGCCAAAAGCGCCGACTCCAGGGTGTTCAAATGGGGACTCCTTCGGATTCAAGCCGCATGGCGTAGGGCGCGCCCTCTTGCTTGAGGCGCTTCAAGTGGCGTGCCTCCAGCACGTGGACGTCCAGAAGCACCCCGTAGTCCAGAATGACGGCGGAGACTTCCTCGAACACGGCGCGCCGCAGGTCCGGGCTTTGACGGTCCACGAGAACGGCAACGTCAATGTCCGAGTCGACGGAGTCTGTGCCCCGGGCTTTCGACCCGTAGAAGAGGATCGCGACAGCGCGCGGACCCAGACGCGCGCGGACTCGCCGCGCCAGTTCCTCGATAGCCTGTTTGTCGCGTGTGGCAAGCCTCATGCCGCACCATTGCGCACGCGCGCCACGGAATGATCCTCTTGTGAGCAAGCCCTGTCAACCCCAAAGCCGCGGCAGCGATGCCTCACGATGTCGCGCAGCCGTGTGACGGGCCGGTGCCCTGGATCCCGCTGTCAGAGGAAAGGGGTGGACGAATCGGTCCCCGGGCCGCTCCACTCGCCCCGTGCGGATTCTTACTTACCGCACCGCCGGCCGCGGCTTCAACGGCAATTCGCTAGAAGTGGTTTCAAAACCCGTCACGCATCGTCCCGCCGGGACGGTGGCACCCACTTATTGGAGGGATAGCCCAATCCTGGGTGCCACGGATTGCTCGCAATCCGTGCTCCACAAGGGTTTGAAATCACTTCTAACCCCGGCCGGCCCTCGGGTCATCGTGCCGCCGCGGGAGCGGCGAGGACGGCCGTGGGCTTGAGGAAGAGGTAGTAGAGTTTCCCTTCGTTCTGGGCTCGGCCGGCGAGTTCGCCCGCTTCCTGGCCGACGCCGAGGTACACGTCGCATCGGCCGGGCGCGCGGATCGCGCCGCCGGCGTCCTGGTCGAGGGCGAACGCGCTGAACGGCGCGTCGTCCACTGTGCCGCCGGCGAGGCGCTTCGGCATCTTGGCCGAGACAAACGCCAGGCACGCCGGCGGAAAGATCCTCTTGTCGGTGGCGATGGTGCGGCGCGGCGTCACGGGCTCGTTGAGGCATCCGCGCGGCCGGCCGTCGTCCACGACGGCGAAGAAGATGAACCGCGGGTTCCGCCAAGTGTAGGATTTTACTTGCTCCGGGTGGGCGCGGAAGTAGGCGATCATCGCCGGCAGGCCGTCGCGCTTGCCGATCTTGCCGTCCTTCACGAGTTCCGCCCGGATGCTGCGATACTCATGGCCGTTGTTGGCCGTGTAGCCGACGGTCACCAGTTTGCCGTCCGGCATCCGCAGTTTCGCGGAGCCCTGGACGTGGGCGACGTACACCTCGAACGGGTCCGCCATCCACGCCATTTCCTGCCCCGCGTACATGCCGCTCGTCTCGATGGAGCGGCGGTCGGGCATGGGCGTGGTCGGCGTGCCGTCGGGCTGCTTCACGAGGCCGGCCGGCGGCCGGTAGAGCGGGTACTTGAACTTCTCCGTCCGCACCGGCGAGCCGGTGAAGATCGGCGTGTAGTAGCCCGTGAAGAGGACCGTGCCCTTGTTGTCGCAGCCGACGGAAATGTAGACGTCGAAGTCGCGGCGGATGGCGTCGTTTATCTGGGCCGGCATCGGCTTCGATTCCACGAGCGCCAGGAACGCCTTCAGGCTCGCCACCGCCTGGTCGTGCGTGATCGTGCCGTAGGGGAAGTGCTTCCGGCTCGAAGGCTTCGCCAGATAGTTGAGGCTGCCCGCGATCGCCTCGCGCAGGCCCGCCACGTCCGTGCAGGCCGGCGTGAAGTCGGGAATCTGCCGGTAGTCGGTGATGCGGCGCAGGGCGAGTTGGCCCGGCGGCAACTGGGCCTCGTAGTTGAGTTCCATCGGCTCCGCTCGCTCCGGCTTTCGGCAACCGGCGAGGGCGGCGGCACAGAGGACGATCAGCAAGAACGCGCGCAGAATTCTCATCGCAAACCTCCCGAGGATGCAGGCAACGTCGGCTCCAGGGCGAGGCGATTATGCCTTGGCGCGGGGGCCTTGTCAATTACACTTCGCCGAATCGCCTTCGATGGGTGTGACTAGATTTTCTGGCATGACCCATTTTCGAAGGTTGGCGTTTTGTCGTCCGTGTAGCGCGGGGGTTTATCCCC
>JBAUDW010000145.1:0-27991 GCA_049678285.1 Phycisphaerae bacterium
GGAGAACGCAGAGGGGGGAGAGGGGAACTGGGGGGGCATTTTCGATTGCGGACCCGGCGTCGTCCCGATCAATCCCGGCGCTTGCCCCGTCGGGGCCGGGACTTCCGGCCCGCCACAGGCGGGTAAAATTCGTCTGCGACTACGCCGTGATGAGATGCCGCGGCAGGCCGGATCAGCGAAAGCCTGCCGAAGAGACCGCCTGACCCCGGCCGCGCATCTCCTTGCGGCCGGGTTGCATGGGATTGGGTGCGGAACCCTATGGTGGACCGGCGCCGTTGTCTTCCGATGGCGCGGGCTTTCCTTCGAGGGCTGCATTCTTCTCCTTGGCGGCTTTCCGTTCGGCGGCGCGCTCGCGAGCCTCCTTCAGTTTCTTCTGGAACTCCTCTGCTTCCTTCATTTTCTTCTGAAGTTCTTCCACTTCCTGCTTCAGCGGCGAATCAGGATAGTCCCGCAGCAAGGTCTCCAAATGCGCAACCGCCTCCTGGTGCTCGCCTGCTCCCCGCTCCATGCGCGCCAAGTCCCAGAGCACGTCATCCACATAGAGGCTCTTGGGGAACTCTTCGAGGTACGCCATCGCCGCCGAGCGATACGTGGCCAGGTCGTTCAGGTTCAGCCCCCTCAGCCCACGGAGCACTTGGTACTCGTAGTATTGGCGATGCGGCATGCCAGGAAACCGTTCCTTCATATCCTTGGCTGTTTCCCCCTGCTTTGCTGTAGGTTTCATGTGTCTCCCTTCCAGGAACCACGCGTCATCTACGCTTATGACGCGGAGCAGTCCCTCAGCAGACGGGGGAAGCGGCATCACCCGTAGCGTTTGGTCAGCTGCCTTCAGGGGTTTGTCGCGTCCCTGAAGCTGCAAGGTCGCACGAACCCGATAAGTTCCCGGTTCAAGCCACTTGGAGGAACCATCGGCCGCCGTCGTGCGCAGGCAGAACGTTTTCTCTTCGCTAACGCTCCCTCCCGGTGGCAAGATGTTGCCGCCCCTCGGTGCGATGAGGCCCGCGCCGGTGGACTTCGCCCAAGTGGTCATGAGCGTTTCTGTGCCCTTGCGGATCTCCACGCGGAGTGCCGCTGTAATCCGAAGCGCCCGGGCATTGGAATACGGGGTCGCCACGCCTTCGCTGCCCGCGTTGCGCAGCACCACCCGGACAACCAGGGGTTCGGCCACGAGCACGCTGCTTTTGTGGAGGACAATCCCGGCCTCCAACGTATCTTCTTGTTGGTCGGCGAACGCTCCCGAGGCGGCCACCACAAAAACGACGGAGCCACAGATCCACAAATAAGGATCCCCATGCCATGTCTTTTTAATATTTTTCATTTCTCGATCTCCTTTGACTCGCGGAAACACTTGATCTGATCCTCGTTGAAGTTCATTGATGGGAACGCGCCATACTGCATCGGGGTTCCCGGCGGTCCGTCTTGGTTCCAACCGAAGACCCAACCCACTTCGTGGACAACCGTTATCTGCTCCTCATCCTTGGCGGTGATGTTGCGTGGTATCTTAATCGTTGGCCAGAGTTCTGTCTGGGATTGCTTATACTGCGCCTCGCTCTCACGGCAAGCCTCAAGAAACACCAAAGAGATGTTCTGTCCCCAGTCAGGATCCTTCGGCGGAACCGTGAGCCCCCAAAATAAAAACTCGTCCCCTTCTTTCCATGAATCTAGATGGACGTGATAGTACAAGTCCGGATCTCCATCGACGCTCGTTTTGATCCCGCCGCCGGTCTCTATCTTCCCTTGGTGGCAGGACAGGATCAGAGAGACCCAGTAGTCTGCCGAGGTGTTGCGGTTCTGCTTCGGGGTTGCGAGAGGAACGACCACTTCGGCACCATTCATGACAGTCGGATTAAAGGGCACATCCGGGTTATACACCCCGGGTTCCTCCACGGCCTCGATGTAGGCGGGTGCGAACTTCTGATTGACTAGAGACCAATCGGCCTTGCGCGGAAGCGGGCACACGTCGTCATCAACGAGACTTGCCGCCTTATTCAAGTCCCCTGTCGCGTTGCCTGACACAACCGCGTAATCATCCCACCACGCATCCCAGTGGTCAATGATTGGGTAGATTCCACCTCCCGTGACAGTCATGGTTCCGCCTTCGTATCGCCCATCGTCGTTAGGCTCAAACCCGTTGAGTTCGCACCGCGTTTCCCCGGTGTGCGGGGTGTTCCAAGCAACCGCATCGATATTCTTTCCCGAAACAGGATTGTCCTGGCCAGAGGCCATCGAATCCAACTCCAGGTGCAGTTTTCGCCAGGTGGTCAGCATTTCGGACTCGGTGACGCCTTCGGGCGGGTGGCACGTGTCCGCCTGGGGCTGGGTCATGGCCTCGAGGCGCGCCTGGGCCCCGTCGCCCCAGGCCACCGCGAATCGCCAATTGTCCCCCGGCTGCATCCCCACGCGCACGGCGCACTTGACGACGTGGTCGGCGCAAGTGTCGCCCTCTTCTCCCTCGGTCCCTTCATCGTCCACGAAGCGCATTATGTGACCCATGGTGACGTCGGAAATGTGCTTGCCATCCTCGTCCTCGTCCGCCACGTGCCAGCCGTTTCTCTGTTCGCCCTCGTCCTTGCCGAAGTTGTCGCCGCCCACTGGGCCGTTTTCGTCGATGGGCGCCGTATCGGACGACGGATCGTCCACGTCCCACACACGGTAGTACATCTTGTCGGGCAAGTCGGCCCCCTCGGCGAACTCGACCACCGCGAAGACGTACCGCCGCTTGGCCGCGTTCTCGGCAGTGTCATTATACTCCTTCTTGCCGGGGAAGATACGCTTGCCGCCATTGGCCGGCACCGCGGGATGAACGTCAATCGCGGTGTTGTCGCCCGGCTGGTCGTAGGTCTCCCAGTAGAGTTTCACTTTCGCCATCATCGCCGACCAGTGGGGGAGGGTTCCCTGGCCGCCACCGCCGCCGCCCGGATTGAGGTTCCCTTCGCCCTTCAGAGGCCAGTCACCGGCGGTCTCGGGCACGTCCTCTACCCGGATCTTGATGGCGTTGGCCGTGTCCGTATCCGCGGAACCCGGCGGGGCGTCCGGGTCCGTCTCGATGTCCACGAAGTACCACGGGTTCGGCGAGGGGAACTCCTTGAACGCCATCTTGCCCGGCGGCGTCATCGTCTTGGAAACGATCGTGACTGTCTCTCCGACTGGCGTGACGCTTTCCGGGGCGGACCCGGCGTCGTCCCGATCAATCCCGGTCCCAACCCCAACGGGGCAGGCGGGGCGAGCGTGCCGGGGCTACGCCGGACAAGTCGGCGTGGCAAGCACGATGCCGCGGCAGGCCGGATCAGCCAAAGCCTGCCGAAAAAGACCGCCTGACCCCGGCCGCGCGACTCCTTGCGGACCGCTTGCAAGTTGGCAGAGACTTGCTCATCGATGACTGTCCCCGGGAATCCCCCCGAATTCCCCACTTGGTGCAATAACCAAGCCGAACGGAATTGGCGGCATCTACGCCGGTTTTTCCTTCAGGATCACATAAGGCCCCCCACAATCTCGCCGTTTGCTGCATCAACCCAAATAGACACCGGCCCCCGGATCCTGTGTACTTTCTCTTTTCCCACATATGAGAATTCAAAACGGATGGCATAAACCAACCGAGCACGCGGCGGCAACAATTCCTTCTGGAGCTCCTCTGCCTCACGCCGCGCCCAAGCCAAGACCTTTTCACTAGGCGGCGGCGGCAACTGCTCCGGGGACGTCATGCCTTCGGCCTTGGCTTTGGCCCAGAATTCAGCCCAGACTTCAGCCCTCTTGGCAAAGTTGTTGACATACACTATCCATAGTTCCGGTTCTTCGGCCAGATCGAACTCAAAAGGCTGGCCCCGCACCAACGAGGGCAAGATTTTCGACATATAGCCCTGGGCGATGGCAAGAGCCCTGTCCTTTGGCACACGCACATCGGTGTTGCAGGTGATCTGGGTGACCCGGTTGTGGTAGAGCACCAGCCCGCCTGTCTGGTCCTCGATGTGAATGCTGATGTATTCCTCCTCAAACAGGTATCCATTGACGCGTCGAACCCACCCCAAGATCCAGCAGCCCCGTTTGTCATCGAACTCCATGATCCACAGCCCCAGGTCGGGCGTCAGGTTCTGTCCGAGGGCGCGGCAATAATTCTCGGCGGCATCAAGAATCTGTTTGGGCGTTTGGGTGGGACCGATGCCCGTGCCTTCCTGACGCGCGGTTTCCGCCCGGGTGTACGATCTTTCCCAGGCCCGCTCGTTCTGCACGCACACTATTTTTTCACTGCACGCATCCACATCCACGCTGAGAACGGGCGATCGGACCTTGCGCACTGAACCGACCACCCTTGCTGTCCGTTCCGAAGTCCTGGCCTCGGCTTTTGAGATGGTCGGCTTCTCGCCGTCCTCGGCAATTCGCAAGGCCTTAGCGGCCTTTGCGTAGGCGGCAATGGCGGCCTCCTCGCTGATCGGGGGAGACCCCCCTGCTGACATTGGGGCCATGCCCAGCGGAACGACCAGACAAGACACCAGTGTGAATAGCATTCTAACGGCCTGCATTTCGCCACCTCCTTTGTAATATCAATTTGGAGACAGGTCGGAAAATCCGGGGACGCCATACTTATTTTCCCCCAGCGGCTTATTGTAATGAAGTATTTTGGCGTGAGGCGGGGAGAAAATCAACGCAGAAACCAGCTCTTGAGAAGGTGGGACGCGCTGCTTTTTGGGTTCCGGCAGGAAGTAGAAGGTCCCGTTTCCCCACTGTTACCGCGGCGGTGGCCGACGGGTGCGATTCGCGGGCGCATGTTCCTGCGCCTTTTCGTGCTTCGCTGAAGAACATAGGGCACAGCCGGGGGACGATCAGGTTTTGGTTTTCTTGGATTTTTTGGGGGCGTCCTGACCCTGGGGACCGCAGAGGTACCGCTCGGCGGCCATGACCTTGGCGATGCGCCGGGCGTGCCGGCCGCCCTCGAACGGCGTGGTGAGCCAGACGTCAACCATTCGGCGAATGGGTTCCTCGCTCAGCAGGTCGGCGGGGAGGCAGAGGACGTTGGCGTCGTTGTGGCGTCGGCTCATTTCGGCCGTCAGTTCGTCGTGGCAAAGGGCGGCGCGGATGCCGCCGATCTTGTTGGCGGCCATCGTCATGCCGATCCCCGTCCCGCACAGGAGAATGCCGCGCTCCGCTTCGCCGTGAGCCACCTTGAGGCACACCGGAAGGGTGAAGTCGGGGTAGTCGCTGGACGCTTCCGATTCGGCGCCGCAGTCGGAGACGTCGTGGCCTTGGTTGACCAATTGGTTTTTCAGGCGCTCTTTGGTCTGGAAGCCCCGGTGGTCGCTGCCCACGGCAATCTTCATCACGCGATCTCCTGAATCCGGTGGGCCACCGCCCGTTCAAGGTGTCTGGCACAGGCTTGGTATGTGGCCAAGTCTCCCCCTATGGGGTCTGAGACGTCCTTGCCGTCGGGGTCGATAAGGACGGCCCGGTTCGCCACCTCCGGGGCGAGTGCTGCCACCGCATTGAGGTGCCCCCGCGTCATCACCCAAATATAGTCGGCGGCGAGGAGCGCGTCAACGGTCATCGGCCGGCTTCGGTGGTGGCGGACGTCGACGCCCTCCTCCCGCATGGTTTCGACGGCGTTGGTGCTGGCGGGCTGGTCTCCGCCCGCTCCGGTGCCGCAACTGGCGATTTCGAGGCCGCGGTCCTCCAGTTCCTCCGGGTCGCACCCGAGGCGATCGGCGAGCATCTTCTTGGCCAGCCCGACGGCCATGGGGCTCCGGCACAGATTACCGGTGCACACCACCAGGAGCCGCGTCCGCGCCAGCCGGCGGACCCGGCGGGCGGTGATCGCCCCTTCGCGCAGGATTTCGTAGGAATCGTCCTCGCGGACGCGAACGAGCGTCGACGGGCGAGCGTAAGCGGTCGGGCCCGCGTCCACAATCAGGGGGACCTTGCCGTCGAATTCGGCGAGGGCCTGGCGGGCTGTGCGAGGTGGAGGCCGGCCGGCGGCGTTGGCGCTCGACGCGGCCACCGGCACGCCGGCCGCCCGAAGAATAGCGCGGCCGACGGGATCGCTGGGGCACCGCAGGCCCACCGTCCCCTCGTGGTAAATGCCGTCTTCGATGAGGCCGCCCGTGTCGGCGTTCTTCGGCCGGCGGTCGGGAACCACGAGGGCGAGCGGTCCCGGCCAGGCTTTGCGAATCAGCCGCTCCGTGAGCGGCGACAAGGGGCCTGCGTAGCGGGTGGCTTCCTCCGGACCCGCGAGGTGAAGCGTGTAGGGTTTGTCCGGCGCGCGGGTCTTCAGCGCGTCGAGCGCCGCGAGCGCTTCGCGGTGGACGGCGCTGGCGCCGACGCCGTAGACGGTTTCCGTGGGGAAGACGACGAGGGCCCCTCCCGCGAGGGCGGCCGCGGCTTCGCGGACGGCCTCCTCATTGGCGCCGCCTTCGGCGGCCACGAGAACGCGGGTCTTCATCGGCTCGGTGTCCCTTGACGTGAGAAAAGAGCGGGTGCTGGTCGTGTGAGTCGGCCAAGTGTAAGGCAGGCCCGCCTGGGAAGTCAAGCATTGGCGGCCGGGCCCGCCCTGTAGTGAGAGGTTCCCTCTACTACCGGGCACGCGTGGCGGGGGGCGAGAGAGGCGGAAGAGAAAGTAATGCCTCAGTTACGGGGAGGCCGCGTTAGCGCCAACTGTCGGCGATTTCGTCGAGCGTTTCGGGCGGCAGGCCGACGAGCGCCTCGACCACGTGGGGATCGAACTGCTGGCCCGCGAGTTTGCGGATCTGCTCGAGGGCGTCATCCCGCGAAATGGCCCCGCGGAAGGGGCGGTGGCTCGTCATGCCGTCGAAGGCGTCGGCCACCGTCAGGACCCGTGCGACCAGGGGGATTTCTTCGCCCGCCTTCTGGTCCGGGTAGCCTGTGCCGTCGTAGGACTCGTGGTGGGCGCGGAGACAAGAGCCGACGTCGCCGAAAAACTCGAGCGGTTTCAGAAAGTCCGCGCCGACTGCGGGATGGCGGCGAACGACTTCCCACTGGTCATCCGAAAGAGGCCCACTGTGATTGATGACCGTGTGCGGAATCACGACGTATCCGATGTCGTGAAGGCGGGCGGCAATCTGGAGGGCGCCGGTCTCGGACTGGCTGAGGCCGACGGCCTGGCCGATCGGCTGAGCGTAGGCCAGCACGCGGGCCGAGTGGCCTCGCAGGTACGGGAACCGGTCCTCGTTGGCCACCGCCACCATCTCGAGCGAGGCATAGACCTGGCACCGCTGCCGGTGGTGAACCTTGGCCGATAGGATCGCCGGCGCCATGACGTTCGCCAGGACCGTGATGCGCTTGACGTCGGCGGCCTGGAAGTCGGGCGCCTCGGGCGGGCGGTGGAGGACGGCAGCGCCGACCGCGTCCTTCTGGAACGGGATCGGAACGACCAGGAGTTTGCCCGTCTGCCAGAACTCGCGTTCCTGGAAGTCCACGAGGACGCTGTCGGCCAGGTCGTTGATGTGGATGGTTTTTCGGCTCTGGACGGCGCGGCAGATGACGCCGGAGCGGATCGGCGTCCGAAGCCAGCAGAGCGTCGGCGATTCCTCGGAATCGGGATGGGCGCGGACCATGAGTCCAACGGCTCCGTCCTCGGCCTCGTAAAGGGCGATGGTGCTGGTCTGGCAGGAGACGCGGTCGCCGACCAGTTCGGCGCATAGGCTCAGGAGGTCCTCCAGTTCCAGGATGCCCATGAGGGAGCGGGCGACGTCGGCCGTGGTCGCCAGGTCCTCCATCTGGCGGGCCATCCGCCGGTTCGACCGGACGAGGTCGTGGCTGGCGATTTCGAGTTTCTGGCTGGTCTGGGCCTGCTCGGCTTCCATGCGGGCCTTGGTCTGAGCGAGTTCGGCGAAACGGAGCTTCAGGCGCTGGTCCCGGACCTGCCGGCGGAGGGTGCGGCAGACGGCGCGCTGGAGGCCTTCGAGGTCGAACGGCTTCTCGATGTAATCGGTGAATCCCAGGCGGAGGGCTTCGATACTGCTTTCGAGGGTTCCGCGGCCGCTGATCGCAATCAGCGCGATGTCCTCGTTGGCCGCCTTGGCCTTTTCTGCCAGCCTCAGGCCACCCACGTGGGGCATCACCAGGTCCGTAATCAGGCAGTCGAACGGTTCCCCGGTCACGCGCGCGAGGGCCCGCTCGGGATCGCTTTCCGTCTCGATCTGCCAGGACGGGTCGGCCTCGCGGAGCGTTTCGGACACCAGGAGGGCGACGTCCGGCTCGTCGTCGACCACGAGGATCCGGGCCTCAAACTCCGTCCGGGCAACTTCGGCGCTCGATGGACTCATAACTGTTCCCTTCGGTTCCGTCACCTTTCGGCTTTTCTTTATCTCAAGGAGGCCGAACGACGCACCGGCTGTGGGTCGCTCGGTCTCCGTCGTTATCAGCCACGGTGAGGGCTAGCCGCGAGAGCGAGGAGGGAGGGAGAAGGCATCGCACCCCACCGTGGTTTATGTGTGTGAATCGGTCGGCCCTGGCGGCGACGGCCGACGAATCCGTTTCGTCTTGAGTCTCCTTTCGTCACCCACGGGGCAGGGGGCATCCCTGCGCCGTCCTCAAGCGGGCGTCTCGGTTTCGGCCGCGGGAAACGTCATCCGCACGGTCGTGCCTTGGCCCGGCGTCGATTCCAAAGCCATCTGCCCCCCGTTGGCCTGCACGGCCCGGAAGGCCTTCGGCAACCCGAGTCCGCGATGGCGGCCGGCCTCGTAGCCCGAGTAAAACGGGTCGAAGGCCCGCGCGCGGACCTGGGGTTCCATGCCGGGCCCGTCGTCGGCCACGGCGATTTGGACGGCCGCTTCAACGGCGAGCGGCCGAACCATCACCGTCACGTGGCCGCCCTGGGCGCACGCCTCGACGGCGTTCCGGACGACCTCTCGCAGGGCATCCCTGACCTGTTCGGCATCCACGCGGATCGGCGAGACCGCTTGGTGCGATTCCACGCGAAGCGTCACGGGGGAGCCCTTCAACTGGTCCTGGAATTCGTCGGCGACGGCCTTGGCCAGGGCCGCGGCGTCCACCGCCTGAGGCTGCGGCCGGGGCGGACGCGCGAACTGGCGCAGTTCCCGGATGATGTCGCTCGCGCGTTGGGTCTGGTCAATGATGCTCTGAAGCATGTCGCGGCGAGCGGTGTCTTTTTCGCCGCCGAGGAGTTGCTGGGCCCGGCCGCTGATGACGGCCAGGGGGTTGTTGATTTCGTGGGCGGCGCCGGCGGCCATCTCGCTGAGGGCGGCCACGTTGCGCTCCTGGAGGCGGGTTTCCTGGGCGAGGGCCAATTCACGGTTCGCCTCGGCGAGTTCCTCCGAGAGGGCGATAAGGTCGGCTTCGGCCTGAGCGCGTTTGACGGCGACGCCCGCCAGGTTCGCCAGCGCCACGAGTTCCGCTGTCTCGTAGGGCTCGAGGTCCGTCCGCCCCGCGGGCAGGGTGAAGACCATGCCGCCCACCTTCACGTTTTCGACGATCATCGGGATCGTGTAGAACGGGCCTGGGCCAAGGCGCTCGCCCGCGCGCTCGAAAAGCCAACTCTCGACCCGCTCGGCGCGGACCGGCACGAGCACGGCGCCCGCGGGTCCGGAACGATCCGCAAGCAGGGTCTCAAGGGTCTGGCTCTCGGAAACCTCGTACAGGAAACGGTCTTCGATGCCGCGTTCCGCGGTGCAGCGGACGCCTTCGATGTAGTCGAAATTCCGGGCCAACAGATAGGCCACGACAGTCCGCAGGCCGAGGACGTCGCGGGCGGTGTCGGCAACGGTTTCGAGGACCTCGCGGCTGGAGCGGCAGGCGGCCAGCCGGCCGTTCAATTGAATCAGAAGGTCGGCCCGATGGGTGTGGACCTGGAGTTCGCGCCGGCGGTCCGAGGCCGTCCGATAGAACGTTCCGAGCCGTTCGTTCGCCGCCACCACCAGGCGCCACAACTGGCCCGGCGTCGGCTCGTCCTCCATGCCGATGGCCCGGGCGTTCAGTTCGACGGCGTCGGCGACGCGCTGGCCGATCTCCTCGGCGTGAACGCCCGACAGGCCGAGCCTCTCGGCCACCTCGGCCGTGTTGTCCCGGACCTGTTCGGACGGATGGTATCCGAAGCCTTCTTGGCGGGCGATGAGGTCCGCCAGCCGGACCACCTGGATGAGCCGGGCGGCGCCGTTCTCCTCCACCGCGGGCACATTCGCCTGATGGTGGAGCCAGATGACGTTCTGGAGGGCCGGAGGGAAGCCCCAGCGCTGCGCCAGTTGCCTGCCGATGACCGCGTGGTCGACGCTCAGGAAGTCTCGCTCGGCCTCGAGGAGGTCGGCCCCCGTGGCCTCGATGTGCTCGAACATCTGGCCGAACGCCTTGGGCATGAGCGAAGCCAGGGCGACGTGGCCGATGTCGTGGACGAGGGCGGCCAGAAGGGCCTCGTCGGGCGAAACTGTGCCGAGGCGTGCGGCGATGATCTGGGCCGCCACGCCCGTCGCCAGGTTGTGACGCCACAGACGCACGAGCCGGGCGCGGCGAAGGACCTCGGTGTCCAGGATGCGGATGCTCAGCAGGTCGGCGAAGACTTCCTGGAGGCCGACGGTCTTAAGAGCGGCTTGGACGGTTGTCAGATTCCGGCCCGCGTCGCTCGCCCGCGTAGCGAGGTCTCGCCGAAGGCGGACCCGCGCCGCGAGGCTGAGGACGCGTGCGGCCAGGGTGGCGTCGGACTCGATGGCCTGCTGAATCTCGCGGGCGCTCGGGTTGTCCGACACAAGCAGCGCCAGAAGGTGCCGGGCGACACCGGGCAGGGTAGGGAGGCGCTCCACCGTGTCCAGGAGGAGTTCCACCTTTCTGCGTTGGAGCCGCGAGCCGGCCATAACCGCTCCCCAATCCGGCCTACACGTTCAACAGTTCGGCGATCTTGGCGACCAGGTCGTCGATGCGGAACGGCTTGTGTAGGAACGCCTTGACGCCGAGGGCGTACAGATCGCGCACCTTCTCTTCCTCGACGATCCCGCTGATCAGAAGGATCTGGGTGTTGGCGAGGCTCGGGTTGCTGCGGATCGTTTTGCACACGACGCCGGCGTTGATGTCGGGCAGCATGTAGTCCAGCACAATGAGGTCCGGACGGATCTGCTGCGTGAGCAGGCCGGCGTCGTAGCCCGTTGAGGCGGTCTTGACCTCGAACCGCCCGTCGCGCTCGAGGACGTCCACCACGAGGTCCACCAGTTCCGGTTCGTCGTCGACGACGAGGACCTTCTTCTTCCCGGGTTCGAGGTTGGACAGCGGGATGTTGTTCTCGCGCATGAACTTGATGAGGCTTTCGCGCGGAATGCGCCGGAAGCGGGACCCCGGGACGTAAAATCCTTCCAGTTTGCCGGCGTCAAAGCAGCGAATGACCGTCTGCTGACTGACGCGGCATACCTTGGCGGCTTCGCCTGTGGAATAGACCTCTTTCATGGCGCTCTCCCTCGCTAGTTTAGACAAAGTCTCTCGAAGAGGGCTATACACCTTCCCCACATCCCCTATATTCCCACATTATGTATCGGGCTTGGCCCCTTGTCAACTTGAAAGTTTCATTTCGGCAATCTGGGGAAAGAAGGCAAACCGCGGAATATGCGTCCGATAATCGGCCTCTTTGCGCCTTTCGAGCCGCGACCGTAAGAGCCTGCCCTGAGCCTGCCGAAGGGTCGCGGGCAGATTCCCCGCCGTGGCCCGTGCCATGGTAGGGAACGTGATCCCGGCGCGCCGGGACTTCCGCGGGCGGCTCGAAAGGCGCAAAGAGGCGGACCAGGCGGAAGTGCCCGGTCCGCGAGGAACTGTCAGGCTCGGCCGGCGGCGCTAGCGGTACTTGCTGTCTCGGCTGGAGCGGTCCTGGTAGTCGCCCGGGGTGTACTTGTCGTGATCCTGCTTGTCGGTGTAGTCCTGGGCCGGGCGGTTGATGGAATCCTGGTCCTTCTCATCCTTGCCGCCGGAGCCCGCCTGGCGGGTGGTTTGTCCACCCTCGGTGTGGGCTTTGACGACGGCTTCAATTTTCTTGAGTTCCTTTTTGGCAACGGCGTTCTCCGGGTCGATCTTGAGGATTTGCCGGTAGCGCTGGATAGCCCCGGGGACGTCCTTCTTCGCCATGCGTTCGGCGGCGAGGCTGGTGTAGATCTCAAGGGCCTTATCGCGCAGGGGATTTTCGTACTGGGTGGTGACGGCGTTCTGGTTCTCGGCCTCGGGAACCATCTTCTTGGCCTGTTGGGCCCTCTGGGAGGCGGCCAGATAGAATCGGGCGGCGTTCTCGCGGTACCCGGTCGCGCGTTTCTCGTTGCGTCCCTTCTCGGGCTTGGCCATCTCCTTGTTGTAAAGCCCGAGCACCTTGTCGGCCTGTTCGATCTGGTAAAGGATGGGCTTGATGGCCCGCTGATACAGTTCGGGCGTCAGCGCCTTTTCGAGGTCAAGGGCGGACTTGTCGGCAGCCGGCGCGCCGGCCGGAGGCACTTCCCCCGGGGCGCCTGCGGGCGGAGCGGGCTGGGGATTTTCCACAGGTGGAGCATTGGGGTCGGCCGGCTTCCAGGGCAGGTCCTGGGCCCGGGCATAGCCGGCCACAAGAGCGACGATTCCGACGAGCACGGCGGCGATGGCTAAGCGTTTCATCGCGTCAACCCTCCTTGCACCTTCAACTGGAGCGGGATTGAGGCCACCGACTCCACTAGTATTCTACGACGGATTAAGCGACCAAGTATTGTAAAAATCCCAACGGCCCCCCAGGAGGCACATACGGCCACGCCGAGGCGGAACGGAGTCACGGCCTCGGCGTTCTAGGACCCGTACCTTGAGCCGCGCGAGTAGCGGTTCTTGTACGCCTCGGGGCTGTAGTCGCGGTTATACCTGTTGCGCCAACTCTCGGCGTTGCGGTCGAGGGGCTGGTCGTCCTTGCCGCCGCCGGTTCGGCTTGGGTTTTGGTTGCGTTCGGCGGCCTGCCGCCTCAGGGATTCCTCGATCTGCTTAAGGGCGTTCGTGGCGGCGGCGTTCTCCGCATCCAGGTTGAGGACGCGCTGGTAGTAGGCGACAGCCGCACGCAGATCGTTCTTGCTCATGTAAATCTGGGCGAGGTCCAGGTAGATAGCGATGGCCTTGTCCCGGGCGGGGTTTTCGTACTGGTCGGCGATGGCGGCCTTCTGGGCTTCCTGGGGGATATAACCCTTGGACTGGCGGGCGCGGAGCGAGGCGGCGGCGTAGAAGCGAGCCGCACGTCCCTTGAAACCCAGCGCGCGCTTTTCGTCCCGATCTTTTTCGGGCTTCGCCATCTCCTCGTTGTAGAGGGCAAGGGCTTTGTCGGCCTGCTCGAGGTTGCTGAGGATGGGCTGGATGGCCCGGAGGTACTGTTCCGGCGTGAGGGCGGTCTTCAAGTCGATGGGACCCTGAGGCGCTTCGGCCTCGCCGCCGGGGGCAGCAGGCGCCCAGGGAGTGGGCTTGGGGGCCTCAGCGGGCTGGCCTTGGCCCAGAGCGGTTGCCGATGCGAGCACGGTACCGGCGAGCAGACAGGCAAGCATCACACGGCTCATGAGGTGCCTCCTTGCGGAAAAGGACAGGCGCAAAATCACCGCTGGTACCTGTATCCCATGTATTATAACACGCATCCGGGGCCTGAGCGACAGCAAAATCGCCCCTTGCCGTTCTAAGCCAGTCCCTTGACAAGGTCGACCACTTGGCGGACCCAGTCCCGCGCCGTCCGGCCGTCCTTGGCCTCGGCCAGGATTCGCAAGATCGGCTCGGTGTTGGAGGGGCGGACGTGGAGCCAACCTTCGTCCCACCCCAGATGCAGGCCGTCGCGCTCGTCGACGGTTGCATTCTTGAACCCTTCGCGTACGGCCCGCAGGACGCGTGCCGGCTCGGCCCGCCCGACGGGCACCTTTTCCTTCACCATTGTGTAAACGGGCAACTCGGCGGAAAATTGCATCAGGGACTTGGCGGAGACGGCCATCATCTCGAGGATAAGGGCGGCTCCGGCCAGGCTGTCGCGGACCAGGGTAATGCGCGGATCGATGACGCCGCCGTTGCCTTCCCCGCCGATCAAGCACCCGTAGCGCTCGACGGCCAGGGCCACGTTGACCTCGCCGACGGGCGTCCGGTAAAGCGGAACGCCCGCTTCCCGGGCGACGTCGTCCATCATCCGCGAGGTCGAAAGGTTGGCCGCCAAAGGCCCTCGCTCCTGCGTCAGGCGATGCCGGCAGGCCAGGGCGAGCGTGTACTCTTCACCGATGGGCCGGCCCGTTTCGTCCACCAGGCTCAGGCGGTCGGCATCGGGGTCGAGGGCAAGGCCGATGGCCGCCCCTTCGCGGCGAACCGCTTCGCCGAGATCGCTCAGGTTCTCCGGGATGGGTTCCGGCCCCCGGCCGAATCGGCCGGTCGGCTCGCCGTGGATCATCGTGCACGCGCATCCCAACCGCTCGAGGAGAAGGGCCATTTCGACCCCGCCGGCCCCGTTGACGGCATCCACGACCGTCCGAAGCCGGGCGGCGCGGATGGCACGAGCGTCCACGGTGGCCAGCACGCGGCCGACGTGGACCTGAGGCCCGTCCGTCACCGTCTGGACCGTGCCGGCGCGGTCGGGTTCGACCCGGCGGAAGGCCTGTGTGTGGTACCGTTCGACGACGGCTTGGCTTTCGTCGTTCGTCAGGCCGCGCCCCTCGGGCGAAAGGAGTTTTATCCCGTTGTACGGGGCGGGGTTATGGCTGGCGGTGACGACCGCTCCCCCGCAAGCCTTCAGGTGGCGGACGAGGACTGCCGTCCCCGGGGTCGAGAGGATGCCGGCGTCGAGGACGCGGCATCCGGTCGCAAGGAGACCTTTCTGGAACGCTTGGGCGAGCGAGGGTCCGCTGGGCCGACTGTCCCGGCCCAGGACGACGAGGCCCCCCTCCCGATACGTGCCGAAGGCCAGGCCGAACCGCATCGCCTCGTCGGGTCCGAGCCCGTCGCCCACGATGCCGCGAATCCCCGAGATGCTGACAATCAGTTGGGGCATACGGAAAGCCTCTCGGATGCGGCGGCATTATGGCGCGTTGGGAAGGAGTGACAAGCAAAAAGCCCGTCGGCTGGGCCGCTAAGCGAGGTTCCATAAGTGTTACGCGGTGGGTTCGCCGCGGGGCCTGCCCCGCGTCCCGGCGCGCGGCAAGTTGACGAAATTTACCTCAAACCGCTTAGTGGCGGATGCGTTCCTTGAGGTAGGCTAGAAGCGCCTGGGCCGGGAGGCTTCGGTGGTCGGACTTGTCGGTCCAGGTGACGTCTGTGCCCTGCTTGAGGAGGCGGTGCCACTTTCGGCAGGCGGCGATGACGGTGGTGTGGTTCTTGCCTCCCATGAGGCGGGCGATCTCGGCGAACGAGAGGTCCGTCAGTTCGCGGGCCAGGACCATCGTCGCCTGGCGGGCGAGGGAGACGAGGCGCGACTTGCGGGAACTGTGGACGTCCGAAACGGTGACGCCGAAAAATTCCGTCACGTGGGCCTCAATCTCGCGGAGGCCGGCCCGAGGCGAACGCGCGACAATAAACTCCTCCAACGCCTGCCGCGCGAGCGAAGGCGTCACGGGCTGTTTCAAAAGAGCCGCGTACGCAATGATCCGCGTCAGCGCGCCTTCCAGGTCGCGGACGCTTCCCTGGATACGGTCGGCCACCAGAGCGACGACGTCGTCGGGCATCGGGTGACGCATCTGGCGGGCCTTGGCGTGGAGAATCCGTCGGCGCGTCTCGGCGTCGGGCGGAGAAAGGTGGACGACCAGGCCGGAGACCCACCGGCTGATGAGCCGGTGCTGGACGGCTTGAATCTCGTGGGGGTGCGCGTCGGAAGCCAGGATGATCAATCGCCCGCGCCCGTCGAACTCGTTGAAGGTGTGGAGGAACTCCTCCTGGGTGGCGGGTTTGCCGCCCAGAAAATGCACGTCGTCGATCGCCAGGACGTCCAGGTTGCGGTAATGGTGGCGGAAGGCGTCGAGGCGTCCCGTGCGCATGCCGGCGAGGTAGCGGTTGGTGAACTGTTCGGCCGACAGGCAGACAACTCGCAGCCCGGCCTTGGCCTTAAGGACGTTCAGGATGCCATACAATAGGTGGGTCTTGCCGAGGCCGCACCCCCCATGGATAAACAGGGGATGGAAATCCTTTCCCGGGGCGGTCACGGCCGACCGCGCCGCCGCGAACGCCATCTGGTTGCACGGGCCGACCACAAAATTGTCGAGCGTGAACCGCGGAGGGGTGGGGGCCGGTTCAGGCGCGACCCGGGCCGGCGTCGTCGGCGAGCCTTCCAGTTGCTCCATGGCCTCGGCTTCGTCGGCGAGGTTCTGAGCGCGGCGCTTCTGGAAAAGGTCCGGCTGAATGCGCCACGTGATCGGCACATCCGGACCGAGCCGCGCGCGGACCGCGGACGTGACGTGTCCCGCGAAGTGACTCTTCAGATAGTCGCTGAGGAAGAGGTTCGCCACGCCGATCGTCACGTGGTCCGATTCGATGCGGATGTCGGTGGACCCTTCGAACCAGACGCGCCAGCGTTCGGGCCCGACGGCGGCCTGCAAGTCCGAAACGATTTGGTCCGCGGCTGTATGCTGATGCGGCGCCACAGAAAGCCCCCGTGTCGGGCGCAGCGGTGCGAGTAACCTAAAGCCCCCACGTGAAGAGTTGCCGGCGGCGAGACGGCGCGACGCATGCGACCGGCGACCACACGACGACGCGCGTATCCTAGGGGTGTTCGGGTGCGGTGCAAAATGAAATTTTTCGCGGCCGCCTCGGCAGGAAAGACAGCGCGTTCGGAAGGCGATATGCGGTGCGGAGTTAGACGCGCCGTGTCGCAAAAAAAGATTTTTCAGTGGTGTCGGAAAAGTCGGTGGAAAGACTGTGGAGAAAAGGAGCGCGCGAAACAGGCCCGCCGATCGGTCGCCAGCCGCACTCCGGCCAGGCCGAGGGGCGATTTGACGCCCAAAACGGGCGCGCGGATTCGTGTGCGGCGACGCGCCGGCGTTTTGCGTTGACACCCCGTGCGCCGACTGTTATCTGTTAGGTTTACCTCCAGGGCCTTCGGCCTGTGCTGGGGGCGACAGGAGCGTTTGTCAATCACGAGGACGTGCCGATGGGCGAAGTCGTTCGAGTGGCTATTGCGGGCGTGGGGAACTGCGCGTCGAGCCTCCTTCAGGGCATCACGTATTATCAGCGCCGGCTGGAGGACGACGGGGTCCGCGAGACGCTTGGCCTCATGCACTACGACCTGGGCGGATACTTGCCGGGCGACATCCGATGCGTCTCGGCCTTTGACATCGATGCGCGCAAGGTGGGCCAACCCCTGGAAAAGGCCGTTTTCGCCCCTCCGAACTGCACCAAGACCATCTGCGCCGAGCTGGAGGAGAGCGGCGTCACGGTCCAGATGGGGCCCGTTCTGGACGGCTATTCGGACCACATGGCGGAATTTCCCGACAATCAACGGTTTATCCCCGCGCGGAAGAAGCCCGTCGACGTCGCCGCCGCACTGAAAAAGTCCGGGGCCGAGATCCTGTTGAACTACCTTCCCGTGGGTTCTCAGAAGGCCACCGAGCACTATGCCGAGGCGTGCCTCAGGGCGGGCGTCAGCCTCGTCAACTGCATTCCGGTCTTCATCGCGAGCACGCGAAAGTGGGCCGAGCGGTTCCGCAAGGCAGGCATCCCGATCGTCGGCGACGACATCAAGGCGCAACTCGGCGCCACGATCGTCCACCGCGTGCTGACGCGTCTGTTCCGCGACCGCGGCGTCGGGCTCGACGCGACGTACCAGTTGAACACGGGCGGCAACACGGATTTCCTCAACATGCTGAAGCGCGAACGCCTGACGAGCAAGAAGGCGTCGAAAACCGAGGCGGTGCAATCGCAACTCGAGACGCCGCTCCCCGACGACCAGGTCCACATCGGCCCGGCGGACTACGTCCCGTGGCAAAAGGACAACAAGGTCTGTTTCCTCCGGATGGAAGGGCGGGGGTTTGCCGGCGTGCCGCTCAACCTGGAACTGCGCCTGAGCGTCGAGGATTCGCCGAACAGCGCCGGCGTGGTCATCGACGCGGTCCGATGCTGCCGGCTGGCCCGCGACCGCGGAACGGGCGGGCCGCTCACCAGCGTGTCGGCCTACCTGATGAAGCATCCGCCGGAACAAATGAGCGACACCGAGGCGCAGGGGCAGGTCGAGGAATTCATCTCGGGGAAACGCGAACGATAACGTCCGGTCGCCCAGGTGACTCGTCCCGGCGCGCCGGGACTCGACGTGGCGAGCGGGCAGGGGACGGCGTGTCCCGCGCCGTCGGCCTTTTCATTTCCGCACGGGCCCCGGGCACGCCTCGCGGCGACGCGGGCAAAGGGGAATCGCGAGTCATTCGGCCGTTGTGACCCATGATCTCCAATCTGATAGGGCGATTGGTTCGACCGGTGCGTGAAGGAGTCGCGCGGGGTCTGCTCCGCGTGGGTCTTCGCCCGAACCATGTCACCGTCCTGGGGATGCTGCTGACGGTCGGGGCGGGGGTCGCCGTGGCGGCCGGAAAAGCCTGGTGGCCTTGGGCCGTCGGCCTCGTCGTTGCAGCGGGCGCCTGCGACATGCTGGACGGGGCGATGGCCCAACTGGGCGGCGCCAAGAGCCGCTTTGGCGGCGTCCTGGACTCCATCTGCGACCGCGCGAGCGACGGCGCGCTGTATCTCGGCCCGGCCCTGTACTTTACGGCACGCCCGGACGCGCTCGGCCCGGCCGAGGCCAACCTGACGCTCGTCCTGCTGGCGGGCTTGGGCCTCGTGTGGGCGTATCTCGTCAGTTACGTCCGCGCTCGGGCCGAAAGGGTCGTCCCGTGGTGCGGCGGGGGGTTCTGGCAGCGGGGCGAGCGGGTCGTGACGATCATTCTGGGCCTGGCCTTCGGCCATCTGGTCATCGCCGTCTGGATCCTGGGCCTCTGGCCGCTGACAACGGTGGCCCATCGGCTCTGGCGGGCGCGGCGGGCCTGTGCGGCCCAGGACGGCCGGATGGACGAATCGGCCGCCCGCCTCGGCGGTCTCGCCCGCCTCGACGGCCGGCGAGGCCGACGGGCCGGGCGAGGCCGACGGGCCCGCGCCATCGAACCCCGCGGGCTTGCCGGACTTCTGCTCTGGCGGTGGGAGCGGGGGACCGTGCCTTTCGACATCCACGCCGGGGCGGTCATTGCGATGCTCGTCTTCCTGAACCTGCCGGAGGCCGATCTGCTGCGGGACCTGCTGGCGCGGCTGGTTGGCGCTTGACTTGAAACGGGCGGTTGATACACTGGACACCCTGCAAGGGGTCAAATGCTAAAGGGGTTTACGATGCGCGTGCGAACGATTCTTGTGCTGGCGGCTGGTCTGCTTCTGGTCGTGGGGTGCGAGGCTGAGAAGCGCGACGAGGTCCCGCAACTCTCGGCCGAGGAACTTCAACCCCCGCTGCCCGTCGAGCCGGCGCCGGTGGCTGTGACGGAAGTGGAAACGACGACGGGGTCGGAAGGCAAGGCGCCTCCTGCGCCGCCGACCGGCTCTCAGACCTACACGATGAAGGCCGGCGACACGCTCTATGGTGTGGCGCGCCGGTTCTATGGTGACGGCAAACTCTGGACGAAAATCTTCGAGGCGAACAAGGACAAGATCCGCGACGTGGCCGACATTCCGGTCGGCACGGTGCTGGCCATTCCGCCGAAGTGAGCGATTCGGTGAAGGTTATAGTTGGAAGTCTTGGCGCGCCCGGCGCGAAGGTTCGGCACCTTGTTCTGCACGTATCGGTTTCCGAACAGAGCATAGACGCTGGGGCGCGCTTTGCGAGCCGGGTGCGGAAGCACCCGGTCAGGCGTGATCGGCCGTGGCACGTGCCATGGCGGGGAACGTGACCGGCGGCTTCCGCCGCCGGCTCGAAAGGCGCTTCTGCAGAGCCCCGCGTCGGCGCATGGTGCGGCATTGCTCGGCACAATCTTGAGTGAAGAGCCGGAAAGGCAAAGCCCGATGCCGGACGAGGACGGTTCATTGCGCAAGGGACATCTGACGCTCGGCGAAATCTGCGCGGATTTCGCCCGGCACGAAGCGTCCCTCCGTCGCCGCGCGGCCGACCATGGTCTGAGCCGGCGAGACTTCCTCCAAATGCTCTCCGCCGGCGCCGTGGCCGCGACGGGCCTGGCGTCGTTCGCGGTGCGAGGCGCCCGGGCGGCGGACGCGGCGCGCAGCCGCGTTGTCGTCGTCACCCACCCGGAAGTCATTCTCCGGGAGTACCGCGTCAATCCGCCGGTTGTCCGGCAGATGCTCGACCGGGCGCTCGTGGAACTTTCGGGCGCGCAGGACGAAAAGGCCGCCTGGCAGACCGTCGGGAAAGAGGACGACTTCGTCGCCGTCAAACACAACTCCATAGGGGCCCCGACGCTCCACAGCCACACGGAAATCCACGGCGCCGTGGCCGCCCAACTGGCGGCCCAGGTCGGCGTGAATCCCGAGCGGATCGTCGTCGTGGACCGCGTGGTGCCCGAGCCTTACAGCGAACTTTCGGAGCCGTTCACCTTGCCGTCAAACGGCCTCCAGACGCGCCTGCGCCGCCTGTACACGGACCACGCGACGGCCATCGTGAACGTTTCGGTGCTGAAGTCGCACTCGGGCGAGGGCATCTCGGCGGCCCTGAAGAACCATCTGGGCAGCGTGAACAATCCCGCCGCCTTCCACTGGTGGCAGCCGGAGCGGCTGCCCCGGAACCTGCCGGAACTGAACGCCCTGGATCCGCTGCGCACCAAAACGCGCCTCTGCATCGTGGACGCCATCCGTCCCCTGTTCGCGGGCGGCCCGGCCGACAACGAACAGTACCGCTGGGACTTCCGCGGCCTGATTGTGGGGACCGACCCCGTGGCCGTGACCGCGGTGGGCATCCGCATCCTGGAAGTGAAGCGGAAGGAGGGCGTGGGCAAGGATTGGCCCATGACCGCCGCACGCCAGATGGTCGCCTATGCCCAGGAGATCGGCCTCGGCAACGCCGACGCCGACCGCGTTGACCGGCTCGACGTGGACATGGCCTGAGGGGCGGGCGCCTAGAGTGCCCGGCTGAGTTTGGGTTCGTCGGCCCCGTTGGCGATCAGGAAGATCGGGACCGCCGACGCAACAATGTCCGGGTCGAAGAGCGAACCGCTCCCTTTCACCAGAATGTCGATGGCGAGGCTCGTGTCGCGCGCCTCGCGGTACGGGCGGCGGCTGGTGAGCGCGTCGAACGTGTCGCACACGGCCAGGATCCGCCCGCCCATCGGAATCCCACGACCCTGGAGACCGCGCGGATAGCCGGAGCCGTCGAACGCTTCTCCGTGCGACGCTGCCACGCGCGCCACTTCCTCCAGGCCGCGGACCGGCCGCAGCAACGCCTCCGTCAGAGGCGCGTGCTGGCGCACTTCGGCGATCTCTTCCTCGTTGAGGGGGCCGGGCTTGTCGAGAATCGCCTTGGGCACGCCCACGAGTCCGACGTCGTGCACGAGAGCCGCCCATTTGACGAGGATCGTCTCCCGCTCCGACAGGCCGATCGCCATCGCCACGAGAACCGCGAGGGCGGCAACGCGGCGGCTGTGGCCGATCTTGTCCGACGGGTGCGCGTCCGTCAGGTGGCCGAACAGTTCCAGCAGGCCCGTCACCTCCGCATCGGTCGCCGCGAAGTCCTCCGCCCCTAGCCGCCGGATCGCCGACTGCACGAGCAGGTCCACGTCCTCGGCTGCCAGGAGTTGCGGGTACAGACCACGTTCGCCGAGGGCTTCCGTTCCGCTGTGCACGATCGAGGTATCCACCTGGGTCCTCGTTCGGCTCTCGATGGCATGGATGAAAGCGATGAGGTCCGGCGCCGCCTGTTCCCGGAGAACCATGTCGCACGTGTCCGCGAAGCGGAGGATCTGGGCGGCCGATCCGATCTCCTCGCCCCGTTTGCCCCGCGGGTATCCGTGGCCGTTGACCCACTCGTGGTGGTTCAGGATGATCGGCGCGACGCCGAGGAGCCCCGGGACCTCTGCCGCGATCTGCGCTCCGACGAGCGGATGCGACCGGAGGAGCGGCTGGTTGGCTTGTTCTTCGAGGTTCCACTGGTGTGGCGGATCGATACCGTCGCGCGGGGCGCCGATGTCGTGAATCAGGGCCGCGTAAAAGACGGCGAGCGGATCCACCCCTCCGACGTAGAGTGCCAGCCGCGACGCTACCACCGCCACGCGGGCATGGTGCGAAGCACCCGACTGTGGGTTCTGGTCCAGAACCCGGGCGAGAGCGGCCAGGACTTCGCCCCGGCACAGGCAGACCGTTTCCGTGCCAATCCCTTGTGGGCTCATGGATCCGGTTATCATCTTCGACCTTTCCAACGGTTCCTCGTCGTCCCGAAGTTCCGGACGGGCGCGGAAATTGGCTATTCGCTTTATTTTATCGGCCACCGCCGCGGCCCCCATGAGCGGTTTCGTCCCCGCCGCTTCCTTTTGCGTTTGACGCTTGCCGCACGCCCCGCTACGATGCGTTCCCTGGGTCGGAAACAAGAAGGAGAGGGCCTTGAACTCGTACGACGTGGCGGTGCTGGGCGGCGGCCCCGGCGGTTATGAGGCGGCCGTGCGGGCCGCTCGACGCGGCGCGAAGGTCTGCTGCATCGAGATGGGCCACCTGGGCGGTGTGTGCCTGAACGTCGGCTGCATCCCCACGAAGGCCATGCTGCGCGCCAGCGAAATCGCCTGGACGCTTCGCCATGCAGCCGACTTCGGCCTCTCGGCCGGTGAGCCGAAAGTGGACGGCCCGGCCTACATGAAGCGCGTTACCGAGGTCGTCGCCGGACTTCGCAAGGGCGTCGAGGGACTCTTGAAGGCCGCTGGAGTGAATGTCATACGCGGGCGAGGTCGCCTGACGGCTCCCGGCCGGCTCACGGTTGAAACGAAAGGCAAGCGAGAAGACGTCGCCGCCAAGGCCGTCATCCTCGCGACCGGCGCCCGGGCCGCGCGGCCGGACTTCCTGCCCTGGGACTCCGGACTCGTCTGGACGACCGACGAGGCCACCACCGCCGAGGACCTGCCCGAGAGCGTCCTCATCATCGGCGGCGGAATCATCGGCTGCGAGTTCGCCACCCTCTACGCCGAACTCGGCATCCCGACGACGCTCGTCGAGATGCTCGACCGCCTCGCCTCGACGATCGACGAGGACGCGGCCAAGGCGATTTCTGCGCTTCTCAAAAAACGGAAGGCGAAAGTGCGGACCGGCGCGAAAGTCGTCCGCGTCGAGGCGGGCAAGAACCGCGTGACGGCTCACCTGGAAGGCGGAGAAAAGGTCGAGGCCGCCCGCGCCCTCGTCGCCGTCGGACGCATCCCCAACACCGAGGACCTCGGCCTCGAGAACCTGGGCGTCCAACTCGACGGACGCCTCATCAAGGTCGACGAGCGGTGCCGGACCGGCGTCGCGGGCGTTTATGCCGTCGGCGACTGTGCCGAGCGGCGCCAGTATGCCCACCTCGCGGGACGCATGGGCGTCGTTGCCGCCGACAACGCCACCGGTCACCAGGCCGCCGACGACCGCAAGGTCGTTCCCGCCGGCATCTACACGCACCCGGAGGTGGCGGCCGTCGGTCTCTCGGAGGCCGACGCGAAAAAACAATCGGGCCGGGTCCGCGTCGCGCGCTTCGCCTTTCGTGCGAGCGGCATGGCCCGCGCCTACGGCGAAGCGGACGGCCACGTGAAGATCGTCGCCGATGAAGAACTGGGCGAAATCCTCGGTGCCGTCGTCATCGGTCCTCACGCGACGGACGTCGTCCAGGAAATCGCGCTCGCCATGCGCCACGAGTTGACCGTCGAGGAACTCGCCGAAACCATCCACGGGCACCCCACCTTCAGCGAAGGAGTGCTCGAGGCCGCCGAGGCCTGGCTCGGCCTGCCCATGCACGCCGTCGGCTGAGAACCATGGTCGAACTCACCTACCTCGACATCGGTCGCGAGGCCTACGAACCGACGCTCCGGCTCCAGAAACGCCTGGTCGAACGGGTCAAGAGTGCTCCCGACGAGCGAGCCTACCTTGTGCTCGTCGAGCACTTCCCGGCGGTGATTACCCTCGGCCGCAGCACGCGGGGCGCGCCCATTGTCGCTTCGCGCGACCGCCTTCGGGCCGAAGGCATCGAGGTCCACGAATCGAGCCGCGGCGGCGACGTCACCTATCACGGGCCAGGCCAGGTCGTGGGTTACCCGATTCTGCAGCTGGACCGGCACGGCCGCGACGTGCACCGTTATTTGCGGGACCTCGAAGAGGTGCTGATCCGCCTCCTGGCGCGGTTCGGCGTCGAGGGGAATCGCTCCGAGGGGCTCACGGGCGTGTGGGTGGGCGGCGAGAAGGTGGCGGCCATCGGCATCGCCGTCACCCGCTGGGTTTCCTATCACGGTTTCGCGCTGAACGTCTCGACAAACCTCAGCCACTTCGACCTGATTGTGCCGTGCGGTATATGGGGCTGCGGGGTGACGAGCCTGGAGCGGATCCTCGGGCGCAAGGTCTCCGTTGCGGAGGTCAAAGCGCCCCTTGTAGAATGCCTGGTGGGCGTTTTCGGATTCGACGGTGCGCGGGCCGGTTCCGTCTCGGAAGAATCGCCCGAAAAGGAAACCGGCGCGGGGCGCGCCGCGGGAGCAGAGCATGGAGCCTGAAGCATCGGCCGCGAAACGCGCGAGGCGGTTCCCGCCGTGGATTAGGAAGCGCATCGGCGCGGGCGACGAGGCCGCGCGCGCGGGCACGGCTCGCCTGCTGGCCGACCTTGGCCTCGCGACCGTCTGCTCGAGCGCCCGCTGTCCGAACCTCGCCGAATGTTACGCGCGCGGGACGGCGACATTTCTGATTCTCGGCGAATCGTGCACCCGCTCGTGCCGGTTTTGCGCGATACCGACGGCGTACCCCGGCTCGCCGCGCGAGGACGAACCGGAAGCGGTCGCCGAAGCCGCCGCACGCCTGGGCCTCCGCCACGTCGTCGTCACGAGCGTGACGCGCGACGACCTGGCGGACGGCGGGGCAGGGCACTTCGCCCGCACCATCCGCGCGGTCCGCGCCCGATTGCCCCAGGCCGTCATCGAAGTCCTGACGCCCGACTTTCAAGGCTCGCGCGCGGCACTGGATGCGGTCCTCGACGCGCGGCCGGACATCTTCAACCACAACGTGGAAACGGTTCCTCGCCTGTATCCGGCCATTCGGCCGGAGGCCGATTATCGCCGGAGCCTCGAAGTTCTCGCGTACGTCAAGCGGCAGGCGGAGGCTCGGGGCTTGAAAACGTGGACGAAAAGCGGCTTGATGGTGGGGTTGGGCGAGACGACGGATGAGGTGCGCGGGGTGCTGGGCGACCTGCGAGAGGCGGGGTGCGACATCGTGACGATCGGCCAATACCTTTCGCCCTCGGCGGCGCACGCGCCGGTGGCTCGCTTCGTCGAGCCGGGCGAGTTCGAGGCGTGGGAAGCGGAGGCTCGCGCGATGGGTTTCCGCGCCGCGGCCTCCGGGCCGTTCGTCCGGTCGAGTTACGAGGCCGAACGCGTCTTTCGCGAGCGCGCGGGGTCGCCGCGGGGCTTGAAAACTCGCGCGATCTTCGAGCCGGGTGCGGGAGCACCCGGTTAGATACGATCGGCCGTGGCACGTGCCACGGTGGGGAGCATGACCGGCGGCTCCCGCCGCCGGCTCGAACGGCGCTATGTTTAGCCGCGAGCCGGAAGCGAGCGCGTCTCGTCCCGCCGCCGGCTCGAAAGGCGCACGGAGTTTTTGAGGTGAGGAGCAGGCGCATGGCTGTTGAAGAAGTGAAGTTGCCTCCGCTGGGCGACGACGCCGGCGAAGAGGCCCGCGTCTCATTCTGGTACGTCGAGGTGGGCGAGCACGTCGAGAAGGACGACGACCTCGTGCAGATGATCACCGACAAGGCCACGTTCGACGTGCCGAGTCCCGTCGAAGGCAAAATCGTGGAACTCGTCGCCGACGAGGACGAGGAGATCAAGGTCGGCCAGGTCCTGTGCCGGATTGAAACCGAAAAGGGTTAGCGTGGCCGAAGCGTTTCCAGGCCGGTTCATCGTGCTCGACGGGCCCGAAGGGTGCGGCAAGACGACCCAGGTCCAGCATCTGGTCGCGCGCCTGCGCGAAGAGGGCCGCCAGGCGACGGCCGTCCGCGACCCCGGCTCGACGCCCGTCTCGGAGCGCATCCGCAAGGTCCTGCTGGACAAGCGGCTGCCCGAGATGCACGTCCGTACGGAACTCTTTCTCTACATGGCGAGCCGCGCCGAAATGGTCGCGCGGATCGTCCAGCCGCTGCTCGAGGGCGGACTGGTCGTCGTCTCCGACCGGTTCGTCTCGTCGAGCGTGGCGTACCAGGGCTTTGCGGGCGGCATCGAGCCGGCCCTCATCTGGGAGATGGGCCGCGTGGCGGCCGGCGGCATCGAGCCGGACCTGACGATCCTCCTCGACGTGGACGTCGAGACCGGTTTCTCGCGGATCGCGCGGGCGCGCGACCGGATGGAATCCAAGGACCGGGCGTACCACGAGAAGGTCCGCCAGGGGTTCCTGGCGATGGCGCGCGAGCGGCCGGACCGGTTTGTCGTCGTGGACGCTTCGCGCGCGCCGGACGCGGTCGCCCGCGACATCGAATCGGCGGTGAAACGTGTCCTTCGATAAGGTCAAGCATCAGAAAGGCGCGGTCCGGGCGCTGCGTGCGGCGGTGGCGTCCGACCGCATGCCTCACGCCTTTCTTTTCTCCGGCCCGCGCGGTGTCGGGAAAGGTCTGGCGGCGCGGGAACTGGCGAAGGTGCTCCTCTGCGAGGCGCCGCGCGACGCGGGCACGCCTCGCGGCGACGCGGGCGCCGACGGCCGTGATTCGTGTGATGCGTGTTCCCCCTGCGAGCGCGTCGATCGCGACACGCACCCCGACGTTTACTGGTTCCGCAAGGAGCCGGACCGCAACGATTTCCGCCTGTTGCTCGTCGCCCGGCGCGAAAAGAGCCCCGACCGCGTGGTGACCGAATCGGTGGTTCTCTCGCCGATGGAAGGGCCGCGGACGGTGACGGTGCTGGACGATGCGGAGTTGATGAACGAAGAGGCGGCGAACGCGCTCTTGAAGAGCCTCGAGGAACCGGCGCGCCACGCCGTCCTTGTCCTCTTGTGCGCGGATGTTTCCCGGCTGCCGGCGACGGTCCTGTCGCGGTGCCAGGGGGTGCGTTTTCGCCCTCTGCCGGACGCCTTCGTCGCCGAGAAGGTGCGGGCGCTGCTGCCGCCCGAGGACGGGGCGGTTTCCGATGCGGAGGTCGCCTATGTCTCGCGTTTCGCGGGGGGGAGCATCGAGCGCGCCCGCGCGCTGGTGGGCAGCGGCCTCTGGGACCTGAAGCGCGCCATGGTGCCGCTCCTGGCGGAGATGGAGGAGTCGGCAGCGCTCGACATTGCGGAGCGCATCGCCGCCTGGTCGCGCGAGCGCGCGAAGGCCGAGCGAGTGACCAGCGAATCCCGCGAGGAGACGGCGCTGCGGCGCGAGGCGGCGCGGACGGCCCTGGCGGCCGTCGCGTCGGCCCTGCGCGACGCCCTCGTCCTGGCGACAGTGGGCGAGGAGACGTTGGCACTCGTCAATGCCGACCAGCCGGAGGCCATCCGCGCGCTGGCTGCATGGCCCGGCGAGGCGCTTCTCAGGGCGGTCGGTCTCCTGGCGGATGCGCAGCGCCACATCAGCCGCTACGTCCACACGGAACTGGCGACCGAGAATGCGCTCCTCCAGGTCAGTCGGCTCCGGGCCGTCCGCGCCGGCGCGTAGGGCGTGGCGTGGTTCGCCGCCCCGCTTGTCCTTGTTCAGCGGTTGGACCCTTTCGGGGCGGGGCGCTGGTTGTTCGTAGCGCGGGGCAAGCTGCCCGCCACGGGGTGTTGGTGCCGTGTCGTTAGGAGGCGGCTTCAGCCGCCTTTGCGCCGCGCGAGCGGCGTATAGACCGGGGCTTTTAGCCCCGGTTCGCAAGCGCGCCAAGAGAGTCTGATGTTTTTTCTTTTCCCTCTCCGCCCCGCTTTCACCGGGGCGGCGAGGGGCAAGAAAAGGAAGGGGAAGGCGGCGGCCGGTCACCCCGCCCTACAA
>JBAUDW010000146.1:0-3192 GCA_049678285.1 Phycisphaerae bacterium
GGCGGGCGCCCCTGCGGGGGGTTGAAAAAAAGAAAGCGGCGGGGTCGCTTCTGCCACGCCGACCATCCCGGCGCGCCGGGACGCCCGTGGCTACCGTCAAACGTGCCTTCGGCACTCCATCGCAAAACCTCCCATCGGTTACGCCTGCCAGAAAAACTTGCCACACCCCACTCGGCCTGGCGTCAATTTTTGTTGACACCCTTCCGGTCCCCTTTATAATCGCGCCGCTTTTATCCCTAGTTGCGAGAGGAGTTTGCAGGCGCGCTGGGAGCCGAAGGAATTGAAACCGCCGGCCGAGAGAAACCCTCCGGTCCTCCGACAGGGCTGCCAAGCCGGCGAACTCGCCGAATATGACTCGCCGTGTGCATAGAAGGAGACGCCAGATGCCGATGCGTACCTTCCGACGCCGGTGCCGCTCCTCAGCGACCGGAACGTGGCTTCTCGCCTTGACGTTGGTGCTGCTCGCGCTGCCGATCGGAAGGGCCGGCGCTCAAGAAGACGCGGCCTCCCAACTCGAAGAACTCTTTGATCCGACGAAGGAGCCCACCGAGGGCGCACCGGACGAAGGTGTGCCGGCCGAAGGTGCACCGGACGAAGGTGTGCCGGCCGAAGGTGCGCCGGCCGAAGATGTGCCGGCCGAAGGTGCACCGGCCGAAGGTGTGCCGGCTGAGGGCGCGCCGGCTGAAGGCCCCACGCCCGCCGAGGAAGAGGCCGCCGCCACCGGATACGGGGCGGCCGGTCTGCCCGTCAGCCTGGCCGGGGCGGACCTCCAGAACAACTGGCGGATGATGGCCCACTACTTCAAGTTGGCGCGGTTCGACCTGGCGGCCGATTTCGCCAACCGCGTCCTCGCCGCCAATCCGGACGCCAAGGCGGTGCTCGCGCTGACGGAATCGCCGTCCACAGGATATGCTGTCCTCATCAAGATGGCTCACGTCCAGGAGTTGGTCGGCGTGGTCGGGCGGATCCTGACGCTCGCCGACGAAGGGGCCTACCTGAAACGGACGGACGCGAACCGCATCCAGGCAAATCTGCTGCGGCTGGGAGACGGGCCGAGGCCCTACTACCTCGCCATGAAGGAACTCAAGTACAGCGGCCCCTATGTCGTGCCGCACGCCCTGGCGATCCTCCAGGATCCCGGCCGCAAGGAACTCGTGCCGTTCGTCATCCGGGCGATGGAGGAACTCGGCCGGCCGGTCGTCCTGCCTCTGCTGGCGGTGCTCCGAACGCCCAAGGACGACATGAAGCTCACGATCATCAATATCCTGGGAACCATCGGATACCCCTACGCCCTGCCTGCCCTGAAGGCCGTCGTCGAAAATCCCAAGACGACCGACACGCTGAAGGCCGCCGCCACGAGCGCCATCCTCAAGATCGCCGACGAAAGCGCCCTCGCGATCCCCGCCAAGACGCTCTACCTCCACATGGCCGAAAGGTACTACTACAACAAAATCCTCGTGGCGGACGATCGTCTGCCCACCTACGACCTGTTTGACTGGGTCGAAGGGACGGGCCTCCTGTACCGCGCCGCGCCGAGCCTCGCCGTCAACGAAATCCTCGCGTCTCGCGCCTGCGCCGACGCCTTGAAGGCCGACCCCGGCGCGCTCGATGCCGTCGCCTCCTGGGTCTCGTCGCTGATGCAGATGGAAGCCGAACTGGCGGGCAAGACGGCCCGCGAGGCCGACCCCTTCCTCCCCGACGACATGCCCACCGTCGACTTCTTCGCCCGCGCCGTCGGCCAGCAGCACCTTTACAAAGTGCTCGACCGCGCGCTCGGGGACCGGAACACGACCGTGGCGGTCCGCACCGCCAAGGCCCTCCAGGACGTGGCGAACGAGGAATTCCTCACCCTCTACGGCCAAGCCGACGTCGGAAGCCCTCTCGTCCTGGCACTCGGGTATCCCGACCAGCGGGTGCGATTCGCCTCCGCCTTCGCCCTCGCCGCCATCCGTCCACGCAATCCCTTCACCGGCGCGGGCAAAGTCATCCCCGTCCTCTCCGAAGCCCTCAACCTGGAGGCCCAGAAAAGCATCCTCCTCGTCGAGCCGGAACCCGACAACCGCAACCGCCTCCAGGCGGAACTGAAAGAGGCAGGCTGGAACGTCGTCCTCGCCACGTCCGGAAACCAGGCGCTGGCCGCCGCACGCGCTATGCCGCGCGTCGATGCCATTCTCATCTCCAGCCGAACCCAGAACGTCAGCCATGCCGACGTCGTCTCGCTCCTCAGGAGCGACTACGCGACCGCCATGACCCCCATCCTCGTCCTCTCCTGGCCCGACGACCCGGTCAAGGCCTCGTGGATCGAGTCCCGGGTGCCGTACCTCCGGGCCGTCGAGCCCGGCATCGCGGCCGAGGCGATCCTCGCCGCGGTGGACGAACTGAAGAAACAGGCCGGCTCGCTCGTGCTGAACCCCGACGAGAGCCGCGCCATCAGCCTCCGCGCTGCCAACGTCCTGAAAGACGTCGCCATCGACAGCCGCGTGTTCTCCGCCCGCCGGGCACGCCAGAGCCTGCTGGACAGCCTGACCGCCAACCGGCCCGACGAACTGGTCGTGGCGGTGCTCGGGGCCCTGGCGGAAATCGCGGACGGCGAAATCACCCGCGCCATGACACGCGTCGGAACCGACGAGACGCGATCCAAGGAAGTCCGCGTGGCCGCCCTTAAAAACCTCGCCCGGGCCGCTCGCTTCGTCGGCAACAAACTCGAGGCCGCCGAAATCGCCGCACTCCAGGCACTCGCCGCCGACCCCGACGATCGGCTGCGCGACGCCGCCGGCGAAGCACTCGGAGGACTCGACCTCGACGCCGCCGAAGGCGCCAAACTCATCCTGAAACACGGAAGCAACTGAAAACAACGAGGGACGAAGGGACAGAGGGTACATCGTGCGCGGCGGGTCTCCGCACCCGCCGCGCCTTCTTTCGCGCCGTTCGAGCCGGCGGCGGAAGCCGCCGGTCACGTTCACCAGGCGCCAGTCGCTCTCCCTGCGCATCGCCGACGCGGCGTCCCGGTGGGACGCCGCGATTTTCTTGCGCTTGGCTCGGGGCGACGAAGTCTTCCGCCGCGCCGCCGTTTCATCCGGGTGTGACTAATTTTTCTGGCACGGGTGTTGGGCATCGAAAGGGGCCGTAACAAGTGCCGGAGGCACGACTGTTCTGTGCAACCGGGAACATGGTTGACACTTTAGACCGGGC
>JBAUDW010000147.1:0-3835 GCA_049678285.1 Phycisphaerae bacterium
GCGGGGGGTTGAAAAAAAGAAAGCGGCGGGGTCGCTTCTGCCACGCCGACCATCCCGGCGCGCCGGGACGCCCGTGGCTAACGTCAAACGTGCCTTCGGCACTCCATCGCAAAACCTCCCATCGGTTACGCCTGCCAGAAAAACTTGCCACACCCTGACTGTCGGCTCGGCCGCGGCCGCTCAGCCGGTGTGGTGGTAGACGTCCCACCCGAAATAGGTGTCGAACGCGTCTTCGATCGCCCGGGCCGCCTGGCCCATCGCGATCGCCACGTGGTGCTCGAACCCCAGCGTGCAGATCACCCGGAGCAGGGCTTGGAGGTCGGGGATCTCCACCACGCCGTACCCGCCGAACGTCTCGAGCCGGTCGTTCGTCAGGTTCCCTTCGCCGACATACGCCCGGATCTCGCCCGCCGGGTCGAACGTGTCTACCCGGCAGAAGGTGAACGGCCCGTTCCGCAGGCGCCCGACGATCGCCCCGCACGCGTTCTCCGCCCCGACGCTGCCCGCGATGATCTCATGGATGTCCATCTTCGCTTTCTTAAAGAGGCTCTTCGGCAGGTTCGAGCAATGGAAGATGACGGCCTTGTTCTCCTCGTCGCCGTAGTTGTTGTTCCAGTCCACGAGTGCTGCCGGGCTTTCGGTCGCCAGCCTGAGGGCCAGCATCCCCACCAGACCCGTCACGTCCACTTCGCACGCGCTCGGCAAAAGCACTTCCGACATCATGCTCATCAGGGTGCATGGCACGATGCCGTAGAACTCTTCCAGGGCCGTCCAGCACTGGATGGCCGTCCCCGCCAGGTCCATCTCCTTCACCCAGCGGTCGACGACGACGCCGAACCGCGCCATCCGCTCCAGGCTCTCCGCGCTGACGCGCGCCGTATCGGTGTACTTGCGGATGGCCTGGAGTTTCGCGCGGACGGCCGGGTCGCCCTTGCCGAGCCGCTCGGCCCGGCCCAGAACCTCCGACAGGTCCAGCGTCTCGACCGAGATGCCGGCCGCCTCGAGCAGTTTCTCCGAGAAGCGGACCGTGTTGAACGGTCCGGTCCGGGCGCCGATGGCTCCGAGGCGCGCTCCGCGCAGGCCGCGCACCACCCGGCACGTGGCGCCGAAGCGCGCCAGGTCCGCCCGGAACGCTTTCGTGTCGGGCGCCACGGTGTGCAGGTCCGTCAGCGTGAAGGGAATGTCGTATTGCGCCAAATTGTTGCAGACCGACATCTTGCCGCAGAACGAGTCGCGCCGGCCGCCCATTTTCATTTTCTGGGGATCGTCCGGCCAGGCGTGGACGAGGACCGGCACCTGGAGGCCGCTCGCCCGCAGGGTGTTGGCGACCGCCTTTTCGTCGCCGAAGTTAGGCAGCGTCACCAGCACGCCGTCGATACGGTCGGCGTGCTTTTTGAACAGGTCCGCGCACGCCCGCGCGTCGGCGAGCGTCTCGACGGCGCCGCCCGTCGCCTCACGCGCGCCGAGGCAGACGGTTTCGAAGCCTTCTTCCTTCAGAATCCGCAGGATCTCGATGCGCCCCTCCTGCGCCAGTCTCGCCGGAAAGAAGCCGCGGGTGCCCACCACAACGCCGAACGTTGTCCTTGCCATGACGGATACTCCTTTGGAGATTAGAGAATTAGTACTACAGCGCTACTTGCTTCGTGGCAACAAACCTAACCTTTTGCCACAACGCGACTTACGCGACGTAGCGCGGGGCCTTGTGCCCCGCGCAAGAGGGCGCTGGGGATAAACCCCCGCGCTACTTCGTCGCCGGAGAAGCCGCGATGTCCGCCGGCGGCGGGATCGTCACCGCACCCGTGGCCGCCCACTCCGTCCCGCGGATCATCAGCGCTGCGCAGCCGGGATGAACGACACTCGTGGCGTCGTGGCCCAGGAGGTTCACGAAGACGCGACCCTTGCCGTAGGTCACGGTGAAGACCATCGGCTCGTGCCCCCCGGTGCCATTTCGGGCCGGGTCGGCCCAGGCAGTGGCCAGGATGTGAACATTCTCGGCCGGGCCGCGCATGGCCTGGTACAGTTCGTCCTTGGCATGCACCCACTTTTCGGGCAGGCCCCTGGTAATCGGATGGTCCTTGTCGCGGACTTGGACGGTGTAGGCCCACTGCGGCCCGTGACCGGCGCCGGGCCCCTCGCCCTTCTTCTGGCGGACGACCTTGCCGGCGTCATCCATGTAGAGGCGGTCTCCTGTGGCAGGTCCCTGCCACAGGAGGGCGACCATTTTCGCCCACGCTTCCCACTGGGTGAACGCATTGTTGGCCGCGTGATACACAACCAGGCCGCCGCCGTTCTCCATGTACTTCTCGAAAGCCTTGTTGACCTCTTCGGGCCAGGGCTGGCCGTTATAATTCGAGAAGACGACGCCGTACTTCGAGAAGTCGGGCTTGAACCCGGCCCACTGCTCCGCGGGGGCGCCATTGGGCGGACTCGTCAGCACCTCGACGTTGAACCGCCCGGTCTTCTCGAGCATCGCCTTGATGGGCGGCGTGGTCGCCTTCCAGTCGTGGTTGTTCTGGCCATCGATGATGAGCACGTTGATCTTGGCCGCATCCGCAGCGGGCGCGGACGACGCCAGTGCGAGCCCGATCGCGCCGAAGGCCAGCAAACAGCAAAATGTGCGAACCATGCCTGAACTCCTTTCCCTGGTAAGGGCTGTGTCAAATCGCCAGTCTCAGATCTCGAATCTCAAATCGCAGATCTCAAGTCTCAGATCGCAAATCGCCGTTACTTCAGGTCGGCCGGAGCGGGGATCGTCACCGCGCCCGTGGCCGCCCACTCCGTGCCGCGCTCCAGCAGGATCGCGGTATCCGGCGCGGTCGTCTCGGGCACGGCGTGGCCGAGCACGTTCACGAACACGCGGCCCTTGCCGAACGGGACCGTCCACGCGATCGGCTCGTGCATGCCGGTGCCGGCCTTCTGTTTGTCGTTGTCCTTCACGGAGAAGGCGGTGCACAGGATGTGCATGTCCTTGGCCGGTCCTCGCAGGCTGCCGTACAACTCGTCGCTGATGTGCTGCCACTTCTCGGGCAGGCCCTTCATGATGGGGTGGTCCTTGTCGCGGACGATGATCTCGAACGGATGGGCGGGGCCGTGCGAGCCGCCGGCCCCCTCGCCCTTTGCGCGGCGGACCTCTTTGCCGCTGTCATCCAGCGCGAGGCCCTCGCCGAACTTGGCGTCCTTCCACCCCATGCCGATCATCTGGTTGTAGGCATCCCATTCTTTGAACGCCGCCACGGCAAAGTGATAGGCGACGAACCCGCCGCCGTCGGCCACGAACTTCTCGAAGGACTTCTGCACGTCCTCGGGCCAGGGCTGGCCGCAGTAGTTCGACAGAACGACCTTGTACTTGGAGAAGTCGGGCTTGAACTTCGCCCAGGCGTCCTTGTTGGCCTGCTTGGCGGCTTCATCGGCATCCCGGGGCGGGGCCGCCGGCGATGTCAGGACGTCCACGGTGAACTTGCCGGTCTTCTCGAGCATCGCCTTGATGGGCGGCGTGGTCGCCTTCCAGTCGTGGGCGTTCTGGCCATCGATGATGAGGACGCCGATCTTCTCGGCGTCCGCCGCCGGCGCCGGCGAGGCGAACGCCGCAAGCAGACCCACAACAGCCGCAAGGAGGAACCACCGATAGGCTCTAGTCATGGTCGGGCATCCTTTCAAAAGGGTTCAAAGTTGAACGGCCCACAGGGCCTTTCCGCGAGGTGTAAGACTAACCCGGCGGGCAGCGGAATCAAGTGTTTTCGCGCCGGGTCACAGGCTTGGGTGTGACTAGATTTTCTGGCATGCCCCATTTCCGGAGGTTGGCGTTCTGTCGTCCGTGTAGCGCGGGGGTTCATCC
>JBAUDW010000148.1:0-6568 GCA_049678285.1 Phycisphaerae bacterium
CGCTCGAGGTGCGCGACGTCATCGAGAAAATGGCCGCACCCCTGGGCCTCGATAAAAACCCCACGCCGCAAGGCCTGGGCCTGGGGTACAGCGATGTCGTCGGCCTTGTGAATGAACTGGCCCGGAAACGGGCCCTGTCGGGCACGATCATGCTCGAGCCGCTCGAATACCAGATGGCGGGCGACCGCCCGATCGCCAGGCCGATCACCGTCGAGGAGCCGTAGCCTCTCGGCCGGCGGAACGACGCCGGAGGAAGGAGCACACGGGAAGTGGAACTGAAGCGACTGGAAGTGTTCGGCTTCAAGTCGTTCGCCGACCGCACCCGCTTCGATTTCGACTCGGGCATCACGGTGATCGTGGGCCCGAACGGGTGCGGCAAGTCGAACGTCGTGGACGCCGTCAAGTGGGTTCTCGGCGAGCAGAGCGCGAAGAGCCTTCGCGGCCGTGAAATGGCCGACATCATCTTCGCCGGCTCCGAAAGCCGGCGGAGCCTCGGCTTCGCGGAAGCCACGCTCACGTTCGACAATTCGGGCGGCCTGCTGCCCATCGACGTCACCGAGGTCGAGGTCAGCCGCCGCCTCTACCGCAGCGGCGAGTCCGAATACCTCCTGAACCGCAAACCCTGCCGCCTGCGCGACATTCGCGAACTCTTTATGGACACGGGCATCGGCGTCGACGCCTACAGCCTCATCGAGCAGGGCAAGGTGGACGTCCTCCTCCAGTCCAATCCCCAGGAACGCCGCATCATCTTCGAGGAAGCGGCCGGCGTCTCCAAGTACAAGGCCAAACGCCGCGAGGCCGAACGAAAACTCGAACGCACCCAGCAGAACCTCGTGCGTCTCGGCGACATCCTCGATGAGGTCGAAAAACGCCTCCGCAGCGTCAAGCACCAGGCCGGTAAGGCCCGTAACTTCCTCCAGTACACCGAACGCCTCAGGGAACTCCGCGTCTCCTACGCCCTCAGCCAGTACCACGAGCAGGCGACGGCGCTGGAGGCCCACGAGTCGGCGCTTCGCGGTCTGGAGGATGCGCGGTCCCGCGAGGCGGGCGCCCTGGCGTCCCTCGAGGAGGAGCGCAGCCGGCTCGAAACGGAACTCCTGGAACTCGACGGCGAGGTCCGCCGCACCGACGCGCGCCTCGGCGAAGTCCGCTCCTCCATCGCCACGGGGGAGAACGAGATCGGGTTTCATCGCACGCGCGTCGGGGAACTGGAGCAGGTCGTCGAGCGCGACCGGCGGAAGATCGGCGACCTCTCGGCCCACCTGCGCGAGGTCCAGGCGCTCGTGGAATCCCGCCGGCGCGACCTCGCCGAGGTGGCCGACCAAGCCGCCCGGCAGGAGACGGCCGTCGCCGACATCGAAAAACGCCTCCAGGAAACCGCCGACCGGGTCCGTACGCTCACCGGCCGCATCGAACACGCGAAGGCCGCCCTCATGGACCTGGCCCAGCAGAGGGGCCAGCGCTCGAGCCGGCTGGCGAGCCTCGACCTGCGCCTTGAGAACCTGTCGGTCCAGGCGGACCGGCTGGCGAAGCGGCGGGACGAGATCGCCGCCCACCTGGAGCGCCTGCGCGAGCGCGAGGAGGAACTGAAGGCGGAGGCGGCCCGGCTGGAGGCGACCGTCGCCGAACGCCGGCGCGGTCTCGAAGCCAAACGCCACGAGGCCGAGGCCAAGCAGAAGGAACTCGAGGGCGTCGGCGAACAACTCGCCCGCGCGAAAGAACGTGCCTCCGCCCTCGCCAGCCGACGTGAACTGCTCCAGGATTTGGAGAAGCGAGGCGAAGGCATCCCCGCCGCCGTCCGCCGCGTCCGCGAAACGATCCGGACGAACGGCCACGCCGGCCGGTGGCGCGGCATGGTGGCGGACCTCATCGAGGTCGACGTCGCTCACGCCGTCATCATCGAATCCGCCCTCGGGCCCGCCGAGAAACTCCTCATCGCCGAACGCCAGGAAGACGTACTCGCCCTCGCCGGTGACCTGCGGGGCACGCTCCCCGGCCAGGTCCGGTTCCTCGCGCTCGACGCGATCGAGCCGGCCGCCGACGGCAAAGACCTGGCGGCCTATCCGGAAGCGGTCGGCTGGGCGATGCAGTACGTCCGCGTGGACGAATCCGTCCTCCCGGCCGTGGCGCACCTCCTGGGGCGGACGGTCGTCGTCCGGACCCTCGAGGGCGCCGTCGCCCTGGCGCGCGGGCCCTTGCGCGGATACCGCTTCGTCAGCCTCACGGGCGACGTGCTGGAAGCGGACGGGTCGGTCGCCATCGGCCCGCCGGGCCCGGAGACGAGCCTCATCTCGCGCCGCTCGGAACTGAGGAACATTGCGGCCGAGGAGGAGTCGGCGGCCCGGCAAATCGAGGAACTCGACGCCCGCCGACGCCGCGCCGTCGAGGAACTTCAGGCCCTCGACGTCGAGCAGCAGGCCCTCCGCCAGAAGATCTACGAGGCGTCGATGGCCAGGGTCGAGGTCGAAGGGCACCAGCGTCGCCTGGCGGAGACGCGCCAGGAACTGTCGGCCGAGGCCCCGCTCGTGGAAAGCGAACTGGCGGACCTCGGGGCGGAGCGCGAGCGGCTCCTGGGTGAGCGCACCGCCTTCGCGGAAGAGATCGTCGGCCTCGACCGGCAGGCCGCCGACCAGCAGCGATCCATCGACGCCCTCGTCGCCGAGCAGGAGACGCTCCTGGAGGCGCGGACGGCGCTCGAGGAGGAGCGGACGGCGGCGCGGGTGGCGCTGGCTCGCCTTCGGGAGAAGCACACGGCCCTGGTGGACCAGGTGGCGTCGAGCGAACGGGACGCGGCGGCGACGGCCCTGGGCATCGAACAGAGCCAGGCCGACCTCGCCGAGTGCCAGACCCGCATCCGGGATTCCCAGCGGACGATGCTCGCGATTCAGTCGGACCTGGCGCGCCTGTTCCTGGAGAAGCAGGCCGCCGAGGCCGAGGGCCGCCGCCTCGCCGAAGCGGGCGCCGACCGGCGCGGCCGCCTCGCCGCGCTTGCCGAGAAGGAGCGCGGCATCGAAGCCGAGATCGAACGGCTCCAGGGAGAAATTCACGGGCGGGAACTCGCCCGGCGCGAACTCCAGACCAAGCGCGACGACCTCGTCGAGCGCGTCCGCGACGATTTCCAGATGGACCTTGCCGAACGCTACGCCCAGTGGCAGCCGGAGGAGGTGGATTGGGAGTCCGTGGCCGCCGAAATCAAGGACCTTCAGGGCAAGATCGACCGCCTCGGACCGGTCAACATGGAGGCGCTCGAGGAACAGGAAACCCTGGAGAAGCGGGCCGAGTTCCTTCGCCAACAGCGCGACGACCTGGTGTCGGCCCAAACGACGCTTGCGAACCTCATCGAACGGATCAACCGCGAGAGCCGCGAACGATTCCTGACTACCTTTCAGGCCGTCCGGGGCCACTTCCAGGAACTCTATCGGAAGTTTTTCGGCGGCGGGAAAGCGGACGTCTTCCTGGAGGATGAGACGGACGTGCTGGAGAGCGGGATCGAGATCGTGGCCCGCCCGCCGGGCAAACAACTCCAGCGGATCAGCCTGCTGTCGGGCGGCGAAAAGGCGATGACGGCCGTGGCGCTGCTGCTGGCGGTCTTCCGCGCCCGGCCGAGCCCCTTCTGCATCCTCGACGAGGTGGACGCGCCGCTGGACGAGGCGAACATCGACCGCTTCGTCTCGCTCGTCAGGGAGTTCCTCGACCAGTCGCAGTTCGTCATCATCTCGCACAGCAAGCGGACGATGAGCATCGCGGACGTGCTTTACGGCGTGACGATGGAAGAGCCGGGCGTCTCGCGCAAGGTCAGCGTCAAGTTCAGCGACCTGCACGACCAGGGCCTCCTCCCCGAGGAACCGGCCGAGCCTCAGGAGACGCCTCAGCCGCAGGAGACGCCGCAAACGCAGGAAGCGGCCGAGGCCGCGACCGTCGGCTGAGCCGGCTACTAAAATGGGGTCAGACCCCATTTTTGTAATTGCCGATGGTTAAAGGGGTTGTGAAAGGGATTTTCGGGAAAAGGGGAGGGGGATGTTTTGTGCGAAGGCCCCGGAGAATCGGGTACATGGTCTGGCGGATTTCAGTCGCGCTCCTCGCCCTGCTCACGGCATCGCTGGCCGGCGGGGGATGCGCGGCCACGGCCGGCCGAGACGCCGATCCCCAGGACGTGACCTGCGCGATCGAGCGCGTGGGCGCGGAGGCGCCGGGCCTGCCCGAGCGCGTACGCGTGACGATCCGCAACTCCGGCGCGGAGCCGGTCCGCCTGACGTTGCCGAGGCCTTTGCCCGGAGAGGACGAATCCGGCGACATGCCGTTTCCGCTCCTTGGGCTTTTTCTCCGCGACGCGCAGGGGCATGAAGAGGCGCCAGTTTATGCGGACGTTCGGGCGCGGCGGTCGGAGGCGCCGAGAAGCGTGACGCTTGCCCCGGGCGGCGCGTGGTCCCGGGAATATGCGCTCGCGGGTTTCTACTTTTGGGGTCCGTGCGGGCCGGATACGGGCGGCAACTTCACGAGGTACTTCGAGCCTGGCGAGACCGAGTTGAAACTGACTGCGGCCGTCCTCTTCGATTTCGAGAAGGACGCCCGCGCCGAGAAGGCAATCGTGGGATCCGAACCGATTGTGGTCCGGTGCGCCTTCGAGGACTGGCTCTTCCGCAAGAAACCGGCGCCCTGACGCGCTGCAGCGACGGGAGATTCTGGTGCCTTTTTCAGGGACGTGCTTGGCTATTGTGTTGAGTGGCACGGCCGGTCTTGTCCGGCCGTGTGTTGGAGCACGGCGGGGCAAGACCCGCCGTGCCACCCGGCCACGAGCGATAGTTGCTCTCAGCAGATGGCACTCGACCCATGGCTGATGATTCAGGAACTTCGCCGACGCTGAAACGCCTGCCGGTCCTGCCCCTGCGCGGTCTGGTGGCGTTTCCCGGCCTGGTGATGACGCTCCAGGTGGGGCGCGAACCTTCCGTGACGGCCGTCCACGCGGCCATGGCCGCCGACCACCGCATCCTGCTGGTCGCCCAGCGCGACCCGGACCTGGCGGACCCCGAAGGCAAGGACCTGTTTGCGGTCGGCTGCGTCGGCGAGGTCCTCCAGTGCTTCCGGGAAGCGAGCGGCATCTATAAGACGATCGTTGAGGCGACGGAGCGGGCCCGCGCGACGAACGTGAGCGCCGAAGGCGGATGCCTTCGCGCGGAGGCCGAGCCGATCCAGGAGCCCGTCTGCGAGGATGCCGAGGCCGAGGCCCTCATGCGCACGGTCCAGGCGCAGTTCTTCTCCTACCTCGGGAAGAATCCGATCCTGCCGGAAAGCGTCGGCCGGCTCGTCAGCCAGGCCTCGGACGTCGGCCGCCTGACGGACCTGGTGGCGACGTACCTGGTGATCCCGTTCTCCGATAAGCAGCGCCTGCTGGAGATGAGCGGGCCGAGCGATCGGCTGAACGCCTTGGCCGAGGTCCTGGAGAACGAGATTTCGCTGCTGGAAATCCAGGACCGCATCAGCGACCGCGTCCGCTCGCGCCTCAAACAGAGCCAGAAGGAGTATTTCCTGAAGGAGCAGTTGCGGGCGATCGAGGAGGAACTCGGCCAGGAGGACCCGGCAGGCGCGTCGATCACGGAACTGGGGGAGAAAATCCTGTCGGCGGGCATGCCGGAGGAGGTCCAACGCCTCGCGCTGGCGGAGCACGCCCGCCTCGGCCGCATGCTCCCCCTTTCGCCTCAGTCCGTCGTCATCACCGAGTATCTCGACTGGCTCATCCACATGCCGTGGACCGCCTCGACCGAGGACAACCTGGACCTGCGGCACGCCCAGCAGGTTCTCGACGAGGACCATTACGGCCTCGGGGAGCCGAAAGAGCGGATCCTGGAGTTCCTGGCCGTCAAGAAACTCTCGCAGCGGATGCGGGAGCCGATCCTCTGCTTCGTCGGCCCGCCGGGCGTCGGCAAGACGAGCCTCGCCAAAAGCGTCGCGCGGGCGCTCGGCCGGCGCTTCGTCCGCAAGAGCCTGGGCGGCGTGCGGGACGAGGCCGAAATCCGAGGCCACCGGCGCACCTACGTCGGCGCCCTCCCCGGCCGCATCGTCCAGTCCATCCGCAAGGCGGGCGTCCGCAACCCGGTCTTCCTCCTGGACGAGATCGACAAGATGGGCCAGGACGCGCACGGCGACCCGGCCAGTGCGCTCCTGGAGGTCCTCGACCCGGACGAGAACTACGCCTTCAGCGACCACTACCTGGAGGTCGAGTTCGACCTGTCGGGGGTGCTGTTCATCTGCACGGCGAATCTGGCGTCGTCGATCCCGCCGGTGCTGCTGGACCGCCTGGAGGTGATCGAACTGGCGGGGTACACGCTGGAGGAGAAGGTCGCGATTGGCGAGCGCCACCTGTTGCCTGAGGAACTGGAGGCGCACGGCCTGGGGGCCGGCGCCGTCGAGTTGCCGACGGACGTCCTTCGCCACGTCATCGAGGCGTACACGCGCGAGGCGGGGGTGCGGAGCCTGCGGAAGAACCTCGCGCGGATGCTGCGGAAGGTCGCCGCCGAGGTCGCCGCCGGACCCGCTTCGAGCGAGCCCGCCGGGCCGCGCGTCCTCGCGC
>JBAUDW010000149.1:0-7024 GCA_049678285.1 Phycisphaerae bacterium
CTCCTCGTCGGTTTCGTCGGCCGGGGCGTGTGCGGCGGGGGTGGCGGCGTGCTGGCCTCCGCGCTTCTTCAGCGCTTCCCACTCTTCGAGCGTGAGCAGGCATTCCCTGGCCTGGCTGCCGGCGTAATTGCCGACGAGGCCGTCCTCGGCCATCTGGTCGATGAGGCGAGCGGCGCGGCCGTAGCCGATGCCCAGGCGCCGCTGAAGGAGCGAGACGCTGCCTCGCTCGTTCGCCAGGACGATCTCGACCGCCTGGTCGTAGAGTTCATCGTCGGAGCCGTGGGCCAAGAGGTCGTCCTCGGCGTCGCCGGCGTCCTGGTCCTCGGCCTTCAGTTGGACGAGTTCCCGCTGGAAGGCGGGCTCGGCGTCCTTCGTGACGAAGTCGAGGACGGCCTGGATCTCCTGCTCGCTGACGAACGCGCCCTGGGCCCGGACGAACTTGTGGGCCCCGGGGGTCATGAAGAGCATGTCGCCGGCCCCGAGGAGTTTCTCGGCCCCCATGGAATCCAGGATGGTGCGCGAATCGACGCGCGTCGCCACCTGGAACGAGATGCGGATCGGGAGGTTCGACTTGATGAGGCCCGTCAGGACGTCGACGCTCGGCCTCTGGGTGGCCATCACCAGGTGGATGCCGACGGCCCGCGACTTCTGCGACAGCCGCGTCACGTGCATCTCGACTTCCTTGGCGGCGACCATCATGAGGTCCGCCAGTTCGTCCACGATGACCACGATGTGGGGCATGTGGTAGATGAGGCGTGCCTGGTCGGTCTCGCTCTCCGCGCCGAAGCGTTCGATGATCTCCTCGCGCGAGAGGCGATTGTACTGGGCGATGTTGCGGACCCGGGCCTGCGAGAGCATCCGGTACCGCTCGTCCATCTTCTCGATGAGCCAGGCCAGGATCGCCTCGGCCTTGCGCATGTCGTTGACGACGGGGCACAAGAGGTGCGGCAGGCGGCTGAAGACCGACAGTTCCACCATCTTCGGGTCGATGAGCACAAATTTCAGGTCGTCGGGCGTCCGCGTAAACAGGAGCGACATGATGATGGCGTTGAGGCAGACGCTCTTGCCGCTGCCCGTCGTCCCGGCGATGAGGAGGTGCGGCATGGAGGCGAGGTCCTTGACGAGCGATTCGCCGGTCGCGTCCTTGCCGAGGAACAGCGGCAGCCCCATGCGCCCCGTCGCGTCGCGGGCCGCCAGGATGATTTCCTTGAGTCGCACGATCCGGCGCGACGTGTTCGGCACCTCGACGCCGATCGTATCCTTGCCGGGCAGCGGAGCGACGATCCGGACGCTCGGCGCCTTCAGGCCGATCGCGATGTCGTCCGACAGGCCGATCACCTTGCCGACCTTCACCCCCGGCGCCAGCGCCACTTCGTACTGTGTGATGACGGGGCCCGTCTCGATGGCGATGACGCGGGCCTCGATGCCGAACTCACGCAGCGTCTGCGTCAACACCTCCGCCTGCTGGCGGACATAGGCTTCCTGGTCGGTGTCCTCGTCGTAAGCGGCGTCCTCCAGCAGGTCGGTCGGCGGGAGTTGATAATCCTGATTCCGCGGCGTGGAGGGGAGGGGCGTGAACGCGAACTCCTCCTGTTCCTCCTCGGCGGGGCGATGCGTGTGGCGGATGATCACCCGGCGGGGCGGCGGGGCGCCTTCGTCGGCCTCCTCGTGCTCCTCCTCGTCGGCGATCGGTTCCTCGGGCTTCGCGCGCCGCGCCCGGCGGACGAGCGGCTCCTCGGCAGCCGCTTCGGCCGCGGCCCTCGAGCCGCCCGACGCCGACGCCACCGGCCGGACGCCCGTGAACGCCGCCGACGCCAGACGCTTCACCGGCACCTGCGCGCGGCCGGTAATCCACTTGAAAAACCTGTAGATCGCGACCGGCAGCAGGATGCACCACGTGTCCGTCAGGAGCAGAAGGCCCACCAGGCCCACCGGCACGAGAAAGAGCACCATCCCGAACTTGCCCAAGCCCGGCTCCAGGAACCGCCAGATCGAGAGGCCCAGGACGCCGCCGTTCGATTCCGGCAGGCGCGCCTCGGTCTTGATCATGGCGGACATGACCGAGATGGTGACCAGGAGCAGCAGGGCGCCGGTGACCCGGAAGACCTTGTCCTGGACGCCTTTCTGGGAGAGCCAGAGGAACGCCGCCGCCACGAGAAACAACAGGAGCGGATACGCCCCGTCGCCGAGGGCCCAGAAGAGCCGGTAGGCGAGGTGGGCGCCGGCGGGCCCGCACCAGTTGCACACCGGGTCGTTGGGCGGCCAGACGCTCGTGGAAGGCAGGTCCGCGGGGTTGAACGTCAGGACGCTGGTGATAAGAAAGAGGGCGGCGAAGAACGTGACGACAGCCGCGACTTTTCTGCCGAGGCTGATCCGGTCCACAGGCACCTCGCTTCTGGTCCGATCCGGCGCTAATGTGTGCCGCTTGAGCCGAAGCCCCCGTCGCCGCGGCGGCTGTCGGGCAACTCCTCCACGAGCCGAACCTCCGCCCGTTCGACCGGCGCGACGACCAGTTGAGCGATCCTCAGGCCGCGCGTGATCGTAAACGGCTCGCGTCTGACGTTGCCGACGATGACGCCCACCTCGCCGCGGTAATCCGAATCAATCGTGCCGGGCGAGTTGACGACCACCAGGCCGTGCGCGAGCGCCAGACCGCTCCTCGGCCGGACCTGCACCTCGTAGCCTTCGGGGACGGCGAGAAACAATCCCGTCGGCACACGTTGGACGTCGCCCGGCTCAAGGGCGATCGGTTCGTCAACGGCTGCACAAACGTCCATTCCCGCCGCCGCCTCGCTCATGTATCGGGGCAGGGGAAGGTCCTCACAGCCCGCTTTTCGTCGGACCAGAAGGGTTATCGGCATACGGAATCGGCCTCCTTGAAGCAAACTCGCGGGTTATCGGACGGTTCACCCCGGCCGCCTCAGGGGTTGGAAACGGTGTCAGGAACCGTTTTTTGCAAAAACGGTTCCTGACACCGTTTCTACCCTGGAATGGCTATGATGTCTTTGCTTGCGTCGGCGGGCACGCCGCGCAGCGCTTGCTCCCGGCGGTCTTCGAGGATCAGGCGAACGGCTTCGCGCAGACTTTCCAAGCACTCGTCCTTGGTTCGCCCCTGGCCGTTAGCGCCCGGAATCTCCGGGCAGTAGGAGATGTACCACTGGCCGTCCTTTTCGATGACGGCGGTGAACTCGTTATGCATTGCGTTACCCTCCTGGTCTCTTCCATACTTATTATACCACGCGACCGGAGCGCGTCCAGCGCCTTGGATTCCCATGGCGCGGCTTCCCACGCCGGTTGATTTGGCGTCCCGGCGAGGCTATAGTGTCGGCTGATAGCGAGTGCCCATTCGGGAGGGTGTCCCATGTGGTTTATTTCCGTTCCGCTGCTCGTGCTCATGCTCCTGGTGGTAGGGGTCACGATCCTGGTGGTCAAGGGAGGGTCGATCGCGCTGCGCCTGACGGGGCTGGAGGAATCGCGTGCCAACTTCCAGGCCATCTCGGCCGTCACGGGGACGGGATTCACGACGCGCGAGTCGGAACTCGTGATGGCGGACCCGAGGCGGAGAAGAATAGTCAGTTTCCTCATGATCTTCGGGAACGTCGTCATTGTGATGCTCATCAGTCTGCTGGTCGGTTCGTTTGCGGCCGTCGCCAGGACGGTCGAGAAGTGGTACCTGGAATACGGCATCGCGGTGCTGGTGCTCGCGGTCGGCGGGCTCCTGCTTTACCTGGCCCTCCGGTCGCGCGGACTGACGCGGCGATGGAGCGCGTGGGTAACGGACCGCCTGACGCGGCACCTGAAGATCCGCGAGCGGCCCGTGGCCGAGGTGCTCAGCCTGGCCGAAGGCTATGGCGTGGCGGAGATTCGGGTCGAGGCCGCCTCGCCGTGCACCGGAAAAACGCTGGCCGAGGCCGACCTCCGAGCCGCCGGCCTCCTGGTGCTGGCGATCCGGCGAGGCGAAGAGGCGCTGCCGAGCCCCTCCGCCGGTGAACGCATCCGCCCGGGCGACCGCCTGGTCTGTTACGGCGAGGTGGCGCGGATGCACGACTTTACGGGAGCGGGCGCGCCGCCCGAGATCCCCGAAACGCCCGAGCCGCCCGAGACGCCTCCGCAAGGGACGTGACGGTCGGGCGGGGGGATGGTATACTGCCGCTAAGCCGCAAGCCGCTTGCGGCTTAGCGCCGTCGTCCACGCTTTTGCGGTATGGAGGACGTATGTACGAGCCCACACGCGATGAGTTCCTGGCGATGGCCCGCCAGGGCAATACGATCCCCGTCTATCGTACGCTCCTTTCGGACCACCTGACGCCGGTCCTGGCGTTCCGCAAACTCATGGGCGAGGACGAACAGGGGTTCCTCCTGGAGAGCGTCGTCGGCCTGGAGCGCGTCGCGCGGTACACCTTCCTGGGCGTGTGTCCGCGCGAGACCATCCGCGCGTGGGGCCGGCGAGTGGAGGTGGAGCAGGGCGATCGCGTGACGCGGAGCGAGTGCGACGATCCGCTGGCCCGCCTAGCCCAGTGCCTCGCCGCCCACAAAGTGGTCCACCATCCCGACAGGTCGGGACTGCCCCGATTCACGGGCGGCGCGGTCGGCTACGCGGGGTACGACGTCATCCGCCATTACGAGCACCTGCCGAACGCGCCGAAGGACGATCGCGGCCTGCCGGACATGGTCTTCGGCTTCTACGACACGATGGTGATCTTCGATCACGTGCAGAAGACCGTGATGGTCGTGTCGAACGCGATCCTCGGCGACGGGGAACCGGTGAAGGCGTACGACGCGGCCCGCGAGCGGATCGACGCCGTGTGCGAGCGACTCCGGCGCCCCGCGCCCCTCAAGGTCGAGGACATGGTTCGCGACGAGCCGGTCCGGATGCCGTTCAAGTCGAACTTCGAGCGCGAGGACTTTCTGCGGGCCGTCGAGGCGTGCAAGGAGTACATCCGCGCCGGCGACATTCTCCAGGTGGTCCTGTCGCAGCGGCTGCGGGTCGAGTCGGCGGCCGATCCGATGGATATCTACCGGGCCCTTCGCGTCATCAACCCCTCGCCGTTCATGTTTTACTTGAAGACCAAAGACGTGACGCTCCTGGGGTCGAGCCCCGAGATCATGGTCCGCGTCGAGGACGGCGAGATTACGAGCCGGCCTCTGGCGGGCACCCGCCCGCGCGGCGCGACGCCCGAGGAAGATAAGCGCCTCGAGAAAGAACTCCTCGCGGACCCGAAAGAGCGGGCCGAGCACGTTATGCTCGTGGACCTGGCGCGGAACGACGTCGGGAGAGTCGCCCGGTACGACACGGTCCGCCTGTCGGACGTGATGTACGTCGAGCGCTACAGCCACGTCATGCACATCGTGTCGAACGTGACGGGCCGGCTGCGCGACGGGTGCACGGCCCTCGATGCCCTGCGCGTGAGCGTGCCGGCCGGAACGGTGTCGGGGGCGCCGAAGGTCCGCGCGATGGAGATCATCGACGAGTTCGAGCCGACCAAGCGCGGGCCCTACGCCGGGGCCGTCGGCTACGTGGATTACTCCGGCAACCTGGACACGTGCATCGCGCTGCGGACGATGGTGCTTTCGGGCGGCGTGATTGACGTCCAGGCTGGCGCGGGGATCGTCGCCGACAGTGTGCCCGAGCGCGAGTACGAGGAGACGCTCAACAAGGCTCGTGCACTTCTCCTGGCGGTCCAGGTGGCCGAACGCGGCTTCGGCCCGGCGTGAACCGATTGCGGATTGCGGATTTCGGATTGCGGAATGAACGGTGCGGCGGCCGTCGCCTTGTCTGGGCCGTGCGCTATTGTCCGCGCTTCCGCAGGGGCCTGACATGGCAAACTTGACGGCCAGGGAGGCGTGCAGAAGGCTCGGTGCGTTGATTGAGGAACTGGCGGCCTCGCACGAGCCGGTCCACATCATCGGGAAGCGCGCCAACGCCGTTCTCGTCTCGGAGGAGGACTGGCGCAGTATTCAGGAGACGCTTCACCTTCTGTCCATCCCGGGGATGCGCAAGTCCGTTTGCAACGGTTTCAGGACGCCGGTGCGGAGGTGCCACAAGGAGCCGGGTTGGTAGCCCGTCCGGCCCCGCTTGGTCTATCAGGTGATCGCAGACGCGCGGACCGTCAAAGTCATCCGCATGTGGACGCATTACGAGTAGAGCCGCTTGCGGCTTAGCGGTCGTTATTTTCCATCGCTTCTTCCGCGCAGGCGCCGGGCATACGGAGACAGCGGGTTGTGGCCGGGATGAAGGGGCCAACCGTCGTAAGGCACGACGAAAGGCCAGGCCTGCGGCGGAAGGCCGCGCTCCGCCGGGTTGCCCTCAATGTAGGCAATGGTGCTCCGCACGTCCTCCGGGCGGTCGAGGAACCGTTTCCAGCCGCCCTTGCTCCACACGGGATGGTCGGCCTCGCGCAGGCCCGCGCTCCGGAGTCGCAAGCGGCTCGCATCCTGGAACGCCTCGATCATCTGTTCGGCCTTGTCCCGGTGTTTGCGGACGACCATGTGCACGTGGTCAGGCATGATGGCACAGACGTAGCAGGTATAGCGCCGTGCGGCGACCGTTTCGGCAAACGCCTCGCCGACAACAGCCCTTTCGGCAGCGCCGATTTCGAGGAGCGGAAACGCGAGCGATTCCCTCGCCTTCGCATAGAATTGCTGCACCGCGCCAGCGGGGGGCTGAACCGCGCGCCGACCGTAATGCGGCTCGCCCAGGCCGCTGATTGCGGGCTTGCGGACCTTGTGGGACATACTTCCGCGCGGATCGTTCGGGAGCCACCACCCATAGGCCGTCCAGACGAGGTGATACGCGATGACCAGGGGACGCGCCACGGCCCGTCTCCGTAAGGCATAACGGCCGCTAAGCCGCAAGCGGCACTACGTTTTTTTCAACTTCGCGCCGAGCGCCTTGGCCACGTTCGGCGGGACGAGTTGCGAGACGGCGCCGCCGAGCGAGGCCACCTCCCGCACGAGGCGCGAGGAAATGTAAGCGACCTTCTCGTCGGCCATCACGAAAACGGTCTCGACCCCCGCAATCGTCC
>JBAUDW010000150.1:0-5678 GCA_049678285.1 Phycisphaerae bacterium
GTCGTCGCCTGCCTCGCCGCGGAGGCGCGGGGCGCCGACCACGTGGTCGGCGTCGCCATGCCGAGCCGATACTCCAGCCCCCCCAGCCTCGAGGATGCCGAGGCGCTCGCCCGGAACCTGGGCGTCCGATTCTTGGTTATCCCCATCGAGCAGCCGCACCGCGCGATGGAAACGGCGCTCGCGGAAGCGTTCAAGAACGCCAAGCCGGATGTGACCGAGGAGAACGTCCAGGCCCGCATTCGCGGCCATCTCCTGATGGCCCTTTCGAACAAGTTCGGCTGGCTCGTCCTCTCGACGGGCAATAAGAGCGAATTGGCCTGCGGCTACTGCACGCTCTACGGCGACATGGCGGGCGGCCTCGCGGTCATCAGCGATGTCCCCAAGACGCTCATTTACGAACTTGCGCGCCAAATCAACACCGATGCCGACCGGTCGCCGATCCCCGACCGCGTCCTGGAGAAACCGCCTTCGGCGGAACTGCGGCCGAACCAGACGGACCAGGACTCCCTCCCGCCGTACGACATCCTCGACGCGATCCTGGACCTTTACGTGCGCCAGGAGCGCTCGCGCGACGAGATTGTCGAGGCCGGGTTTAACCCTGAGATCGTCCAGAAGGTCATCCGTCTCGTGGACCGCAACGAGTACAAGCGCCGCCAGGCCGCCCCGGGCCTGAAAGTGACGAGCCGGGCCTTCGGCGTCGGCCGCCGCATGCCCATCGCCCAGCGCTACGACCCGAACAGCCGGTAGTTGCGTAAAGACTCGATGAGCGCGCCATCCTCCGAGCAAGTGCCGAACCACCGCCCTGGCCTTTCGGCCCAGTTCAAAGCCTCCCTGCCGCGGAACGTCATTGTCCTGGGCATCGTCTCGTTCCTGACGGATGCTTCGACCGACATGATGTACTGGACGATGCCGTTCTTCATCGCCCTCCTGGGTGGCGGGTTCGTCTGGGTCGGCATCATCGAAGGGCTGCGCGACGGCATCACGAGTTTCGTGACGATCGGGTCGGGATTTGTTTCCGACCGGATCGGCAAGCGCAAGGCCCTCGTCGGCCTGGGCTATGGCATCTCGACGCTCGTCAAGCCGATCCTCGCCCTCGCCGCCGTGCCGTGGCAGGTGGCGGGACTCCTGGGCCTGGAGCGTGTCGGCAAAGGCATCCGCGGCGCCCCGCGCGACGCCCTCGTCGCCGGGTCCGTCGGGCCCGAGCACTACGGCAAGGCGTTCTCGTTCCACCGCATGATGGATCACGCCGGCGCCGCTCTCGGCCAAATCACCGGCGTCTTCCTGGTCATCTTCCTCTTTCCGTACTTCCGCGACCTGGCGAAGGCCGGCAGCCGGTGGGTCACCAACGCCTCCGACGTCTTCCGGGCGATGTACCTTGTGTCGGCCGTGCCGGCGGTCCTGGCGGTGCTGGCCGTCGTCTTCTTCGTCCGCGAGAAGGCGGCCCCCATCCGGAAGAAAGTCGAGATCAATTTCCGCGCGGCCTACGACCGGCGGTTCTGGTTTCTCCTGGTGGTGATTCTGGTCTTCACGCTCGGCAACTCGTCCGACATGTTCCTCCTCTTGCGCGCGAGCCAACTGCTGGGCTATCCGCTGGACTTCGGGCCGCAGGAACACGAGGCGATGGCCCGCCAGTGGAACTTCCCGTGGCAGCTGCCCGCCATGTTCTTCATCCTTTCGATGGCGAAGATGCTCTTCACCCTGCCGGGCGGCTTTCTGGCCGACCGCATCGGCCGCGCGAAAACCCTTGCCCTCGGCTGGGCGGTTTACGCCGCCGTCTATTTCGCGTTCGCCTTCGCCACGCAAGCCTGGCACGCGTGGGTCCTGTTCGTGGCCTACGGCCTCTTTTATGGGTTCACGGAAGGGGTGCAGAAAGCGGTCGTCGCCGACTTTGTCCGGCCCGAGGTCCGCGGGGCGGCCTACGGCATGGCGTACTTCTGCGAGGGGATCGCCAAACTCGTCGCGAGCCCCCTCTTCGGCCTCCTGTACTTCCTTTTCGCCACGCCGGAGCATCCGGAATCAGGCGCCCACGTGGCGTTCGGTTTCGGCGCGGCCTGTGCCGGCCTCGCGTGCATTCTCCTGGTCATTCTCCTCGGCGTGTTCCGCAAACGGGGGGCTTGATCCGGTGGTCCGTCAACGTAGATTCTGCGGGGTGCCACGGATTGCTCGCAATCCGTGATTCGTCTCGTTTCAGAAGCGCACAGGTTGCAAGCAACCTGTGGCACCCGTAATTTCAATGTCGGCGGACCACTGGCTACGACCACACCCACCACGGGGCCGCGGCGAGTTCCGCATAGACGACGAGGTCGAAGGCCGCGTGTGCCGCGAGCGGCGCAAGCACGTTGCCCGAAAGTTGTCGCAGAGCCCCGAAGACCAGCCCGCCGATGAACGTCGCGGCGACGATGAACTCCAAGTCGATCGTCGCCGCCGCGCCGGGAAGGGCGAAGAGCGCGCTCTTGTAGGCCGTGTGCAATAGGGCTGCGCACGCAACCGCCCCGACTGGCCCCAGCCGGCGCACACGCCCCTGGACGTAACCGCGGTAAAGGACTTCCTCTGCGCTGCCGATGAGCGCGGCCACGAGCGCGAAACCCCGGAACGCTTCCGGCAGCGGCGGCGCCCCGATGTGCCAACGATACCAGACGCTGAGCCCCAGCCCCAGGGCCGCGCCCAGCGCGGCATAGAGGGCCGTTTTTCGCGCGACGGGGGCGAGGCCGAAAAGGATAAGCGGCGAACGCGAGCGGACGACCGCCCGCACGAGGGCCGCAGCCGTCAGGGTGAGCCCCGCCGCCGAAAAGGCAAACGTGGCCGAGAGGCTGTGCGCGAAGAGGGCGAACACGACCATGCCGGCGCCGGCGACGGCCGCTTCGCCCGCGTCCAGCCAGCCGGCGCCCGCCGATTTGTCGGAGGTCGCGACCATCGGCGGATGATTACCCTCGTCGCCGGCGCGAGACGAGCCAGGCCCCGGCGGCGACCGGCACGAGCGCCAGAATCCACCCCGACCCGAGACACAGCGGTTTCCCGGCCGAGATGAGGCAATCGGGCAGCGCCTTCTGGAGGTCCGCGATCTCGGCGGCGCTGCTCTCATCCCACGGCGGCAGGACGAGGAGCCTTAAGCCCTTCATCTCTTTCAGGTCCACGAACAGTTTCTCGCCCTCCGCTTTCGCTTCTTCAGGAGGCGGCTGCTCGCGCTTCTCTTTGGAGATCAGCACGAGCGCCTTGATGTCCTTGAGGCCTTTCAAGTAGCCGATGTCCTTGACGTTCTCGCAGTTGAAGAGTTCCACCGCCTTGAGGCCGGGGTGATCCTTGACGGCGGCATCAAACTCTTCCTGCGAGATCTTCGGCGGAAACGAGAGGTATTCGAGCGGAAGGTCCTTGAGCGGCCCCAGGTCCGTCACCTTTTCGCATCCCGTCAGGGATAAGGTCTTTAGGCGGGGAAACTTCGCCAGCGCGCCGAGGTCCTCGACGTCGCCTCCCACGAGGGTCAGTTGCTCCAGTTGCACGAGGTCGGCGAGGGATGCCAGGGCGACCGGGGACTCTGCGCCGACAAGGATCAGCGACCTAAGGTTCTTCAGGTTTTGTGGCAGCGGCGACTGCTCGGGGGACCAGTTCGGAAGAACCAGCGTCCGGAGCCGCGGCAGGTGCGACAGAAAGTCCAGGTTTCCTTCCTTCTTTGCATCCACGAGGAGGACTTCCACGTCCTCGAGGGCCAGCCGGATCTTCTCCATCTCCTCTGAAAGTAGTCGTGCCGGGGGGGCCAGGAAGCGCGGGCGGAAAAGGCGGAGGACCTCATCCGGCCCCACGGCAACCGGCGCCGTGCCGCCTTCTTCGGTTGCCGGCGGCGATCCCCTCGGCTCCAGCGAGAGGTCAATCGCCGGGTTCGTCTTCGCGACTTTCTTGAGGATTTCCAGTTGGGCGGCGTCGAGGTTTTGACCCACCAGGAGGTGCCGAAGACCCTTCAAGTCCTCCTCGGACGCCTGCTTCAACCAGTCCCACGTTTCTTCGTCCTTCAGGCCCACGGAAACCGTCTTGCGGTCGAGCAGCATCCGTCCGCCCTCAAAGGCGACGGCCAGGGCCGTCCCATCCGTTGCCCGATAGCAGAGCGGCAGCGAGATGCCTTCCTTCTCGTCATTGCCCTTCTCGGCGAAGATGAGAATGTCGCCGTCCCGGGCCAGGAGGCCCGCCGGCCGCCCCTCCTCGCTCAGCATAAACGAAAAGGGCGCGAGCGTGTGATTGTAGCATATGGCCTCGCCCTCGACCTTGACGACGCGCAGTTCGTTTTCCGCGCCCGGCTCGGTCCCCTTGCAGGAAGCCAGGAAGAACGGTACGCCGACGAGCGCCATCACCACCAGAGAGATCTTGTGCTTGGCCATCGCGGGTCTCCTTAACGAGCGATGCTTCGAGCGCCATTGTACTTGTTGACTCCTCGACCTGCCAGAGAATGTTCGGAAGCCGCGCCGCCGCGCTTGCTTTGCCGCCGGTCCCGATGTACGATGGGAATGAACCCTCAGGGAGCCGCCATATGCTCCAGTGCAAAGAGTGCGAATTCTGTGAAGTCGGCCCGGGCGGCGAGGTCAAACTCAACTGCAACCCCTTCACGAACGTCAAGGAATCCGAGTGCCTTCTGAAGTGGCAACTCCTCAGGCTGGACATGATGACCCGCGCCTACATGGCCACCATCGCCGAGTACCGCAAGATCGCCCCCCTTCAGCAGGAACTCTATCGCCGCATGAAGCAGGAGTTCAAGGAGATGGACGACGCCGACAGTTGGAAGCAGAGCGACGATGAGACGGACGACGAGGATAAGCCCGACCTCGGCGGCCTCCCGCCCCTCGACGACCGAATCTAAGGGCCTCTAATGCTTTGTTGAAAACATGCTTTTTTCTCCCTCTCCCCTTGCGGGAGAGGGTAGGGTGAGGGGGAAAAAGGATCCCCGCATCCCGGCGCGCCGGGATTCACCCTCACCCCGTCCCTCTCCCATCAAGGGAGAGGGAGCATCAACGGAGGTTTTCAACAGAGCCTTGCAGGCTCTTACTCGATCGCCTGCACGTCCGCCCGGCCGCGGATCACCGTCGTCTCGTCCGTCCGCTGCCACGTGAACCGCTCCACCAGGCGCATCACTTCCGCCAGGTTGATCATCTTTTTGGCCTGTTCGATGCGTTCGCGTCCGGCCAGGCGCTCCGCCCAGTCCAGCAGGACGTCCGCGCCCTGGGCCGGCCTCAGGACGCCCCACCGCGTCACGGGTTCCGACGGAACCGGATCGCCCGCTTTTTGCATCTCGGCGGCCAGGCTCTCGCCGCCGCCCGCCATGGCGTCGAGGCTCTTCTTCACACTGGCCGTCGTCGTCCCGGCCACGAGCCACGTGTCCGTCACGGCGACGCTGATGGCGATGTTGTCTGCCGCATCGCCGAGAACGTTTTTCAGGAACCCCGGCGCCTTGATGACCAAGATGGAGGCGCCCCCGTACGGCTCTTCCTGGACGTCAATCTTCGGGGCGCCCTCGCGCTTCTCCGTGAACGCCGCCAGGATCATCGCCTTGGCCGCGAGGCCGTCCTTGAACGCCTGGGCGACCGCCCGCCCGCTTGCGGTCAGCCGCACGAGGCCCAGGAGGGCCGGCGCTTTGTCGCTCTCGCTCTTCGTGATGGCGATCGCGGCCTCGGGCCCGAGGCCCGACGTAATGGTTT
>JBAUDW010000151.1:0-7313 GCA_049678285.1 Phycisphaerae bacterium
CATCCATGTCATGTGCATACCTTTATGTGCATAACTTCCCGCGGACGCACGTAAGTCGAAGTCGGGGGCGTGGCATTCGGGGTCGGCGGGCAAATCTCGCATTTGACAAAGAAACAGCAGAGGCGGCCGGGGGAAGGGGGAACGGCGAAACGGCACAGCCTTCACCGCAGAGAACGCCGAGGACGCAGAGAAAGGCGGGAATGGGGAACGGCGACCCTCCTTCGCCCCCGGCGCGCCGGGGCTACGGAGGGCAAGCGGCGGGGGAAAAAGCAGGATGGGGTGGCCGGAAATGCTATGAGGATTTGGTTCGGAGGGCCTTCAGAGCTTCTGCCACCTCGCGGCCTTTGGCTTCGATGAGGTCCAGGAGTTCTTCTGGGGTCCGGGTGTCAATAACGGGTTTCTTGTGGGGGTTGACCGCCTTGAGGTCAAAGCCGCGGGCTTCGATTTCCTTGCGGGTGACGGTCCAACTGCGCTCGCTGTCGGCGAAGGTCGGCAGGAGGCGGAAGAAGTCGTCGAACTTATCCAGGGTGAAGGGCTTTCGCTTGCCGACCTTGATGTCCGAGAGGTCGTAATACCAGATTTTCTTCGTGGGACCGCCCTTGTTGAAAAAGAGGAGGTTCGTTTTGACGCCTGCGCCCGCTGCCGTGAACACGCCGCCCGGCAGGCTGACCACGCACCGGAGCGTGCAATCGTTGAGGAGTTTGCGCTTGGTCTGGACAAAGGCTGTTTCGTTGGTGCGGAAGAGAACGCCTTCGACAATGACCATTCCGCACCGGCCGCCGGGCCTCAGGCTGTCAATGACGTGCTGAAGGAAGAGGACCTCCGTGGCGCCGGTCTTGTAGGCGAAGCGCGTTTGGGCGGCCTTGCCCTCCTTGCCGCCGAAAGGCGGATTGGTCATCACGACATCAAACAAGGCCGGGGCTTCCTGGTAGAGGCCCTCATAGATGGGGTCGCCCGTGAGTGTGTTGCCGTGCCAGAGGTTCGGCTGGTCAATGCCGTGGAGCACCAAGTTGGCCAGGGCGACGGGGTAGATGAGGGTTTCCTTCTCGCGGCCGTAGAAAGTGTGGTGCTTGAGGGTTTCGATCTGTTCAGCGGTGGCGCTTCGGCCGAGTTGAGCGGTGATGAACTCGTACGCCTGCGCGAGGAACCCCCCCGTGCCGCAACCGGGGTCGTAGATCGTTTCGCCGACCTGGGGGCGGACAGCGCGGACCATGGCCCGGATGATCTCGCGCGGGGTGAAGAACTGGCCGCCGTCGTTTCCTTTTTCGCCCATCTTGAGGAGCAGCCCTTCGTACACCTGAGAGAGGGCAAAGACGTGGGTCTTGTCTATGCTCTCGTTGGTGATTTCGTGGACCTTGTCCAGCACATCGAGGAGGTTCCGCTCGGTGTCTATTCGGGTTCGCTCGACGCCCGACATGATTTGGCTGATGACTTTCTGGCGGGGCGTGGCATTGGGTTTTTCGCACAAGGCCCTGAGGTGGGGAATCAGTTGGCCGTTGACGAAATCGAAGAACGCGCCGAGGGTCCCTTGTTCGAGTTCGGCGCGTTTCGGGCCGCCGGGGGCGGCCCAGTCCTGCCAGCGGAACGGCGCTTCGAGGGAAGGCGTGAATCGCGCCCCGACGGCCTCGGCCTCTTCGGCCTCGCGCGCCTCGCGTTCATCGAGGATTCGCAGGAAGAGGATCCAGGTCAGTTCCGGCACATACTGCATCGCTCCGGCGCAGTTGCTTCTTCGCATGATGTCGCAGATGCTCTTGATGGCGCTGTTGACGGATTGGGGCGTGCCAAGGGCCTTGCCGTTGCCGTTACTGTTCTTTCGAGGCCGTGCCATGCTAGAGTTCTCCGTTGAACGCTCGACGCAGGAGCGACGCCGGGAGTGTGTTGACCGTCACCAGTTCTTCTTCCGCCGCCGCGCGGGCCTTGTCCACGGCCGCCAACTTTTCGCGCAACATCCCGGCAATCCGCTTCTGCTGGGCCAGGGGCGGCAGGGGAATGCAAATGCCTGCAATGTCGCGCGATGAAATATGTTTGACGGTTGTGAACCCGGTTCTTTCTTCGATCTCGCGTAGATACTCATCAAGTGCGTACTGGAGAAATCCAACATTCAGGCGGTCAGTTTCAGGAAATAGACGGCAGACTCGTTGGTTAAGCAAAGCGCCAGGTCCTTCCCAGAGGTAGGCACGGAATTCGCCATCCATTCCGATTAGCAAGTCACCCGCGTGAACAAGATAGGACTGATCAGCCTCCCCATTGTATTTGATCGAAGGTTGGTTGGTTTTGAGATCCCGAATGCGAATAAGCGGAACACCCGCTGTCAAATGGAATCGATCGCTTTCGAAGGCAAAGCCATTTTGAATCGCACACACTTCACCCAACCTGACTGAGCGCCAGCCTTTCGGCAGCAGGGCGCCGGGTTGGGGGAAGACCTGGCGGAGGAAAGCAGCGGGTAGGGTCTTGACCGCCTCAAGCCGGGCCTGGGCGGCGGCGCGGGCCTTGTCCACCGCCGCCAACTGCTCTTCAAGAATCGCCGCGATCCGCTTCTGCTCGGAAAGGGGCGGGAGGGGGATTGGCTTGTTCAGCGTTGCGCCTACTTGAACGAACGGCTGGATTGCCTGGTCCTTTATCCAAAAGTCTTCATTATTGAGCATGCGCCATAAGAATTCTGGGTCGCACAAACTTTCATCGGGCCAAATAATGTGGGTGTTGGCGATAGCAGACCATTGGCCCGTCGCCAAGAAGCACTTTCCACACCTCGCACCAACAGCCGAGAGGATAATTGCTGTTCCATTTTGTCCAGCAGGTGCGCACCAGACATCTTGTCCAGAGGCGCTGTAAGCAGGAAATAGACCGGTATCCGGCGAAAAACTCAGCCGGCCTTTGATCAACTTTGAGTTACTGGACTGTCTTCGTACTACCTCCCCCAGCCTGACCCACCGCCAGCCTTTGGGGAGGGGGGCGACGGGATTTGAGATTGAAGATTTAAGATTTGAGATTTCAGATTTGAGATTTGAGATTGCAGATTTCGGATTGAAAATTGCAGATTTGGGATTTGGGATCTCAGATTTAAGATTTGAGATTCGAGATTTCATTGGCCTTCCTCGGGCGCAGGGAAGACCTCGGGATGGGCGTCGTGGAGGGACTGGGCCAATCGGCGTTGAAAGGCCGCAGACTTCTTGCGTTGTTCGTATATGCCGCGAGACTGCTCATTCAGGTGTCGCTGGCCCTTGATGTCGGTGTTTTGGAGGCTGTCGGCCCAGGCGCGGATTTGGCGCGAGCAACTTTCGGCCAGGGATTTGAGATCTGAGATTTGAGATTTGAGATGGGCGGCGTCGGGGGAGCGGTCGGTGAAGTGGAGCATGGAGCGGACCTCGCCGGCGGAGCCGCGCGCGATGTAGAGGAAGGCGAGGAGTTCGGCGGTGGAACCGCGCTCGAAGCCTTCGGCGATATTGTTCGATACGGAGAGGGCGGCGCGGCGGAGTTGGTCGCGCAGGTCGCCGGGCTGGGAGAAGAAGCGGTCGCGAGTCAGCGTATAGATACGGGAGGCAAGGTCCATGGCGGCTTTCCAGCAAGGCAGGTCTTCGAAGCGTTCGTATTTCATGCCGCAAACATCCTCTTTTTGGTTTCCATAAGTACTTCGCGCGGCTTGCCGAGCGTCTTCAAGGCTGCGAGGCCGCCGGCGTGCACCACTTCGGGCGTTTGAAAGACCTCGCGGTTTTCCAGGCCGTTGGTTCCCGCCCTCGCGAACTGGGCGGCCAGGGCCTTGACGGTCTCGGCGGTCGGGCGGGGCATGGCGGTTAGCCAGTCCCGATGCTTATAGCGGAAAGCGTCGGCCCTTTCAAGACGGGTCCGCGGCGCAAGGCCGTAGCCGAGTTCCGCGAGGACGTCGTAAAGGTCGTAGTCCTTCATGTCCTCCAGGTCTCGCACGAGAAGCGCTGAGCGCCCGGCCTCAGGCAACCGGGCAAGCATCTCGCTCCGGTCCTGGGGCGCGATCCAGCGCCCACGGAAGTCTTCAATGGTGGGGGCTTCCTCGACGAGTTTGGCGGCGAGGCGCTCTTTGTATTCCTCGACGGTGACGGGCATGGCCTTGCCGTCCACGTTGGTGACGATTAAGCGCCCGGCATCGGTGACGCGAACCTCGAAGCCCTGGACAAGGATGGTGGGTGGCGGAGGTTCAGGGGGCGGGCCTTCGCGGGGCTCGCGCGTCGGCACCAATTGGCTGCGGAACGCTTCGCCGAAGAGGCGGGTGGCGTTGGTGTAGTCGTACACGCGGAACATGAGTTTGTTGTCGGGGGCGTAGAGCCGGGTCCCCCGGCCGACCATCTGGTAGAAAGCGATGGGCGAGCGGACGTACTTAAAAAAGACGATGTTGCGGACGCAGGGCACGTCCACGCCGGTGGTCAGGAGTTCCACGGTGGTGGCCAGAAAATGGGAGCGGGAGGCCCCGCGGAGGTCAGCCAGAAATTGGCTCCCGCCGACGCTGGCGGTGCATTTGAAGGCGTAGGGGTCGAGGCGCGCCTTGCCCTGGTCGGCACACCACTGGGCGTAAAGGTTGTTCATGGTGCTGGCCACGTCCTCGGCGTGGCGGTCGCGGGCGCAGAAGATGATGGTTTTCTGCTCCGGCCCGCCGGTGTCGAGGAAGTACTTAAAGAGGTCCTGGGACATGGCGAGAACGCGGTCGGGCAGGAGGATGCGGTCTTCGTACTCGGTCTTCTCGTAGCGTTCCTTCAACTCGGCGGCCGTGACTGGTTGGCCGGTGTTGGCGTCCACGGGATGGCGTGCGAGGATGTCTTCGATGGTGATGCCGGTGTCATCGAGGTTGACGCGGCCTCTCTGGATTTCGCAGGCGGCGAGGTAGCCGTCCTCGATGCCCTGGGCCATGTCGTATTCATAGACCGGTTCGCCGAAGTGGCGGATGTTGTCGGCGGAAACCTGGGCGTCGGCCTCGGCTTCCTTGGAGGTTTCGGTAAACTCAATCTGGCGGGGAGTGGCGGTGAGTCCGATCTGGACGGCGCCGGGGTTGCGGGTGAGCACCTGAGACCACTTGCCCCAGGCGGAACGGTGGCACTCGTCTATGACGATGTGGCTGAAGTAGTTCTCCGGGTAGAAGGTGGTGAGGAAGTTGGCCGTGCCTTCCTCGGTGTCCACGTCGAGTGTCTGGTAGGTTGCGACGTGGACGCGGGCGTTTTGGGCGTTGTTCTTACCATCGGATTTGCGGAAGACCTTGGCGGCGTCGGAACCGAAGATTCCCTGAAGCGCGCCAAGGCCCTGGTTGCGGAGTTCGTCGCGGTCGCAGACAAATAGGGCGCGCTTGAGTTGGCCAGCATCGGCGAAGCGCTTCAAGAGGTGGACAGCGATAAATGTTTTACCGGCACCGGTGGCGAGGGACAAAAGCGCGCGCTTGGGTTGGCCGGTCCTTTCGCAACGGGCAAACTTTTCGAGGACAGCGCGGATGGCGGCGTCCTGGTAGTAGCGGCGTGTTGCTTCGCCGCCGGTGTAGCGGGCCAGGAGCGGCCTGGCGGCAGGGTCGGCGAGCGAAAAGCCCATGTGCCCTTCATAGCGGGCCTGGAGATCGGCTGGCGTCGGGAAGTCGCTGAGGGGTTTCGGGGCGCTGGTCTGGCCCGTGAAGCGGTCGTATTCGACGAACAGGTGGCCGTTGCTCGAGAAGGCGAAGGGGACATTTAGGCGTTTGCAGGCGGCGTAAGACTTGGCCTGTTCCAGGCCGTGGTTGGGGGGCAGGTTTTCGGCCTTGGCCTCGATGATGGCGACGGCGACGGGTTGGGTGTCCAGATGGACTCGGATGCGGAGGGTGTAGTCAATGCGGCCCTTGGCGCGCTTGCGCGGCCTGCTGTCGATGATCTCGATGGCGCCAGAGGATTCCTCGCGTTTGATAAGGTCTTCGGTCCAACCACAGGCGTGGATGGCGGGGTCGATAAGTTTGGCACGGGTATCGGATTCGCCAAGCGCCATGCTGACCCCCGCGAATGAACGGCGGTGATTTTGGCATGTGGATTGGGGAACTGCAAGGGGAAAGGGGGCGGGGGAGAAAACGATTGCGGCCCGCCTTCGCCCCTTCGACAGGCTCAGGGCTACGGCGGGTAAAATTGCGGACCCGCCGTCGCGGGTGGCGACGCCGGCTGGTCCTGCGGTCGGGGCTACGCCTCTCCCTCCGGCCCAGCCAGCGCATGACCAACCGATTCTCTCATAACACTTGGTACAAGAATCGGGAAGGGGTCAGGCGGGGCAAATCGGCCTCCGAAAAGGTGTTGTAGTCAGACGATTCGGAGGCTACCATAAGCGCGGACAAAGAAACAGGTTACGCCGCCAGGCTCCAGGCACAACAATCGGTGGATCGGCACACCTATGCCAAAGAAACCCCCAAGACCGTTGATCTGGATCCCGATCATCCATTCGCAGGCCGACCTGGGGAAGATGAGAGAGCAGGTCAGGAATCTCTATGTCCGGAAGATGGGCCGGGCGAAATGGCGGCAGCACGTCCAGGCCGTGGACCGGATGTGGAGAGAGATTCGTGCGGGGGTCGAAGCGCTCGCCCTCGATTATGGCAAGGTCCGGCTGTATCAGGACGGCTTGCCGAAGTGCGGTCATGAACCGCAGATCGTCAGAGATCTGGCGCAAGCCGGAAGCGAGAACCATCGGCTCCTGCTGGACTTGATGGAGAGAGGGGCGAAGATCACCGGGACGGAATCCCCCGAGTTCCTTCTCGAAGAATACGAACTGGCTCAGCAGGTTCTGGTTTCAGCAGACTCGCGCGGGGCGGGAAACCAGCAGTCGGTCCAGAGCGACCTCGGCAAACGTATTCTCGAGAAACGGGACCGTTACATTGCTGAGCGAATCGGTCAGACGCTTCGAGGGGGGGAAACAGGCCTGCTCTTCCTTGGGATGCTTCATTCGGTGGCCGGCCATCTTCCTGCGGATGTCCAAATGGTCCGCCTCGACGAGGCCTGTGAGTCTGCACGGCAGAGGAAGTGAACCCTTGTTCGGGTCGGCGGATGCTGCCAAAAAGTTCGCCTGGCGTGCTCGTGCCTGCCCGCGCCCGGCGTGGAACAAGAACGCGGAAGTGGTGCACCAACGGCCGCCGCCTGCCGCAAACCGGAAAAAAAACGGGCCGCCGACGCCTCGCGGGCGCAAGCGGCCCTCATGCTGGGATGGGACAGCCTCTGTATCGGCAACCCCCGGCGAAAGGTTTACAGAAAATGGCGGCGAGGCGGACCTCGCCTCCCGAGCGGTACGCCTACCGCTACTTTGTCAACTTCGCGCCCCCGAGAGAGGGGATAGCGCGGTCGCCTTTAGTCTTGGCG
>JBAUDW010000152.1:0-5677 GCA_049678285.1 Phycisphaerae bacterium
TTGGCCACCGCGCGGTGGGCAGGAATGCCCACCGCGCTATCCGCCCATTCAGGTCCTCGCGAAGTTGACAAGAGTTACCAGATAGCGATTAGACCCGATGAGATGGACGCTCGAACAACTTGTTGAAGCCCTGCGCCTCCTGGGATCGCTCGACCGCCAGGTCCTGGGCGCCCTCGCGCTTTCGCTCACCGTCGCCACGCTCTCGACGGTGCTGGCCACGGCGAGCGGCGTGCCGCTCGGCATCGCCATCGGACTCGGCCGGTTCCGCGGCAAGCGAATCCTGACGACGGTCCTGCACGCCCTCCTTGCCCTGCCGACCGTTCTCATCGGCCTGGTGCTCTACACCGCCCTTTCGAGGCGCGGTCTGCTGGGCGACTGGCGGCTCCTCTACACGCCCGCGGCCATCGTCCTGGGGCAGTTCGTCCTCGCCTTGCCGCTCGTGACCGCCCTTGCGCTCGCGGCCGCCGAAGGCGTGGACCCGCGCGTGCGCCTGACGGCCCTCACGCTCGGCGCCGGCCGATGGCGCGTCGCGCGGACGATCCTGGCGGAAGGGCGCGGGGCGTTCCTGGCGGCCGTGGTCGCCGGCTTCGGGCGCGTCTTCGGCGAGGTCGGCATCAGTATGATGCTCGGCGGGAACATCCGCGGCTACACGCGGACCGTCACGACGGCCATCGCCCTGGAGACCGCCAAGGGGGAGGTGCCCCTCGGCATCGCCCTGGGCCTGGTGCTGATGGCCGTCGCCCTCACGGTGAACCTGGTGTTCCTCCGGATGCGAAGGAGGGCGACGCCATGACGACGTGCGCCGTCGAGGTCCGCCGCATGGCGAAGGACTACGGCCCGCGCCGCGTCCTCGATGTGGACCGCTTCACCGTCGAGGCCGGAAGCATCTCGGCCGTCGTCGGCCCGAACGGGAGCGGCAAGACGACGCTCCTCGGAATCCTCGCGACTCTGGAACCGCCGACGTCCGGCGAGGTCCTCCTTTGGGGCGAACCGGTCGGACGATCCCGAACCGCCGACCGCCGACTCCGACGCCGCGTCGTCATGGTCCACGAACGCCCCTGGATGTTCCATACGACCGTTCTGGGAAACGTCGAGTACGGCCTGGCGTCCCGCGGCGTGGGCCGACGCGAGGCGCGGCGCCGGGCGGCGGAGGCCCTCGAGCGCGTCGGCCTGGCCCACGCCGCCGGATGGTTCGCCCCGGCGCTATCGGCCGGCGAGGCGCGGCGTACGGCCCTTGCGCGCGCCCTGGCCGTCGAACCTGACCTTGCGATCCTGGACGAGCCGCTTGCCGACGTCGACGCCCAGCACCGCGCAGGAGTCGAGCGGATCATCCGCGACCTGCCCGCCCGAGGCACGACCGTCCTCTTGACCACGCACCGGCTGGAGACGGCGTACCGTCTGGCCGACCGGTGCGCGAGCCTCATCGACGGCAGCCTGCGCGACGTGATGCCCGACAACCATTTCAGCGGGACCATCGCGGAGTCCGACGGCGAACCGGTGATGGCCATCGCGCCGGGATGCCGGCTTCACCTGGCCACGCCCCTTCGCGGGCCGGCGCACGTCGTCATCGACCCGCGGACGGTCATCCTGAGCCGGGAGCCGGCCCACTCGAGCGCACGGAACTCGTTCGCCGGCCGCATCGCCGTGCTCGCCGCCGAAGGCGACCGCGTCCGCGTGACGGTCGACGTCGGCGTGCCCGCATCGCCGCGAGGCGTGCCCGCATCGCCGCGAGGCGTGCCGATCGTCGCCCTGATTACGGACTGGTCGTTTCGCGAAATGAACCTCCAGTTGGGCGAGCCCGTTTCGGCGGTCTTTAAAACCGTAGCGCTGGAGGTGTACGGAGGCACCCCCACATGATCGAGCCGCAAGAGGCCCTTCGGATCGTCCTTGAGAAATCGCCGCGGCTGGAGGCGGTGGAGGTTCCCCTGCCGGAAGCGGACGGCGCGGTCCTCGCCGAACCGGTCGCAAGCGACTCCGACCTCCCGCCCTTCGACAAAAGCGCGATGGACGGCTACGCGGTCCGGTCCGCGGACCTCGCGCGCCTGCCGGTGGACCTGGCGATCGTCGAATCGCTGCCCGCGGGGACGGCCCCGACGCGGCCAATCCAGGGCGGCACGTGCGCAAAGATCATGACGGGCGCCCCCGTGCCCGCCGGCGCCGACTGCGTGGTCAAGGTCGAAGACACCGAGGCGCTGCCCGATGAGCGCGTCCGGATTCTGCGGACGGACCCCGGCCGAAACATCTGCGCCCGCGGCGAGGACGTTCGCAAGGGCGAGACCGTGCTCGAGGCCGGCCGCGTCCTTCGCCCGCCCGAGATCGGCCTTTTGGCGTCGGTCGGGCGCGAGCGGGTCCGCACCGTCCGCCGCCCCGCCGTCGCCGTCCTCGCGACGGGCGACGAACTGGTGTCCGTCTCGACGGTTCCCGGCCCGGGGCAGATTCGCGATGCGAATTCCTGGAGCCTGCTCGCCTGCTGCCGCCGCGCAGGTGTCGGGGCCGAGAGCCTCGGCGTCGCGCGCGACACTTTAGACCACCTGGGCGATAGAATCGCCCGCGGCCTCGAGCGCGACGTGCTGCTCGTCTCGGGCGGCGTCAGCGTCGGCGAGTGGGACCTCGTGCCGAAGGTCCTGCGGGACCTGGGCGTCACGATTCATTTCGCGACGGTGCGGATGAAGCCCGGCAAGCCGACCCTTTTCGCCACGCACGGCCGGGGCCTCGTGTTCGGGTTGCCGGGCAACCCGGTGTCCACGATCGTGGGATTTCACCTCTTCGTCCTGCCCGCGCTCCGGCGGATGATGGGCTGGGTGGACCCCGCGCCGCCGACGGTAACGGCGACGCTCGCCATCGGCGCCGAAGTCCGAGGCAACCGCACGGCGTTCGTCCCCGCCGTCCTCCGCCGCGAAGGAAAGACCTGGGCGGCCGAGGTAATCGAAACGCGCGGCTCGGCGGACCTCGTCGGCTTTTCGCGCGCCGACGCGCTCCTGGCGCTCGAGCCGGGCACGCACCCCGCGGGAACTCACATCAAGGCTTATCCACTTCAGTTCTAGAGATCTTCAGGCGTGTTCACGTTGTCCCAGGCGGGCGCGAGGTGCGACGGCGGCGGGAACGTGGCGACCTTGGGATGGTCGGCGACGAGGGAAGGCGCCAAGAAACCCTCGGCGCCAAGACGCTCGAGGATCGCCCCCGCGCGGAAATCGTAGTGCGCCAGGAGCGGTTCGACGCCCCGCGCGCCCGCAAGAAGCGGGACCGTCGCCCAGACGCCGGGCGCCCGCGTCGCGAGGAGCCACTCGAGCGCCTCAGCGGAGAGGTTCGGCAAATCGCACGCCGCCACCAGCCACGTCGCCCAGGGCGCCCACCGCATCGCCGCCAGGATGCCGGCCATCGGCCCCTCGGCATCCGGGACATCCGGCAGGCGCGTGACGCCGGCCAGCGCATCGGGCAGTTCGCCCGCGCCGGCGATGACGATGCGCTCGACGGCCGGGCGAAGGATTTCGACCGTCCGCTCGATCCACGTCCGGCCGGCCGACCGAAGGAGATGCTTGGGCGCGCCCATGCGGCTGCTTCGGCCGCCGATGAGGACGCAGCCGTAGACGGGCGTCCGAAGCCACTGCTCGGGGAGCCAGCGGCCCAGAATTCCGTAAACGGTTTCGGCGCGTTCGGGCCCGCGCGGGAGGGCGGCGAGGACGTCGCCGGCCTCGGCGGGCGGCTCGCTCTCGCCTTCGCCGAGGAGCCAGACCATCGCGCACGGCATGGGCGAGCGGCACTCCAGGAGCACCAGGTCATAGAGCCGCGCCAAGGCGGCGAGGTCGGACGCCGTCCGGTCCTCCTCGGCCGGACGGGTGCGGACGAAGCCTTCGGCCTTTCCGCGGACGAAGACGTCGGCCCCCGCGCGGAAGAGGCGGTCGCTGTCCTTGCCGGGGCGGTCCACCTCGATCCGGCTGCCGGCGCTCTTCACGATGGCGACGGCCAGACCGCGCGCCGCCACCATCGGGACGAGGGCTTCCAGCAGGGTCGTCTTGCCGGCGTCGTGGGAACCTCCGACCGCCAGGATGGGAAGGTCAGCGGGGCGCATGGGGCGCGTCCTTCGGCGGGCGTCCGCAGTCGCTCGCGTCGCCGCGCAGTTTCGCCAGGCCGTGGCCGAGTGCCTCGAGGATCGCCTCCAGGTTCTCGCGTGCGGCGCGTTCGGAGCCGGGCAGGTTCAGCAGGAGCGTCGAACCGCGGATGCCGGATGAGCCTCGCGAGAGGGCGGCGTGCGGGGTTTTGGCAAGCGAGGCGGCGCGCATCGCCTCGTCGAGGCCCGGCGTCGGGCGCTCCACGACGCCGCGGGTCGCCTCCGGCGTCACGTCGCGCGGGGCAAAGCCCGTCCCGCCGACCGTCGCCACGAGGTCAATCGAGTGGCCGTCGGCGTAGTGCTTCAGGCGTTCGGCGATGCGGTCGGCCTCGTCGGGGACGACCTCCAGGCGGTAGATGTGCGCGCCGAGGCGCTCCTCGAAGAGACGCGCGACGGCCGGGCCGGCCGTGTCGGCCGCCTCGCCGCGCGAGCAGCGGTCGCTGACCGTCAGGACAACGGCCTGGAGGCGCTCGCGAGGGACGCGGGCGACCAGTTCCGCTTCGTCTCCGGGGCGGACAGAGCCGCCCTTCTCGACGCGCGCAAAGAGGCCGAGGCGAGGCATGATGCAGTCGCCGGTCACGCGGGCGATCTCGCAAGGGGCGTGGCAGACCTTCCCGATTTGCGTGACGGCGAGGACGACGTCCTCGCCGAGGCGGAGGCGCGTCCCGAGGCCGACGGCACCGAGGTCGAGGCCCGAGAGGACGACGTTCTCGGCGAACGCGCCGGGGAGAACGTCCGGCAGACCCTCGCGGCGGACGGTCTCGATGTCCTCATCGGCCAGAAGGCTGACCTGGCGGTGCCCGGGGCCCGCGTGGGCGTCGCCCTCGATGCCGTGGCCGGCGCGGAAGCGCGCCTCGGGGACGGGACGCTTCGGCTCGCCCTTCTTCGGGCCGACGCAGAGGGCTTTAGCGCGCGCCATCGCCGGGCTCCTCGCGGGTCCATCGGCCCGACCGTCCGCCCTCCTTCGCGAGGAGCCGCACGGGACCGATCTCGATCCCTTTGCCGGTCGCCACGGGCGACTCGACTGGGCGAGCGGACTTGACCATGTCGTACACGGTGAGTGCGGCGACGGCGGCGGCGGTGAGCGCCTCCATCTCGACGCCGGTCTTCGCCTCGGCCCGGACGCGGGTGCGGATGCGGACGCGCTCGCCATCGAGCAGCGCTTCGACCTCGACGGCGTCCAGCGCGATGGGATGGCAGAGGGGGATGAGGGCGGGCGTCTGCTTGGCGGCGGCGATGCCGGCCAGGCGCGCAGTTTCCAGAACGTTTCCCTTCGCGAGGCCCCCTTCGCGGCGCAGGCGTTCGGCGATTTCGGGGCCGACGGTCACGTACGCTTCGGCCGAGGCCGAGCGGCGCGTGACGGCCTTCGCTCCGACGTCCACCATGCGCGCTCCGCCGTCGGGGCCGAGGTGGTTCAGTTCGCGCCGATCTTTCGTCATGGCGCTTCCCCTTTCACAAACGCGCTCTCCCGGCGCGCCGGGATCGCGGCTAAACGTTCACATCGTACGCGCCGCGCAAGTTTACCCGCCGTGGCGGGCGCGGCGGCTAAACATGTTCACCCGCCGATGC
>JBAUDW010000153.1:0-3589 GCA_049678285.1 Phycisphaerae bacterium
CCGGCCTGCGGGGGCTGCGGTCGCCTCCGGCTCCCTCCGTCCCCGCAGGCACGCCGGCACCGGTCGGAGCTGGACTTGCAAGGGACGGACTCTCATAATCCCTGGACCAAAGAATAGGGGCAGGTCACGTGCTGAGGCCTGTTCAACGTCAGCGACTTTGGCAGAAGGGTGAGCGTTCGGTGAAGTGAGAGGTCCAGGTAGCATCTGGCCCGCCACTCCTCGCTCGTCTCCATCGCCAGCGCCGTCACCAGCCGAAGACACGACGAGCCGTCCGGGAAGATCCGCACCACCCGGGTCCGACGTTTCAGTTCCTGGTTCAGACGTTCCAGCATGTTCGTGGACCGCATCCGCTTGCGGTGCTCCTCGGGCAAGGCGTAGACCGCCAACGCCTCCTCGCCCGCCGAGACCTGTGCGGGCGAGTTTCTGGCGATACCGAAGAAAATCATCGGGGCTGAGGTCCAGCGCAAGTCGCTCTGGTCCGACGAACGAAGCGAGACTCTCGAGCACCGTGCGGCAGTCCTCGAACCAGCGGTGCCCGATCTCTCCTGCCTGAGACCGGCGGAGTTGATAGGTCAGGTAGTGGTTGCACACCTGCTTGACAGTGACGCTATCTTCCGGTAACCTAGCGGAGCGAGGTTGGCGGCCGGCGTGAAGGTCCTTGGCGACGCGGAGATAGTTCTGGAGCGCCGCGTCGGGGTCTTCCCAGACGCCGAAGAAGTGAACCTTGCCGCGAATCTTCTTGCACCACTGGCATGAAGGCGCTCCTTACCGCAACTCGGGCTCTTGGGTCCGACAGAGAGAGTATAACCCAGCCTCCGGTTGTCGTCAGAGATTTTTCGGATCGGCGGTGTTTCAGGTGACGTTCGTAAGTGCTTGTCTCTGCGTGACTTGTCTTTCGGCGGAGAGGTGGCTGAGCGGCCGAAAGCGACGGTTTGCTAAACCGTTAGGTGGGGTAAACCTACCTCCCGGGTTCGAATCCCGGCCTCTCCGCCATCCTTGGGCTGTGGCGCCTCGCCCAGTTGTGCAGCCGACTTGCGGCGAACGGGCCAAATCCTACACGGACGTGCGAAAACGCTTAGGGGCAATCCCGAGCCGCTTCACGCGAAGGCCCATCACCCGTTCGGAAATGCCCAAGGCGCGGGCCGCCTTCACCATGTTCCCCCGGCTACTCTTGAGGGCATCCAGAATCATTTCGCGCTCGAGGGCCTCCAGCGCCTCCGGCAGCGTCCGCGTCAGGCCCGTGCCGCTCGCCTCGGCCGTCTGAAGCGTCGGCGACTACCGGCCTTTCATCGAGCCCTACTGCCGGTGGGCTCGCGAGCACGGCCAGCGGCTCATTTACTTCCGCTTCGCCAAACACGAGCCCGTCGTTCCCGACGGCGTCGGTGCCACCATCCACTCGCTCCATCCCGAAGAAGGATTCGAGGCCTTCATTACGGAGATCCACAAGGCCGTCCAGGCCAACGGCCGCGGCGCCAAGGCACTGCTCCGCAAACCTGCACCAGGCCGCGCAGCCCATGTCGAACCGCGGGTTCGCCACCGTCGCCCCGCACCCGCGGCACCGCCGGCGCACGTTGTCTTTCCAAAATTCAATCGCCGCCCCGCACTCCGGGCACGGGCTCTCAAAGATGTCGTCCGGCTTCCAGAACCGCTTGTCCTGGCCCGGGCACTGGCTGATCGGCATCGCAAATCCTCCTGGCCGGCGGCGCGCCGCCTCTCCTCCCACATTCTCACGCCGAGGGCGGATGAATACCTTGACCGAAGTCAAATCAGGACGTTTTCGCCCGGAAAAAAGACGCCCGCCCGGCGTCAGTGCCCTCCCCGCGGAAGGCAGAAGTGATTCAGAGCGCTGCCAGCAGCCCCGCCACCGTCCCGTCCAGCCGCTTCTTGTCCCGACCGTTCAAAACAAGCCGCACGCCCGCCTCGCCCAACCCTCGCGCGAGCGCCAGGCCCAGCCCCCGGCTCGACCCGGTCACGAGGACCCCCCGCCCGTCAGGTCAAAGAGTCCTCGGCCCATTCACCTCTCCCCTTCCGCGGCCGGCGCCCGCGATCGCCGCACATCTGGCCCCCTCGCCGGCGAACATTTTGCCGACGACGCGCTCCAGCACGTTCCGCAGGCCCTCGCTCGGGAGCGGCTCGAGGGCCGTCACCGCCTCGCGACGGTAGCGATCCAGCAACCGCTGCGCCGATTCCTCGACGCCGAGGTCCGCGAGCACCCGCGCCAGCCGACCGGACGATCCCTCCGCCGCGAGCAACCCGCGCCCGGCCGCCTCCAGAAACCGTTTCGTCTCACCCGTCGCCCGCTCCTGCGCCAAGCTCAAGAGGATCGAAGGCTGCCCCCCCTCCAGGTCGCCGGGCGCCGCACCCGCCGACCAGTCCACGAGGTCGTCCCGTATCTGGTACGCGATGCCCAGCGCCTCGCCGTACCGCGCGAGCGCCGGCCAAAGGTCCTCGCCGGCCCCCGCCAGCGTCGTCCCCACCCGCAGCGCCACCTCGAACGCCGGCGCCGTCTTCATGCGGAAGATCTCGATCACCCGCGCCGGGGCCACCGGCCGGCGCGCCCGCTTCGCCATCAGTTCCTCGCCCTGGCCGATGCAGAGGCTCCGATGGCCCTGCGCCGCGGCGCGCACCATCTGTACCTTCGCGCCGTCCGCGACGCCGATCTCGCCGATCAGCCGGTATCCCTCGCCCAGCAGAAAGTCCCCCGCATTCAGCGCGATCGGCACGCCGTACTGTGCGTGCAGCGCCTTCCCGCCGTAGCGCTGCCCGTCGCCGTCCTCGATGTCGTCGTGGATGAGGGAGGCCTTGTGGAAACACTCGACGGCGACGGCCGCCTTCCGCAGGTCCTCGGGCGCCTCGCCTTCGCGCCGCCCCTGAAACGAAAGAAACGCGCACGCCGCCAGGAAAGGCCGCCAACGCTTCCCGCCCTTCGCCAGCCACGCCCGCGCGATCCGCTCGGTTTCCGTTTCCGCCGGACCGGCCACGGCCTCCAGAACCTCGGGCGCAAACCACGAAACCACCGCCTCGTACAGCGCGTCGAGGTCCCGCCCGCCCTGTAGTAGAGAGAATCTCTCACTACAGGGCCCGCCCGTCGGGTTCTGTCTGGTCATCCGCCTGGTCTCCTGGATTCCCCCCCGTGCAGCCTGGGCCGGGGCGTATCGTACGCCGACCCCCGCCTGCTTTCAAGCGGTCTTTGGGCCCCACGGAAATCGCCTTGGAGAATGCGACCCCAGACGTGCTTCAGCGCGCCAGCGCCAGGCCCTCGCGCAGCCGCTCCGCCCGGCGCAAGAGATCCCCCTGCTCCAGTTGCGCCACGAGTTCCGGCGCCAGTTCCCTTCCATCCGCCAGCAGCGCGAACGCCCGCCCCAGCACGTCCAACTCCGCCGCCTCGTCCGCCTTCGCTCCCGCCCGCGCGTCGGCCAGACGCTCCGAGAGCGCGAGGTCCCGCGCCAGTTCCCGCGCCCGCGCGAACGCTGCCTGCTGTTCCTCCCGATCCACCAGCACCAGGCGGACGAGGACGCGCTGCGCATCGGCCAGCACCGGCTCCGTCTGCCGCTTCCACTCCTCGCGCGTCGCGTAGTCCATCCCCACC
>JBAUDW010000154.1:0-1588 GCA_049678285.1 Phycisphaerae bacterium
CCGTCCACGATGACGCCGATCTTGACGGCCGCGGTCACGCGCCGGGCCACATCTAGCATCTCGGACTGGGTAAGGATGCCGAAGTCGGGCTCGCCCAGGTAGCTTGCCGAGACGCCGTAGCCCGTGAGAACGGCTGCTGGGAAGCCGGCCCTCTCGGCGATTTTGGCCGAGAGGACGTCGTAGACGCCGGGGATTACCATGATGCGACCCTGTCGGATCAGCGGATGCACGTCAGTGTTGCTCATGAATGCCTGCCTCCTGCCTCGCCCTAGCGCAGGGCAACTTCCGATCCGGCACCCCGCTCGCTATTCTACAAGCATCGGGTCGTTCAAGGCTTCGTCCGCACTGGAAGCGGCGCTCGGCCCAGACGCCCGGCCTCAGGCACTGCCCTCCGGGGTACTAGAGGGAGGCGCAGGTGGATAGGCATTCGTGGCGGGCGCCGGTTCAGGCCGGGGAATAACGGGATGCGGCAGCCGCGCGGCGAGGTAGAACAAAGCGAAGGATGCCGCGAAGGCGCCGAGGAACATCACGAGGACCCAATCATACGAGCCGGTCGAATCGAACATGACGCCGGCCAGCGCTGGGCTTATGATGAAGCCGATCGTTTCGACCACGATGAAGGCGCCGAGAATCGCCCCGAAGTGGGCCAACCCAAAGGCGCGAGTCAGCAGCAACGGCTCCAGCAATGGGCCGCCGCCGCTGCCTACGACCCAGAACACGATAAACACGACGATTCCGGCCGTCCCGGAGTCCAGAAGCAGAGCCGTCACGCCAGCCATCAGGAAGGCAAGCATCCCCATTGCCGCCGTCTCGATGCGCCGGATGCGGTCGGCAAGCAGGCCGAAGGCTAATCGCGTCACGATGCCGAAGCCGGCCGCGATGGAGACTAGCGCCGCCGCCACACCACGGGAGACGCCTACCGACTCGTAGAACGGCACCATGTGCACCAGCCAGCCAAACAGGCCGTAGAAGAACAGCATCATGGCAAAGGCCAGCACCCAGAAGAGTGGAGTGCTCAGGGCCCGTCCCAGCGTGAGACCTGTCAGAGCCCGGGCCTGGTACGGTTCATCCTTGGTCGGCGGTTCCCCGTCGGGAACGGCGCCCACATCCGCGGGGCTATTGCGGACCAGCAGCAAGCCGATCGGCACGAACACTACGGCAACGGCGATGCCTGAGAAGATGAAGGCTCCATCCCAGCCAACCTGATCGATGACGAGTCGCATCAGAGGCACGACAACGAAGCCGCCCAGGGAAAACCCTGTGCCCAAGATTCCAAGAGCGGTGCCGCGCCTGCGGTCGAACCAGCGAGAGATGAGCGCCTGAAAAGGGATGAAGAACATCATCTGCCGGAAGACGGCATTGAGCGAGTTGTAGGCGTACCACTGCCATAGCTCCGAGGTGGTGGCGAGAAGGACGTAGGTGGCGGCGGTGAGGACGGCGCCCACGACGATCGCCACTCTTGGGCCGCGGGCGTCGATCCATCTACCGACGAACGGCCCCGTCAAGCCGCCAATCAGCAGCGAGACGGAGAAGCCGAGCGACACCTCCGCACGCGACCAGCCGAACTCATCCTCCAACGGGCCGATGT
>JBAUDW010000155.1:0-2450 GCA_049678285.1 Phycisphaerae bacterium
CTCCACAGGTGAGTCGCCGTGGCGACAGGCGACTCGACGTGGCGAGCGGCGAGGCCTCCAGATCCGTCAGCCACAGACCCTCCGCACAAGGGGCCGACCGCGCGAGCCGCGGACCCAGGGCGTGGCCCAGAAGCCCGCCCGCGCCGGTCACGAGAATCGGATAATGCTCGGGCGCCAGATCCGTCATGTGTTTCACGTTGACAAGTCGCCGGTCACAAAGTAGCGTACGGTCGTCCCCGATTCCAACCCCGGCGCGCCGGGGTCGGCCGCCCGCCGCGGCGGGCGGCAAGTCCGCCGCGGGTCGCCATTAGCACGGGCGACTCGACTAGGCGAGCGGAGCCCTCGCGTGGCCTCTTTTCTAAAACACCTTCGACAGGTCAGCGGCCTGACGGTCCTGTCGCGCCTGGCCGGCCTCGCCCGCGACGCCGCCCTCGCCCATGTCCTCGGCGCGGGCCCGGTCATGGACGCCTACGCGATGGCGTTCCGGATGCCCAACCTCCTGAGGCAACTGCTGGGCGAAGGCGCGCTGACGGCCGCCTTCGTCCCCGTCTTCACCGACTACCTTGAGAAGGGCGGACCCAAGGCCGCCAGCCGACTCATGAGCCTCCTCGTCGTCGCGCTCGTCACCACCCTGGCTGCCATCACCCTCGTCGTCGACGGCGTCCTTCTCGCGCTGCGGTATCTTACCGAAACTGGAACGAAGTGGCATCTGATTTTCGGCCTGGCCGCCGTCCTCTTCCCCTTCGCCATCTTCGTCTGTCTCGTCGCGCTCCTTCAGGCCGCCCTCAACTGTTGCCGCCACTTCGTCATGCCCGCCCTCGCGCCCATTCTGCTGAACCTGTTCATCATCGGCGGGGCCGTCGCCGCCGGCCTCTGGGTGACCGGCGACCGCGCGACCCAGGTCTACGTCATCGCGGGGGCGATCCTCCTGGCCGGCGTCGTCGAGATCGCCGTCCAGGTGCCCGCCATGCGGCGGGTGGGTCTCGAGTTCCGTCCCCTCTGGAACCCTAGCGACGAGGGCCTCCGGCGCGTCGTCGGACTCCTGGGGCCCGTCATTCTGGCGGTCGGCGTCATCCAGATCAATGTCTTCATGGATTCGCTCATCGCGAACATGCTGAGCCCGAACGTGTCGGCCGAGGCGCCCGTTGCCGCCGACGCCCCCGCGGCCGCACCCGAAACCTTTGCGCTCGGCCCGTGGCGCGTGGCGTACCCGATGAAGACCGGGGCCGCGTCGGTCCTCTATTACGGCCCGCTCATCTACCAGTTCCCGCTGGGGGTGTTCGGCATCGGCCTGGCGACCGTCATCTTCCCCGTCCTCGCGCGCTACGCGGTGCGCAAGGACCTGGCGGGAATGGCGCGGACGGCCTCGCACGCCCTGCGCCTGACGCTCTTCATCGGCCTGCCCGCCGGCCTGGGCATCATCCTCGTCTGTGAGCCCTTTATCCGGCTGGTGTTCGAACACGGTCGGTTCGCCGAGATGCCCGACGCCGTCGAGCGGACCGCGCGCGTCGCCAGCCTCTACGCCCTGGGCCTTTGGTCGTACTCGGTCAACCACATCCTGATCCGGACGTTCTACGCGATGGAGAACATCCGCACGCCGCGGCGCATCGCCATGCTCGCCGCCGGCCTGAACTTTGTGTGCAACCTCATCCTCGTCTGGCCGATGGCCGAGGGCGGACTGGCGCTCGCGACCGTCCTGTCGGCGGTGTTTCAAACGGTGGTGCTCTCGCGGATCCTCAGCCGGCGGTCGGCCGGGCTCGATTGGCGCGGCGTGGCGGCGAGCGCCGCACGCACCCTCCTCGCCACCGCCGTCATGGGCGCCGCCGTCTGGGCCGTCCTCCATTGGGCCGTCCCCCTCCTCGATTGGACCGGCCGGCCTCTCTACGCCGTTCAGTGTTTCGGCGGCGTGGCGGTCGGCGCCGTCGCGTTCATCGCCGTCGCCCGCTTTCTCGGGATGACGGAACTCGGGGACCTGTTGACGCACGCCGCACCGGACGCGGACGACGGCCGGCCGCTTGACCCCGGCGCGCCGGCCGGTTAGAAGGAAACCATCCCGCGCGGCGGCGCGCCGACGCCGCTTGCCGCGCAGAACTCCGAGGACTGAACGTGCCGCGACCGACCTGGGCCGAAGTCAACTTGGGCGCCATCCGCCACAACCTCGCCGCTCTGCGGACGCTCCTCGCGCCCGGCATCAAGGTCCTGGGCGTCGTCAAGGCCGACGCGTACGGCCACGGGATGGTCCCGGTCGCGCGGGCGCTGGAGTCGGCCGGCGTGGACATGCTCGGCATCGTGATGGTCGAGGAGGGCGTGCGGCTGCGGCAAGCGGGCATCGCCCTTCCGATCCTCATGATGGGCTCGATCCCCGAGGACGAGACCGAGGCACTCGTGGCGCACGACCTGGTGGCGACGGTCGGCGATCCCGGCGCGCCGGGACTCGAGCGCCTCGACGG
>JBAUDW010000156.1:0-6853 GCA_049678285.1 Phycisphaerae bacterium
CCCGGCGCGCCGGGACCGCATGGGCAGCGCGGGGGATGAACCCCCGCGCTACACGGACGACAGAACGCCAACCTTCGGAAATGGGTCATGCCGGAAAAAATAGTCACACCCCCCGGCGGCGTTGGGCGATTTTTTATGGAACCGCCAGGGCGCGAGCATGCTCTAATAGGTGAACACCGGCAACTCGGTGCGGAGACCTATGAAGCGCGCGCTGGCAGTGACGGCGGTGCTGGTACTTGTGGCGACGGCTGCGGCCGACAGGGAATCCGTGCGCCCGGACCTGGTCCGGGAACTCCTTCGCCGCCAGCCCGAGTGGCCGGGCGTCCAGGTCGAAATCCCCGTCGAAGTCTATGAGGCGTACGTGCGGGACCTGCGCGCGGTTCCCGTCCCGCCGCAGCCCCCCGAAGTTTCCTGGATCGAGCGGGTCACGTACCGCGTTTCCATCGCCGGCGACGACGCGAAACTCGAAGCGGAGTTCCACCTCGTCTTCCTGCCGGGCGAGGGGGCCAAGGCCCTTCCGCTCCTTCCGAAGGTCCTCGCGTGGAGCGAGGTGACGCTGGACGGCAAGCCGGTCGAACTGCGCGAGGCCGACGACGGCTGGTTCCACCTGGATCCGCCCGAGCCCGGCCGATACCGCGTTGTGGCGAAGGCGCCGGTGAAACCGGCGAAGAACGGCGGCGGGTTCAACGCCTCGTGGCCGACGCCGCCGGCCGCGTGGACCGTCGGGGCCGTGGACTCGGACGGCCTGTGGGAGGTGCGTTTCTCGCGGTCGCCGATGCCTGTCGTCGGGGCGGAGGCGGCCACGCCTCGCGGTCGCCAGACCTCGCGGCCTGCCCGCTTCGCAGCGAGGCGAGTCGAACCCGCGGGCGACGCGGGCGGGACGCACGGCACGGTGGGCCTCGTGCCGGGCGACCAGTTGAGCGTCCAGTGGCAGCGTCCGCAGCCGCCCGTCCGCCGGGCCGCCAGCATCGAATCGGAATCCCATGTCGGTTGGACGCTGGCGGACGGCGTGCACCAGGTCCGCGCGATCCTGGACCTTCGGCTGTGGGGCGGCGAGGCGGAGGAACTCGCGGTCGCGCTCCCGCCGGGGGCCGACCGCATCGAAATCACGGGCCCCGACGTCCGCGAGGCCGAGACCCAGGGGGCCCAGGCCCGCGTGTTCCTGCGCGGGGCGATTACGCAGCGGACGCGCCTGGCGGTCTCCTTCGAGGTGCCGCGGGCGGCCACCGGGCGGATGTCGCTGCCGGCGTTCGGCGTGGCGGGAGCGAGGCCGGCGGGCGGGACGCTGGCGATCGCGGGCGGCAGCGGGGCGGTGCTCCTGGAGATGGAGAACGCGGCCCTTGAGCCGATGGCCCTTTATGACCTGCCGGCAGAGACGCGGGGTCTCCTGGCGGCCCCGCCGGTCTATGCCTACAACCTCGCGCCGGGGCCGTGGCCCGTCGGCCTCGCCGGCCGTCGAGGCGGGGAGGCGCAGGTCGATTTGGTGGCGCTGGCGGAGTTTCCGGTCCGCGAGACGCTGATCGACTCGGCCCTCTACACGGTCCTCTACCGCCCGGACGGGCGGGTGATGACGAAAGTGATTTACGAGGTTCGGAACCGGGCGAAGCAGTACATGCGGGTGGACCTGCCGGCGGGGGCGACGCTGATCGTCGCGCAGGTGTCGGAGAAGCAGCGGAACCTGGCCCGCGGCCCGGGGACGAGCGTTTACGTGCCGCTGGAAAAGAGCGTCCTGACGACGGCAGGCCTGGTGAGTTTCCCGGTGGAACTGGTGTACGTGATGGCCGCGCCGCCGCTGGACCGCAAGGGCGAGTTCCGCGCGGCGCTTCCGCGGACCGACCTTTCGATAGCCTACGCGCGGTGCGCGCTGATGCTGCCGGAGGGGATGAAGGTGAAGGAGTGGGGCGGGCCGCTTCGGAAGGTGCCGTCGTGGTCGAGCGAGACGGCCGAGATGGAGTTTGAGTACGGGCGGGGGTACCTGGCGCCGCCTGAGGCGAAGGAGCCGCCCAAGCCGAAAGGGCCGGGAATCCTGGAGGCGATCGGCGGCCTGTTCGTGATGGCGGACCAAACGAAGTACAATGCAGTGCTTCTGAGGAACCGGGAAGAGTCGCGGCGTCAGATGAAACTTGAGGAACAAGTGCTCCAGGCGAAGAACCGGTACCGTGCGGCTGTGCGGGCGTACGAGACCGGGGACAACCCGCGGGCGCGGGACCTGTTCGAGCAGGTGACGACGATCGCGCCGGAATCCACCGAAGGGTACAACGCCAAGAAGTACCTGGAGAACGTGAAGATCGCGATGGGCGAGGCGGAGGAAGGCGGCAAGGGCGACCGGGGCGCGCGGGCGGCGACGAAAGCGGTCCAGCGGGCCCAGCAGATGGCCAACGTGACGATGCTCGAGCGCCAGCAGGAACTCCTGGCCCAGGGCCAGCAGGCGGCCCAGGCGGGGGATGTGAAACGGGCCGAGGCGGCGTTCCAGGTGGCGACGGAGATGTCAAAGGAACTCCAGTCCCGCGGCGAGGAATCGCGCGAGCAGCACGCCACGGTCCGCGAGGCCGAGCGGTTCCTCACGGAGTCCAAGGCGCAGCGCGGGAAGCAGGAGGCCGAGGTCGAGGCACTCCAGCACCGGCTGGAGTCGGCGAAGGAGAAACTCACCAAGGCGGGCGGCGGGTCGCTGGCCATCACCGACTTCCTGGTGGAGGGAGATGAGCGCGTGAGGGCGAGCGGAGGCTTCACGTATACGCCGACGCCGGCGAAGGCGCCGGCCCAGGTGGAACTGGGGACGGCCATTGCGAGGCAGCAGGCGGGCGGCAAGACAGGGTCGGCCCAGGGCAAGGCGGTCTTCACTGGCCAGGTCGGGGGTGTAGGCGGGGGCGGCGGCGCAGCGGAGGAGGTCGCTGAACTTCAGAAGCAGGTCGAGAAACTGGAGTCGCTCCAGGAAAGATTCGGCGGCGAGACGGCGGACAAGAAGCCGACGTCCGAGGCGCTGGCGAAGGTGCTCGCCCTGGACAAAAAGGTGGAGCAGCGGACCGAGGCCCTGAAAGCGGGCGCGAAACAAACAGCGACCTTGGCACGCCTGGGACGCCTGGCCGAGGCCGAGCAATTGATGGCGAACCTCCAGACGGAGGTGGAAAAAACAGCGAACGTGGCCGCCCTGGCGCCGGCGGAAAAGAAGCCGGTGCGCGTGGCGGCGCTGGAAGGCGCGCCAGCGGCTATGGAAGTGGAGGCACCGGCGGCGCCGCAAGGTGCGCCAGCGGCTGTGGTGGACCGATCCGGCTCGATGGTCCGGGACGTCCGGACGGCGCGGGACTTTCAGCGGCAAGAGGTGAAGGCGAACGTGAGCGACCTTCTGGCGCTGGCGGAACGGCGCGTCAAGGAGGGGCGGACGCTGGAAGCACGGAATACGGCCCTTCAGTCGCTGGCGAACGCGGAACGGATCGTGGAGGTCAACAAGGACCTGCTGGACGCCGACGCGGAGGGGCTGCGAAGCGGAATCAGCGCCTTGCGGTCGGAGGTCGGGAAAGCGAGCGAGCAGCCTCCGCCGAGCCCCGCCGCGAAACCGGCCATGCCGGACCGGGAACGCGGCAAGCGGGTGGATGACCTCTGGTCGCGTGCGCGGGTCTATCAGCGCCAGGGGGATCTGGAAGCCGCGGTCGCGGCAGTGGATGAGATTACTCGTCTGGAGCCGGGGAACGAAAGCGCGCGGCGATGGCGGGAGAACCTGAAGGGGCTGCAGGGGCAGACGGAGGGTCTGGCGCCCTGGCAGGAGGCCACGACCGGAGTCCCGGCGCGGCCGGGCGCGTCAGTACCGATCCTCGGAAAGGTGGGCAAACTCGCGGAACTGCACGCGGAGTTCTCCGATGCCTTCGAGGAGATTCAGGAGCAGAAGAAGGGGCAGGAGACGGTGCGGTTCGACGTGGGGGATCTCGCGGAAGGGGTGGAGAACGGTCGCCGGCTGGCGGAGTTCATTGGGTTGAATTACGATTGGACGCTTCGGCAGGACGTGCGGGCGCCGCCCACGGTGACCCTGACGAACGGGCAGGCGGCCATGGTGTCGCCGGGACGGGGTTCCGGGACGATGACGGGCGCGGGGCTTACGAGCGAGAACGTCCGTTTCAGCGACGGGACGCTGGAGGTGCCGAACGACCCGGCCGTCGTGGGCCAGGTGCAGGCGGTACTGGGCCGGCTGCGGGCGAATTGGGGCCAGCGGGTTTCCGTGGGGTCGCGGAACGTGTACGTGCCCGGCGGGCAGGTCGGCGCGGCGGGCGTCGAGTGGGTCGAGGGTGCGAACAGCGTGCGGTACGCGGTGGTGGATGAGGGGGCGCTATTGAACCTGATGGACCTGGAGCAGCGGGACCGCAACGCTCCGCCGCCCGGCGCGGCGAGGGACGTTTATCAGGACGCCGTGGTGGGGACGCAGGCGCTCCTGGCGAACAACGCCGTGGTGGACCTCGCGCGGGCGGGCGACCTGGGGAACACGTTTGATTACAACGGCAACGACATTCAGGTGGGGCACGACGATTACCTGCTGGTGGACAACGGTTCCTACGTGACGGCGGTGAAGGCGGGCGAGATGCGTCACTGGGCGGCCGAGGCGGAACCGGTGAAGTTTCCCGGAGTGCCGGCGGCGGTGGTGGTTCCGGCCGTCGGGCGCACGGTGAAGTTCGAGAAAACACTGCTGGAACCGGAAGACGTGGTAGAATTGGTTACCCAGTACACTTGGGAAGGAGAGGCGAGATGAGGACGCGAACGTGGGTGATGTGGTTGGGGGTGGCGGTGCTCCTGGCGGCAGGGCCGGCGGCGATCGCGCAGGAGAAAAAACCCGAAGAAGTCCCCCTGGACGAGGAAGGGCGGGTGATCCTCTCGTGGGAGACGTTCAAGGACGTGACGAAGTGGGAGGAGGGCCGTCCGGCCGAGGAGCCCGGCGTCTTCACCCTCTCCTGGGAGGAAGTGCGGGACCTCCTGGGCATCGAGATGGAGGACGTTCAGATGGACAAGACGAAACTGCGGATCCCGTGGCAGGAGTTCAAGGCCCTGCTGGAATGGAGCATCACGAAGAAGAAGGAGCCGGTGGCGGCCCCGCCGACGGACTGGACGATCACGGCGGCGGTGTACGAGGGCCAATTGACGAAGGACGGGGCGATCTTCGACGCCACCTTCCACGTCCGGATCCTGAAAGAAAAGGAGTGGAAGACGGTGCCGCTGTTGCCCGCGTCGGTGGCGGTCGAGGAAGCGACGCTTCCGGAGGGGGCGTACCTGAGGCTTTCGGGCGGGCATTACGAGTTGATCACGGCCGGAACGGGCGCGCTGGAGGTCAAGGTGAAGTTCTCCACGGCCGTGACGGAATCGGCCGGCTCTAACAGGGCGGGGTTCGCGCGCGTGCCGTCCGGCACCTCGATCGTCAACCTCACGGTTCCGCAGGCGGCCGTGACCGTCACGGTGGCGAACGCGCAATCGCTCGTGAAGACCGAGGGCGAGAATGAAACCCGCGTGACCGCCGCGCTCCCGTCCGGCGCGCCCTTGCAGATCGCCTGGGAGCGGGCGATCCCCGAGGCCGAAAAGGTCCCGCCGAAACTCTATGCCGAAACGAAAACCCTCGTGGCGGTCGGCGACGGCATCCTCATTTGCCGCCAACGCGTGGACTACAACATCCTCCACACCGGCGTCCGGGTCCTGAAACTGAAGGTGCCGGCCGGTGCGAGCATCCTGGAGGTGACGGGCAACCGCGTACGCGACTGGCGCGTGGCGGACGGGGAGTTGTCGGTCTCGTTGACGTATGAGGCGATCGGGGCATACACCCTCCAGGTGGTGTACGAGAAGGCGACGGGCGACGTGCAGGCGGACGGCGTTTCGCTGCCGGTGCTTCACGCCTCCGGCGTCGAGCGCGAGAAGGGCAACATCGGCGTGGTGGCGCTGGCGAACGTGGAACTGTCGAGCCCGGCGCTCGTGGGTGCGACGGCGATTGACGTCCGCGAACTGCCGCCCGAACTCCTCGGCATGACGAACCAGCCCATTTTGCTGGCGTACCGCTACGTGGCGGAGGACTTCGACATCCCGCTCGCCATCAAAAAGCACGAGGACGTGACGGTCCTGGTGACGATCGTGGACTCCGCCGTCTTGACGACGATGCAGACGCTGGACGGCCGGAGGATCACCAAGGCCATCTACAACGTCCGGAACAACCGGAACCAGTTCCTGCGCCTGACGCTGCCGGCCGGCGCGGAAATGTGGTCGGCGAGCGTGAGCGGCCGGTCGGTCCGCCCAGCGAAGGACGAGCAGGGGCGCATCCTCCTGCCGCTCGTGCGGTCGGAGGGGGCCTCCAGCGGTCTGGCCGCGTTCCCCGTGGAGGTGGTGTACGTGGAGAAGGGCGAGGCGCCGCCGGCCTCCGGCACGCTCGACATCCGGTTGCCCAAGGCCAGCGAACCCATCACGCAACTGATGGTCAACCTCTACCTGCCGAAGGAAGCCAAGTACACGAAGGGGTGGTCGAACGAGCCGGCCATCGAAAGCCCGCTGACGGTCGTCAAGGCGTTCCGGCAGTTGGTGGGCGTGGTCGGCGCGCCGGGCATCCAGGCGGAACAGGCGGCGATGGCGATTCAGCAGGCGGCCCAGGCGAGGGCCGATGCGGAGACAGCCGGCGCCGGCGCGACGCCTATCCGCGTGAATCTGCCGATCGACGGGGAATTGTTCCGACTCGAGAAAATCCTCGTCCTGGACGAGGACCTGTTCATCCGCGTCGACTACAGCGGGTGGAAGCGGTAGGCTTAGCCTTTACGTTTCGCCGCGAGCCGACGGCGAGCGCGTGCCTTTAGCCGCGCCGCTTGCGGCTTAGCGCAAAGCGCGGTGGCCATTCTTGGCC
>JBAUDW010000157.1:0-3672 GCA_049678285.1 Phycisphaerae bacterium
CCGGCCTGCGGGGGCTGCGGTCGCCTCCGGCTCCCTCCGTCCCCGCAGGCACGCCGGCACCGGTCGGAGCTGGACTTGCAAGGGACGGACTCTCATAATCCCTGGACCAAAGAATAGGGGCAGGTCATTGGCACCCCTGGCATTCGAATCCTGATCAAGTAGTTTATCGTGGCGGACACCTTCACCAAATCTGAGCGTTCTCGCATTATGGCAGCCGTCAAGTCGAAGGACACTGCGCCAGAGTTGATCGTCCGGCGTTTTGTTCACTCGCTGGGCTACCGTTACCGCCTCCACGTTCGCACGCTGCCGGGGACGCCGGATCTCGTGTTTCCGCGATACCGGAAAATCATCAACGTCAGCGGCTGCTTCTGGCATATGCACGGCTGCGCCCATTGCCGTATTCCATCCTCCCATCGCAAGTATTGGACTGCGAAACTCCAGCGCAACGCCGCGAGAGACAAACGGGTTCATAGGGCACTCCGGCGGGCTGGCTGGGGAGTGATGGTGATTTGGGAGTGCCAGACCCGTGCGCCTTGCCTGGAACGCCTTCGCGCGAGGATTATTGCCTACCTGGGAAATGCGGGACGCCAACACTGACTTGCGCCAAGCCGTTCGGCGAAATAAGTATTGGCTCCCCACAAAATCAAGACACACACGGAGCATGACATGGACATCCTTGTTACGATTCTGATGGGTGTCGCGCAATTGGCCCTGGTTACCCTTGGCATCGTCATTGTCTTAAGGCCACCTCGCAGTAAGCCAGGCAAGAAGTCCTTTTTGTTCACCTTCATATTGATCGGATTGATTGGCGTATTTCTGGGGGTATTCCAGGCATATAATACCAGAGTTAACGCCGAGTCTGAAAGATCGGCTCGCCTGTCTATCCGGCTGAAGTTGGCAGAATTCATCAACGAGGGTACTGAGTTGAGAAGGCGCTGTGCGAACGAATCGGAGCCCCCGCCTGTTGCGGAAGCGGATCAATGGGCTGAAAGGACAGAAGCTTTCCTGCGCTCAAGTCTTGATGAATCCTATGTTGCCAGGTTCGGAAACGCCGCAGGTCTGCCCATGGTAGGGACCGCGATATCTTCAATTCCACACAGAACATTGTGGTTTGCAATTCATGTGCGCTTGGCAAGGCTGAATGAGTTCCTGGAAGAGCTGAGCAAGTAGGACGCATAACAACTACAGGGGAAAAGGGGACATGCTACTTTTTCAGAGGAAATTCCGGCGACACGCTTCAACGGCAGGCTTGAGGCCGCCAGGCCTCGCGGCCTGTCGAGCCCGCGGGCTGGAGCCTTGAGGCTGCAGCATTGGACCTTGGACTTTGGACCTTGGACCATTTTCGCCCCCCTATCCTGCTTTTCCCCCGCCGCGTCGGAGCGCAGCGGAGACCCGCCGTAGCCCGCCTCGGCGGGCGGAGGAGGGCCGCAATTTTACCCGCCTGTGGCGGGCGAAAATGCCCCCCAGTTACCCAGTTACCCAGTCACCGGCCTTCCAAGGCCGTTTCTTTGTCAAATGCGAGATTTGCCTGCCGACCCCGAATGCCACGCCCCCGACTTCGACTTACGTGCGTCCGGCGGAAGTTATGCACATAAAGGTATGCACATGACATGGATGGAAAAAGTGCGAAAAAGGGCACAAAAACCGGTAAAAAGCGCCCCAAAAACGTGAAAAAAGTCGAAAAAAGCACTAAATTCGCGCTAGCCCATCTTACCATTCGGGGGTCTTTAAGAGAAAAATCCCCCCGGACGCCAGCGCCAAGGCCGGTGGCCTTTCAAAATTCGCCCAAAAATCACCCCCAAAACTCGCGCCAAAAAGTTATCCACAATCGCGGGCGTTCGTAAGTGTGAGCGCTCGGCCGCGGCCCGCGCGAGGTCCCGGAATCGATCCGCTCGGGAGAACTCCCTGGGGCAGCCGCGTCGGCCCCCTGAAGGGTTCGCGCCGCGTCGGGGCCGCGGGGGGCGCCCTCGCTGCCACGGGTCAGCCGCCGATCTGGTTGATGAGGCTCAACATGAAGACGAAAGTGAAGACGCCGACCGTCTCGGCGATGCCCATGGCGATGACGACCAAGGCGAAGCCTTTGCCGTCGGAGTCGCTGAGCATCCGGCACCCGGCGGCGCCGATGGCGCCCTGCATCCAGGCCGAGAGCATTTCGCCGAGGCCCGTGGCCAGGCCGATGCCGAAGAGCAGGCCCGCGTGCTGGGGGGCGAGGCTCAATTTGGGCGCCATCTGGCTCATCACGATGAAGCCGTAGAGCGTCTGCGTGATGGGCATGCTGACGAGGATGACGTAGATAAAGCGGAGGCCCTTGCCGGCCTTGGCGTCTTTGGCCCAAGCCCCGGCGGCCGATTGGCCCACGGCGCCGCACCCGAGGGCGCTCCCGACGGCCGCCATCCCCACCGCCAAGGCGACTCCCAACTGTCCAAAGAAAACGCTCCAGTCCATGGTCAGGCCTCCTTTACGCGTTGCTTGCTAAAAGGTTCGTAGGCGTAACCGCTCCATTGCATGCCCAGGTTGTTCGAGAACTCCAGGACGTTCAGACGTACGCCGTGGGCCAGCAGGGCGACGATCGACAGGGCGACGTTCAGGGCGTGGCCTACAATCAAGATCGGGATCGAGGCGGGCCAGGGGACAGCGGCGGCCATCTGGTTGAACGCGATGGCCAGGGCTGTGCTCGCGACGCCCAGGGCCATCAGCCGGACGTAACTGACCGTATCGCCCAAGGTTCCGATGGCCGAGAGGGGGAATTTGGCCACGCCGATCCCCACGGCTTTTGCCAGGTTCCAGCTCGGCTTGGCGAACAGGACGGCCATCGCCCCCCCCACGATGAGCAGCCATGGGTAGACCGTTCCGAGGAAGGGGTCCTTCAGTAGCAGCATTTTGATGATGCCGAACGTGCCCCAGATGAAGGTGGCCCACCCCAGTTCCCCGAGGAATCGGGGGTGGGGAAACGCTTTCTTCGCGAGCCAGAGGTGCGCGCAACTGAGGTGGATTGCCGCCAGCCAGAAGCTGATCCGCATCAGCAAGGTCATGTTGGCCTCTTGCGTGTCGACCCGGATCAGCGGCCTCTCGATGCCCATCAGGCCGCAGAGGTCGAACCCGAAGAAACTGGCCGTCACAAGGCCCCACACGACCGAGCAAGCGCCGACGATGATGATCAACTGGGCGAGGGCGGCGGCCCCCTTCGCCGCCAGACGGCGGTACAGGACGATCGGGAGCAGAAGGTAGAGCAGGCCGTAGCCGGCGTCGGAGATGAGGATGGCCGAGAAGATCGGCAGGGCGATCATGAAGGCCGCCGAGACGTCTAACTCGCGGTACCCCGGCACGGTGCCGAGGATCTTGAACAACCCCTCCATCGGCTTGGCCCACCAGGGATACCGCACCAGCGTCGGGGGCTCCTCCTCGTTGGAAGGGGGCATGGAGCGGACCGCGGCGGGGAGGCCAGCGGCTTCGAGGCCGGCGGACAGGTCCGCCGCCCGCTCCTCGGGAACCCAGCCCTGGAGGGCGTAAAGATGGTCATCGCCCCGGCCGCTGCGCGAGGCCACCGTCCAGTCGGCCTGGCTCTGGCGCCGCGCACGCTCTTTCCGGATGGCCGGGACGCAGTGGGCGAGGGCGGCCAGGCGCCGGGCGCCCCGGCGCCGGTCGGCGTCGAGACGAGCGGCCTCCTTGCGG
>JBAUDW010000158.1:0-3881 GCA_049678285.1 Phycisphaerae bacterium
CGAATAAGGCCGCGGCGGCCGCCGGCGCCGAGGCGCCGGCCGCCCCAGCCAAGGCCGCTCCGGCAAGAGGCGCCCGCCCGCGCGGGGGGAGGACACCCACGCCGAAGACGCTTCCCGGCGAGCGGCGAGCCTCCTCCGGCGAGCACCGTCCGTCGCGCCGACCGCCGCAAGGTCCCCGCGAGGGCGCGCCGGGAAAGCCCGGCGGAGCACGCTCCGCTCGGCCGGAAAGAAGCGGCCCGCCCGGCCGGTCCCGCAAAGACCGCCCGGCGCCGCGGTCCGGCGAGCCACGCATCCACGTTTTCCGCGACGAGCCGGCCGAAAGCCCGGCCGAAATCGACGACGAGGGCCGCCCGAAGATCCGTTGGGCCCATTACGAATCGGAACTCCGTGAGGCTGAAACGCCCGACGAGATCGAAACGTTCGAAGAAACTGAGGCCGTGGATGAAACGCCGGCCGTCGAGGAAACCGAATCCCCCGGCAGCGACAAGGAGAGCCATGACACGGTTTAGAATCATCGGCAACAACGGGTTTACGACGGAAGACTACCCCGAGCCCGAGGTCTGGGCGGGCGTGCTCGAGCACGCGGGCCTCAAGGAGTTCGAGTACTTCGCGGACCATCTGGAACCCGTCCTTTTCCGACGAGTCGTCGAGAAAGAATCGGAGTTCCTCCAGGCGACGCGCGAGGCGATTCGGGCGCACGGCCTGAAGGTCTGGAGCGGGGCGACGGCCCGCGTGTCGTACCTGATGAACCTCCTGAGCCACCCCTACGCCGACATGCGCGCCGAGGGCGTCGCCTGGTGCTGCGCGTTCATCGACCTGGCGCTGAAACTCGGGGCGCGCTACGTCTCCGGCCACTACGACTGCCTGAGCAAGCGCGACCTCGACACGAACTTCGAGCGTGCCGTCGGGCGGATGGTCGACGGCCTGGCGCAGGTGGGCGAGTACGCCACCGACGCCGGCCTCGAAGCGATCTTCCTGGAGCAGATGCACCGCCCGCAACTTCAGCCGAACACCATCGAGCGCGGCCACCGAATCCTCGAGGAACTGAACGCGCGCAGCCCCGTGCCGTTCCACATGCACCTGGACCTCGGCCACGCCGCCCCGGTCTTCGACGACCCGACGCACGGGCCGCGCGACAAGGACCCGTACGCCTGGATGGCCGAACCGTGGGGCGCGAACCGGATCGTCCTCATCCACGCGCAGCAGTGCGACCGCGAGGCGAGCCGACACTGGCCCTTCACGCCGGAGTATAATAAGCGCGGCATCATTGACGCCCGCCGATGCATCGAGGCGCTGGCCTCCAGCGGGGTCGGCGAGGCGGTCATCGCGATGGAGGTCCTCTATCCGCGGGGGACGCGGATCGAGGCGATTGAGCCGGACATCGTGGCCTCGGCCGAGTACTGGCGCGAGGCGCTGGAGTCGCTCGGCTACGCGGCGGGCGAGGACGGGGCATGGGAGAAAAAAGATGAGTAAGACCAGCCGTCGAGCCGGCCGCGGGAAACGGTTAGCCGCGACCCGAAGGGGAGCGGGGTCGTTCGAACAGCCCGCCGCGCCGCAGGTCCTGGCCGACCGCGTCGCGCTCGTGACGGGAGCCGGCAGCGGCCTTGGCCGCGGCATCGCCGAGGGCCTGGCCCGCGCGGGCGCGCGGGTGGCCCTCGTGGACATCGACCTGGAGGCGGCCGAGGAAACCCACGCGGCCATCGCGAAGGCGGTCGCCCCGCACCAGAGCCTCGCCGTCCGCGCCGACGTCACGGACGAGACGCAGGTGGCGGCGGCGTTCAAGAAGGCGGTCGAGGCGTTCAAGGGCCTGGACATTTGCGTGGCGGCCGCGGGCCTCGCCCCCGCCCACCCGCTCGTGGATTTCCCCGTGGCGGCGTGGCGCAAGGCCGTGGACGTGAACCTCACCGGCTACTTCCTCACGGGGCGCGAGGCGGCGAGGGTCCTCTCGAAGCAGGGCCGCGGAGGGAGCATCATCCTGGTTTCCTCGAAGAGCGGGCTGGAGGCGTCGAAGAACAACTCAGCCTACAACGCGACGAAGGCCGGCGAAATCCACCTCGCGCGCGGCTGGGCCCTGGAACTCGGACCCGCCGGCATCCGCGTCAACGCCGTCGCCCCCGGCAACGTCTTCAAGGGTTCCAAGATCTGGAACCCCGATTACATCAAGGAGGCGGCGAAGAAGCGAGGCATCAAACCCGAAGAGGTCATCCCGTACTACGTCGGCCTGACGGCGCTGGGCATCGAGATCCAGCCGGAGGACGTGGCGGGCGTCGTGGTCTGGCTCGCCTCCGACGCCGCTCGCGTCATCACCGGCCAGGTGATCGTCTGCGACGCCGGACAGGTGTTCGTCCGCTGATGGAAGGAGCCTGGCTTTGAGCCGATTGGACGATTACGCCCGAGTCGCCGGTTCGTATCGCATTCCCAAGACCAGCCGCGCGTGGAACCTTTACGGCGCGGGCCTGGAGAATCTTCGCCTGGAAGAGATGCCGATGCCGGCGCCAGGGGCCGACGAACTCCTCGTGCGCATCGACGCGGTCGGCGTCTGCGCGAGCGATTGGAAGATGATCTCGCAGGGCGAATCGCACACGCGGATGCGCGGCAAAAACCTCGCCAGCGACCCGACCGTGCCGGGCCACGAGGTGTCGCTGACGGTCGTAGGCGTCGGCAAGGCGCTGGCGAAGAAATACGGCGTCGGCGAACGCTACGCCGTCCAGGCCGACATCTACGTGGGCGACGAAAACATCTGCTACGGCTACAAACTGCGCGGGGCCCAGCAGCAGTACCAGACGATCTCACCCGTCATCCACGCGGGCGGATACTTGCTGAAGATCGCCCCGCGCCTCGGCTACTCGCAGGCCGCCCTCGCCGAGCCGTGGGCCTGCGTCTATCACGCCTACCACCACCATCGCGAGACGCAAAGCGTCAAGCCGGGCGGGACGGCCTGGTACGTCGGGGCCGGGCCTCTCGGCCTGATGCACGTCGAGAAAGGCATCCAGGACGGGGCGGCCCGGATCATCGTCTCCGAGATGAAAGAGGACCGCCTCGAGAAGGTCCGCCGGAGCCTCGGGCCGCTCGCCGAGAAAAAGGGCGTCGAACTGGTCCTCGTGAACCTGGCGAAACAACCCATCGAGACGGTCCTCGCGAAGCAGGGGGCGGACGACATCCTGGTCCTGGCGCCCGTGGCCAAGGCCGCCGAAGAGGCCCTTCAGTACCTCGCCCACGAGGGCTACCTGAACATGTTCGCGGGCTTCGAGAGCCGCGAGAAGGCGTGGATGCGGCTGAACCTGAACGACATGCACTACGGCGCGTGGACGATGCTCGCGACGAGCGGGTCGCCGATCGAGGCGCTGCGCCGCGCGCTGGACGACGCGGCCGCGGAGCGCATCGACCCGAACAACTCGGTCGCGTGCATCGGCGGCCTCGATGCCGCCAAGGACGCCATCCATCACACCCACGCCGGCACGTACCCGGGCCGGATCGTCATCTACCCGCAAATCGAGATGCCGCTGACGCCCGTCGAGGAACTCACCGCCGACGACCGGTGGACCAAGGAAACCGAAGCCGCCCTTCTCGAAAAGCGACTGCCTTAGGCCCGCCTCTTGCTCTGTTGAAAACATGCCTTTTTCCCCCTCTCCCCTTGTGGGAGAGGGTAGGGTGAGGGAGGACAAACGACGAATGATGAACAAGGAACGCCGAACCGCAGAAGGATGAAGGAACGATCCCGGCGCGCCGGGACCGGTCGTTTGGCTTTTCCCTTCAGCGTTCTACGGTTCCTTGTTCGATATTCATTATTCGTCGTTTCTTCCCCCCTTGTATGTTGAAAAAGGTCATGGCGAATGTTCCCATAGGTTCCGGTTTGGTCGAGGAGGCGAGCGCAGCGAGCC
>JBAUDW010000159.1:0-11506 GCA_049678285.1 Phycisphaerae bacterium
CCGGTCTAAAGTGTCAACCATGTTCCCGGTTGCACAGAACAATACGCCCCTACCGGGGCTGACAAGGATGACTGGCCCTGCCAAAATCCGTAGCCACACCGTTTCATCCTCGGACCGGCGAAAACGATTGCCCTCCTTCCCCGCGGCGCCTACAGTTGAGCCGGCGGCCGAGCCGATCGGCCCCGTCACATCACCCTCAACAGAAAGGGGAACGCCATGTGGGACTTCCTGACCTTCCGCTCGCCAAGTCGAGTCGCCGTGGCGACAAGATGCTGACGCCCATCGTCATTCAGATTCTGTTCTGGGTCGGCGTCGTCGCGTGCATCCTGGGCGGCATCGGGGCGATTCTCGTGGGCATCGCCCGCATCGACCGGGTGCCGGAACTCATCGGCATCGGCATCCTGGCCGTCGTGTTCGGTCCGCCCGTCATGCGCATCTATTGCGAATGGCTCATCGTCCTGTTTCGCATCAACGACACCTTGACCGAGATCATGCACAACACCCGGCGCGGCGGTTGAACGGCATAATACGCGGCGGGCCCCTCGACCAGGCTCGGGGCAAGCAAGCCCGCCGAGGGAGAGAAAAACCAAACCTCCCTCTCCCCTCCGTGGGAGAGGGTTGGGGTGAGGGGGGAACCAATGGGCAAGAGAAACTTTGCCCGCCAGTTGCGCCATCGCTCCACAGATGCCGAGCGGCTTCTCTGGCGGCACCTGCGCAATCGCCGCTTCGCAGGCTTTAAGTTTCGCCGCCAAGAACCCGTCGGGGCCTATATTCCCGACTTCGTTTGCCACGAAGGAGGCCTGATTGTGGAATTGGACGGTGGTCAGCACGCTGGCCAACGTGTGTATGATGAGCGGCGCGACGTTTGGCTTGCGAGCCAGGGGTTCCGGGTCCTCCGATTCCCGGACAACTATGTTCTAACGAATCTGCAAGGGGCGCTGGAGCGCATTTAGCAGGCGCTCGCCGAAGGTGGGAACGGCAAGGAGAAGTGACGGCGTTCACCCTCACCCTTCCCTCTCCCATCCAGGGAGAGGGGGTTTTGTCTTCGCCCTGCCAATTGGCGAGCGACCACGAAAAACGTTGCCGAGGAGGGTGGCGAACGGCACAATGCGCGGCGCGTGAGGCGCACGGCCGGGCAAGCTTGCCCTGAGCAACGCCGAAGGGACCGGCCGTGCCACACGGCGTGCCCCCTCACCCTACCCTCTCCCACAAGGGGAGAGGGGAAAAAGGAGGCGAACGGAGGAACCGCCCATGCCGCGATACGTGGTGCAGCAACATTTTCGGTCCGAAGACGATTGGCACTTTGATTTGATGCTCGAAGCGGGCCAGGCGCTTGCGACCTTCTCATGTCCCGTGCCGCCCGACGCCGCGGAGAAACTGCCCTGCACGGTCCACCACCTCGGGGACCATCGCCTGGCGTACCTCGAGTACGAGGGCGAAATCTCCGGAGGCCGCGGCTGGTGCCGCATCCACGACCGCGGCTCTCTCGAATGGTTCGAGCCGACGGACCCGTCGCTCGTCCCCTCGGCCGACGAAATCCGCATCCGCCTTGCCGGCGAAAAGGCCGACGGAACCTTCCAACTCGTCCGCGAACCCGCCAGCGGAACCGATTATTGGCGGCTGAGGCAATGGACCGAGTGACGGCGTTCCTGTCGCTCGTGGACCTCTGTTCCCTGGCCGCATAAGAGCGAAACTTGAACTCAGGCACTCAGGCCCTGTAGTGTCATACTACAGGGCAGGAACCCAGGTACTGGCCGTCCAATGCTGTTTCTTTGTCAAATGCGAGATTTTCCTCCACCCGCCGTAGCCTCGGCGAAGCTTGCCCGCCTGTGGCGGGGCGGGCCGCCACCCCCCCAACGGCGCCCGCTCGCCTTCGGCTCGCGGCTAAACGTGACGGCACGCGGTCTTTGCCGTTTCGCCGTTTGTTCCGCGTTCCGCATTCCGCGTTCCGCGTTGCCTCACCCGTCCCTGGCCGTCCAATGCTGTTTCTTTGTCAAATGCGAGATTTTCCCGCCGACCCCGAATGCCACATCCCCGATTGCGACTTACGCGCGTCCGCGGGAAGTTATGCACATAAAGGTATGCACATGACATGGATGGAAAAAGTGCGAAGTAGGGCACAAAAACCGGTAAAAACCGGTCCAAAAACGTGAAAAAAGTCGAAAAAGGCACTAAATTCGCGCTAGCCCATCTTACCATTCGGGGGTCTTTGGGAGAAAAAACCCCCCGGACGCCAGCGCCAGGGCCTATGGGTTCCCAAAAATCGCCCAAAATCCACCCCCAAAACTCCCTCCAAAAAGTTATCCACAATCGCCGGTTGCCATAAGTCGCGCACATTTAGCCGCCCGCCGTAGCCCAAAGGGCGAAGGCTGGGGCGGGCGGGGCGGCTAAACATCGCATTGACCGCTCTCGCCTGCGGCGATATACTTCAAGGAGGAAGCCTCCGGTCGCCATTAGTACGGGCGACTCGACCAGGCGAGACGCCCCCCTCGGACTCGGCGACCGTCCCGCACGCAGCGGCCCTTGCCGACAGAAAGCCCCCGGTCGCCGCAGGCGACTCGACGTGGCGAGGCGAATGCGTCCTCGTAAGGCAGCACAGGCAATGGACCTTAAGCCGATCCTCAAGAAACCGTTCGACGGCGACCTGGTCTCGGAGGAGGATGCGGCCGCGCTGCTGCGCTTGCCGAGGGGCGAGGCGCGCCGGCCCGTTTACGAGGCGGCCGACCGCCTGAACCGGGAGTTGAACGGCCTCAGGGTCTCGTACGTCTTCAACCGCAACATCAACTTTACGAACGCCTGCGAGGCGGAGTGCGCGTTCTGCGCCTACAGCGTCCAGCCGGGCGCGCCGGAAGCGTTCATCATGAGCCGGGAGGAAGTGGTCCGCCTGGCGGGCGACCCGCCGGGACTGGACGAGGTCTGCATGGTGGGCGGCCTCAATCCGGAGGTGACGTTCGATTACCTCCTCGACCTTTTTGCGGCGGTCGAGGAGGCGCATCCGCACATTCACATCCACGCCCTCAGCCCGATGGAGGTGGACTACTACGCCGGGCGGGCGGGCCTGGAGATCCGCGAGGCGTTCGGGAAACTCGTCGAAGCGGGGTACGGGAGCCTGTGCGGGACGGCGGCGGAAATCCTCGTGGACGAAGTGCGGGAGGCCATCTGCCCGGAGAAACTCCCGACGGCCCGGTGGCTCGAAATCGTCCGGACGGCCCACGCGATGGGCCTGCGGAGCACCTCGACGATCCTCTTCGGCCACATCGAGCGGCCGGAGCACGTGGCCAGGCACCTGCGACTGCTGCGGGATTTGCAGCAGGAAACGGGCGGCTTTACGGAATACGTCCCCCTGGTTTTCGTCCCGTATAATACGCCGCTGGGCCACGACCGCGGCATCAAGGAGATGATCCCGAAGGAGGACGTCTTCCTACATTACGCCGTGGCGCGGCTGTTTTTCGGTCGGCTGATTCGGAACGTGCAGTCCTCATGGTGCAAACTAGGCCTGGACGCGGCGACGGAGGCGTTTTCGTACGGCGTGAACGACCTGGGGGGCACGCTCTTTTCGGAGAGCATCACGCGTTCGGCGGGCGGACGTTACGGCCAGTCGCTGACGCTCCAAGAGATGGCCGACGCCATCCGCCGGGCCGGACGCGTTCCCATTCGCCGCGATACGCTCTACCACTATCTGGACACCGCAATCCAAACCCGATAGCCTACCGACGGGCAAAGGAAAGGTCGGAATGGGCACACGCGCTGCCATCATCGGCGACGGGGCGATGGGGACGCTGAGCGCGATCCTCCTGGGGTCGAACGGCCGGCGGGTGCGGATGTGGTCGGCGTTCGAGGAACATGCCCGCGACATTCGCCGGGATCGCGAAAACAAGCGGTTCCTGCCCGGTTTCCGCCTGCCGGACGGCTTTGCAGTCTCGACCGACGCGCGGGAGGTCTGCGAGGGGGCGGACCTCGTGGTGATTGCCGTCCCGACGAAGCATCTGCGGAGCATGTTGGAGCGGGTGCGGGACGCCTTGCCCGCCGACGCGCTATACGTCTCGGTCGTCAAGGGCATCGAGCGGGAAACGCTGCTCCGGCCGAGCCAGGTGGTCGAGGCCGTGACGGGCCCGAAGTTTACCCGCCGTGGCGGGCGCCTGGCGGTCCTTTCAGGGCCGTGCCTGTCGCACGAGGTGGCGGCGGGGCTGCCGGCGACGGTGGTGGTGGCGTCGCGCGACCCGAAAGACGCCGAGGCCGCCCGGAACGCGTTCGCGACGCCGCATTTTCGAATCTACACGAACGACGACCTGGTAGGCGTCGAGTTGGGTGGGGCGCTGAAGAACATTACGGCCATCGCCGCCGGGATCTGCGACGGCCTGGAACTGGGTTCGAACGCGAAGGCGGCCCTGGTGACGCGGGGCCTGGTGGAGATGACGCGGCTGGGGGCGGCGCTCGGGGCGAGGGCGGAGACGTTCGCGGGTCTGGCGGGCCTCGGGGACCTCGTGACGACGTGCGCCTCGAGCCTGAGCCGGAACCACCACGTGGGCGAAGAGATCGGCCGGGGGCGGCGCCTGGAAGAGGTGCTCGCAGAAATGGGCCGCGTGGAGCCCGAGGGTGTCGAGACGACGCGGAGCGTGGTGGCCCTGGCGGCGAAGCACGGCGTGGAGATGCCGATCACGCAGGAGGTGTACGCGGTGCTGTTTGAGGGGAAGCCGGCCCCGGACGCGCTGGCGGACCTGATGAGCCGGCAGCCGAAGGCCGAGGGGCCGGCCGCGCCCGCGACTGCCAAACCGGCCCCGTCGGAGACGTAGTTATGCCGGTTGCGGAAGCGCCGCTCAACCCCGTCTTGGAGTCGCCGGACTTCGGCCGCCTGATGGTGTTCACGGTGCTGGCGGTGGCGGCGCTGTGGGCCCTGTTTCTCGTGCTGACGGTCGTGCGCTACTGGAGCCAGCGGGCACAGAAGCGCGGAAACGCCACCGGCGGGCTGGACCTCGCGACGCTCCAGCGGCAGCGCGACGCCGGCAACATCAGCCAGGAGGAATACGAGCGGATTCGTGGTACAATGACGGGCGCGAGGCCGGCCAGCGGTGCGAATGCCGAGGCGATCAAGGCGAAAACCGCTGAATCTGAAGAAACGTCCCCCGAACGCCCGATAAACCCATCAGGCGGCCCGGTCGCCACAGGCGACTCGACGTGGCGAGACGGGCGGCCGGGGAGGAGCGAGTCGAATGGCCAAGGATAACAGCGGATCCAAAGGTCCGCGCCAGGTCCCGACGTGCAGTTTCTGCGGCCGGAGACAGGCGGAAGGAGAGCCGCTGTTCGAGGGCACGCGCGGGGCGTACATCTGCATCGATTGCGTGCAGGTGGCGCACTCGGCCGCGCGCGAGGAACGCCGGCGGACGCGCCGGCCGCGGACGGCGCTCGGCCGAATCCCCACGCCGCGCGAGATCAAGGACTTCCTGGACCTCTACGTCATCGGCCAGGAACACGCGAAGAAGGCCGTCTCGGTCGCGGTGCACAACCATTACAAGCGCCTGAGCATGACGGAGACGGGCGACGACGAGGTGGAAGTGGAGAAGTCGAACCTCCTGTTGATCGGGCCGACGGGGTGCGGGAAGACGCTGATTGCGCGGAGCCTGGCGCACATTCTGAACGTGCCGTTCGCCATCGGCGACGCGACGACCCTGACGGAGGCGGGCTACGTCGGCGAGGACGTCGAGAACCTGCTGCTGAAACTGCTGCAGGCGGCCGACTACAACCTGGAGTCGGCCCAGCAGGGCATCCTCTACATCGACGAGATCGACAAGATCGGGCGGACGATGCAGAACGTTTCCATCACGCGCGACGTCTCGGGCGAAGGCGTGCAGCAGGCGCTGCTGAAGATGCTCGAGGGAACGATCGCAAACATCCCGCCCCAGGGCGGCCGCAAACACCCCGAGCAGCAGTACATCCAGCTGGACACGACGCACATCCTTTTCATCTGCGGCGGGACGTTCGAGCGGCTGGAAGAGATCACGGCGCGGCGAATCGGGCACTCGACGATCGGGTTCCAGGAAGGCCAGCACCGCACCGGCGACCGCCAGGAGCGGCAGCGGGAAGTGCTGGACCAGGTGATCCCGGAAGACCTGATCGCCTTCGGGATGATCCCGGAGATGGTGGGCCGGCTGCCGATCATCACGCCGCTGATGCCGCTCGACGAGAACGCGCTGTGCAGCATCCTGACGGAGCCGAAGAACGCCCTCGTGAAACAGTACCAGAAGTTCTTCGAGATGGAGGAGGCGGAACTGGCGTTCACGGACGAGGCGCTGCGGGAGATCGCGCGGCAAGCGATGAAGCGCAATACGGGCGCGCGGGCCCTGAGGGCGACCATCGAGAACCTGATGCTGGACCCGATGTTCGAGTTGCCGAACCGGCCGAAAGGCTTCCGATATACGGTGACCGAGGCGGTCGTGCGCGGCGAAGTGCCGCTCCTCGCCCAGGCCGAGCCGCTCCGCGAAAGCGCGTAAGGCACGCCGCACGGCGGGACCCGGCGGATGAAACTCAGACGGCACGGCCTTGAGAGGTCGGGATGAACCGGAAGAGATTGCTGAAGCGAGTGGCATCCGGCGCGCTGCAAAACGTCGGGTTCCAGGACATGGCGAACTTGGTCGAGGGGTTCGGCTTCGTCCTTCGGCGAACCAGGGGAAGTCACCGCATCTACTCGCACCCCGACATCCCGGAACTGGTCAACTTGCAGGAGGTGCAGGGGCAGGCAAAACCGTACCAGATTCGCCAGTTCCTTCGCCTCGTCGAACGGTATAATATGCAGTTGAAGGAGGAGAAATGAGCGACTACCACATTAACATCTTCTACAGCGACGAGGACGGGGGCTACATCGCGGATATCCCGGACCTGGAAGCGTGTTCCGCTTTCGGGCACACGCCGGAGGAGGCGCTCGCAGAACTGGAGAAGGCGAAGGGTGCGTGGCTCGAGGCGGCCCGCGAGGCCGGCAAACCCATCCCTAAGCCGCGGTATCGGCCGGCGATTTATCAAGCGGCCGAGTGACCGAGGCAGTCGTGCGCGGCGAAGTGCCGCTCCTCGCCCAGGCCGAGCCGCTCCGCGAAAGCGCGTAAGGCTCCCCCCACGAGATACGGTTCCCCGCAATTCACTCGCTGAGCCGCACGCGGACAACACGCGCCAGAGTGCAAGCGGCTTGCCGCTTAGCGGCGAGCGCGCATCAAACCGCAGGCGGCCCGCCGATCAGCGCGTGGGGTGCATTACGCCAAGTCAATCGCCACGGCTTCTTCGTCGCAATCGGGGAACTTGGGGCACTTGATGCAGTCGGCCCAGATCTTGTGGGGCAGGGTTTCCTTGGCGACGGGCACGAAGCCGAGGCGCTTGAAAAAGGCGGGATTGTTCGTCAGGGCGAAGACGCGATTGATGCCGAGGCGCCGGGCCTCGGCGAGGCACGCCTCTATCAATCGGCCGCCGATGCCTTTGCGCTGAAACTCTTCGGCGACAGCGAGGCTGCGGATCTCGCCAAGGTTTTCCCACGCGATGACCAGCGCACCGCATCCGACGACGCGGCCGGCGACGACGGCCACCTGGTAGTCGCGCAGGGAATCGTAGAGTTCGGCCCGGCTGCGCGGGAGCATGGAATCGCGCCGGGCGAACTCGGTGATGAGGGCGTGGATCGCCTCGACGTCGCGCATGCAGGCCTTGCGGACGGCGACTTTCGGCGTCAGTGACTTCTTAATTTTCTTCATGGCGGGCTATCGTAGTCGCGTGCGGCGTCGGGCTCAAGCGAGACTCGCCGCGGCCTATTTCGGCGGCACGGGGGGTTTCAGGACGGCATCGGAACTCTCGATGGTTTCCTGGAAGCCCGCCGCGCTGACGGATATCGCCAGACGAAGCGGTGGACGTAGAACCTGTCCCTTGCCCGTCGTTTCCGCCGCCACCGGCTTGAGGGCGCGCACGAGCAGGCGGACCTCCGCGGACTTGCCCGCCGAAATCTTCAGCGCGACGGGCTCCGCCGCGTAACTTTCGGCCGACGCGTGCGCGACGCGAACCGTGATGGCGATCTCAGGCCCGAGACCCGGGAGATCCACCTTCAGGACGGCGGCAACAGGAGCGCTGCCGCTTGGCAGCGTGGCGAGCACCGGCGGGCCCAGGCGCGCCGCCGCTTGGGCAAGGATCGCCGCTTCCATGGGCCGGGCCTGGGCCAGGTAGGCCTCGTCGTACCGGCCGTCGGCTTTCGAAACGGTGAAGGCATCGAGTTCCCGGCCCTCGTCGGTGAAGGCTTTCATGGAGAGTCGTTCGGCGTCCACGGTAAAGATGCAGTAGTGGTGGACGTCGGCGGTGGCAGCGAGGACCGGATGTTGCCGGACGACGTAAAGTCTCGCCCCGCCGCCGCCCGTCGTGATAAAGGTGATGGGCCGGGCGCCGGGGACGCCCGCCCGGCGGAGTGGACAGAACCGCTCGTAGAGGTGGGAGTGGCCGGTCAGGACCACGTCCACGCCGTATTTTTCGAAGAGCGGGAGAAACGTCTTGCGGCCTTTTTCGGACCGGTGGCCTCCGAGGTTGAACGTCGGCTCGTGATAGGCGGCGATCTTCCAGGGCGCGGTCGAGCCGGCGAGGTCCTTTTCAAGCCAATCGAGAACGGCCTTGCCTTCCTCGTAGGAATCGAGGACGACGACGTGGACGGGCCCCAAGTCGAAGGAGTACCAGGTGCGTCCCCCCGGCATGTCGAAGAAGCGGAGGAGGTTGTCGGCCTTGCCCTCATGGTTTCCGCGGGCGATCACCATCGGCACGTGGTCGAGGAGATCGGCGAGCGGTTGGAAGAATTGGGGACCCCATTGTTCAAAGGACCCGCCGCTCTGCACCAGGTCGCCCGTGTGCAGGATGAAGTCGGGGCTATGGCGATTGAAGTTGCGTGCGACGGCGCGATGGGCCTCGGGATTGGACCGTGAATCACCGTAGGCGATGAAGGTGACGCGCTCGGGCTTTGCGGGCCACGTGCGGAATATCCTCGGCTCGGAGGCGACGGCGCCTTTGCCCTCGACGCCATTCTCCACCCAGTAACGGTACTCGGTGTTCGGCGCCAGATTCTCGAGCCGCGCGCGGTAGAGGTAGAAGACGGGGGCGGGCGAGCCGGGGTCCTCCGGCGTCACGCCAAGCGTGACCTTCTCATGAACTCTGCCCGCGGCGGTCTGGATGGGTCCGCGGTATCCCTCGGCGGCTGGGTAGAACCGGACGACGGGCTCTCCGGGCTCGTCGGTTTCCCACTGGACGGTGACGGCCCTGGGCGACGGGTTCTGAAGGTACGGGCCCTTGGTGATCGCGGCCCGCACCGGCAGGGCGAAGCCGACGACCAAGAACAGGCCGAGAAGCATCGTCCGAGTGGAATAGAGTCGCCGCATCGGGTTCCTTTCCTCAGGCCTGGTTGTGACAGGTTCTGCGGCCAATTATACGAAGCCGTCGCCCAAAAAGCGAGCGAACCGGCCCGCGCGGTGACGGCCTAGCAGCAGGCGGCGCGGGGAGGTTAGCCGGCGGGCTTCCCCGCCGGATGCTCGGCGCGCGGGGGTTGAAGCAAGGGGTGTGAAGAAAACAGGCGGCCGAATGGCCGCCCGTCGGTTCATCCAATCCTGCCGGGCGCTCAGCGGTGGCGGCGACGAAGCAGCAAAAGACCCATCAGACCGATGCCCAGAAACGCCATCGTCGCAGGCTCGGGAAGCACTATGGGGCCTGCGCTCCCCATGGAGGCGGTGCCCGCGTCTCCCGGCGAGGAAAGACCGGCTCCGGCCAGGGAAACCCCGATTACCAGAGATAGAAGAAGCCCCGCCGCGATCCCGATCAACATCCAGGGACGCCGCCTTGGGGGCCGAGCGCTCCATCGCTCGGCTACCGGCCTCGCAGGTAGAACGGCGCGAGGGCCGGCGCAAGACCCTTGTAGACCTCGTAGAGACCCGCGTAAGCGCTGGCCGCGCGGGACGGTTCGACGCGCGTCTCGCCGAAGTCGATTTCGTCGCGCGCCTCGTCAATCGAAGCATGAACGCCGGCGCCGACGAGAGCAACGATCGCAGCCCCCAGGGCGGTGGCTTCCGTCTCGGCGGGGACGACGACCGGCAGGCCCGTGACGTCGGCGCGGATCTGGTTCCAGAGACGATTCTTCGCACCGCCGCCGACCACACGGAGGGCCTGCGGCTCGATGCCGGCCGCGGTCTTGAAGACGGCCAGGGCGTCCTTCAGTTGAAAGGCAAGGCCCTCGAGGGCGGCGCGGTACACTTGCGCGCGGGTCGTATTAAGCGTCAGGCCCAGGAGCGTCCCTTTTGTGCCGTAGCGCTGGTTCGGTCCGGTGCCGGCGAACGAGGGCAAGAGGACGACGCCGCCCGAGCCGGGCGATTCCTCCGACGCTTCGCCGATCATCACGCCGTAGCGGGCCTTGCGCTGACCTATGTCGCCGTACCATCGGCCGGCCACCCATTCGAGGACACCGGAGCCCATCATCAGGAGTTGGGGGTTCCAGCGTCCGGGCTCGGCATCGCACTCGTAGAGCAGGCCGCCCTCGAAGGAGGCGTCGTTCGGGGTGAAGCGCGGGCTGCGCGCGATCAGGATCTCCCACGTGCCGCTCGAAACCACCGCCTCGCCCGGGGCGATGCCGGAGCCGATCAGGGCGAACTGCGTGTCGTGCCCCGCGGCGACGACGGGCGTGCCGGCGGCAAGGCCGGTCGCCTTGGCGGCCGCTTTCGTCACCTCGCCGATGATCGAGCCCGGCTCGACCCACCGCGGGAGGAGTCGCCTGGGGAACCCGACCTCGGCAAGGAGTTCGTCCGACCAGTCGCGCTTCGCCAGGTTCATGTTCATGCCGGTCGAGGCGATGGTCGGGTCGATGGAGCACCGGCCGGTGAGTTTGAGGCTCACGAGACCCGGCGTCATGAGAAAAGCGGACGCCTTCCGAAGCGCGTCCGGCGCGTTCTCGGCAAGCCACGCCATCCGGAAGATCGTGTTAAAGTGGATGACCGGGTAGCCGGCGACGTCGAAAAGGCGCCGTCGTCCGATGCGGCGGCTGACGGCCTCGGCGATCGGCGCGGTCCGTTCGCAGCGCCAGGCGATGAGGGGGTGCGTCAGCCGGCCCTTTTCGTCCACCAGCGTGCCGTCGGCGCCCCAGGTGGTAACGGTGACGGCCTTGATGGAGGGGGCCCCGATCCGTCGGACGACCTTGCGGGCGAGTCCGCCGATGATCTTCCAGAGACGCTCGAGGTCCCAGATGAACCAGCCCTTGCCGGCGCCGCGCTCGCGGACGGGCTCGTTGGCCTCGCCGGCCTGGGCGAGGGTCTTGCCCGCGCTATTAATGGCGACCGCCCGGATGTTGGTGGCTCCGCAGTCGATGACGAGAACCGCTGTTTGCTTCTTCCGCATGGATGACGTCTCCTTGAGCGTGCGGTCTTGTCCGCCGCGGTTCAATCGTCGCCCGCGGAGCCGGATTGTCAAGGCAAAAGAGGGGCCGACGGTACGGCGTCAGTTACGGTTGGTCCGGGGATTATGT
>JBAUDW010000160.1:0-14452 GCA_049678285.1 Phycisphaerae bacterium
GCCGCTGCGGAGGGCACCGCCCCGGCCGCGCGCTTTGCGGCCGATTTCGCCGGGGCCGCGCCGGCCTCGGCGAGAACCGACGCCGGTATCTTCTCACCGGGGTCGCCGACGATGGCGATGAGGGCCCCGACGGGGAGTTCCACGCCTTCCGGGGCGAGGATTTTCAGCAGCGTGCCGCGGTAGTAACTTTCGACCTCGAGGGTGGCCTTGTCGGTGGTGATTTCGCAGAGGATGTCGCCGGTCGCGACGGAGTCGCCTTCTTTCTTGACCCAGCGTTCGATGGTGGACTTTTCGACGGTTTCGCCGAGTTTCGGAAGCGTGACTTTCTGGATCATAGGAGGCACCTCATCCGCCACTGCCGTCGCCGTGCCGGCGACGGCTAAACGTTCGTCCTTGCGCGCTACGCCTTGCCGAGGGTTCGTTTGGCGGCGGCGACGATTTTGTCGGCCCTGGGAATCGCCTCATCCTCGAGGACGGGGCTCATCGGCACGGGGCAGTCGGCCGCACACACCCGCTCGACGGGTGAATCCAGGTCGTCGAAGGCGAATTCCTGGACGCGGGCGATGATCTCGCAGACGAAGTTCGAGTTCTTGTAGCCTTCCGACGCGACGACCAGGCGGCCGGTCTTGCGGACGGACGCAAGGATGCACTCGATGTCCAGCGGCCGCAGGCATCGCAGGTCGATGACCTCGGCGCTGATCCCAGAGTCGGCCAGGGCCTTGCCGGCCTCTTCGGCCCGCAGAGCCATGCGCGAGTAACTGACGATGGTGACGTCGCACCCAGAGCGTCGGACGGCGGCTTGGCCGAGCGGCACGAGGTACTCCTCGGCCGGAACCTCGCCCTTCGTGTTGTAGAGCATCTTGTGCTCGATGAAGAGGATGGGGTTCGAGTCGCGGATGCAGGTCTTCAGCAACCCCTTGGCGTCGTAGGGCGTGGAGGGCATGACGACGAAGATGCCGGGGGCGTGGGTGAACCAGGCTTCGAGGCTCTGCGAATGGTGGGCGGCGATGCATCGGCCGGCCCCGCCCTCCGTGCGAAGGACCATCGGGACCGTCGTCTTGCCGCCGAACATGTAGCGGTTCTTGCCCGCCTGATTGACGAACTGGTCCATCGCGAGGGTCATGAAATCGACGTACATGATCTCGGCCACCGGCCTCATGCCGCACATGGCGGCGCCCGTTGCCGCGCCGGCGATGGCCGCCTCGCTGATGGCGGTGTCGCGGACTCTAGTTTCGCCGAACTCTTCCCAGAGTCCCTGGGTTGCGGAGTACGCGCCGCCGTAGATGGCCACGTCCTCGCCCATGACAAACACGCGCTCATCCCGCCGCATCTCTTCGGCCAGGGCGTCGCGAATAGCCTCACGATACATGATGACCGGCATCGCTCGTCTTCCCTTTCCTATGGGAGCCGCTCAAGGCCGTGTTCGCCCTCGACCCAACCGGCGTAAACGTCATCCATCACCTCGGACGGGTCGGGATAGGGGCTGTCCTCGATGGCGAACTTTTCGGCCTCGGCGAGAGTCTTGTCCACTTCCGCCTGCAGGGTCTGGAATGCCTTCTCTGTCAGCGTGCCTTCCTTGATGAGGTCGGCCTTGAACAGAACGATAGGGTCGCGTTCGTGCCAGTAGGCTTCCTCTTCCTTCGTGCGATAGACGCGGGGGTCGCTGCGCGAGTGGCCGCGATAGCGGTACGTCTTGGCCTCGATGAGGGTCGGCCCATCGCCCTTGCGGGCCCGTGCGGCGGCCTCGAGGACGGCCTGGCGGACCTGGAGCACGCGCTGGCCGTCCACGCACACGCCCGGCATGGCGTAGGCGCAGGCCCGGGCGGCGATGTCGGCCACCGCACACGCCCGCTCGAACGCGACGCTCATGCCGTACAGGTTGTTCTCGCAGATGTAAACGACGGGCAGTTTCCACTTGCCGGCCATGTTGAGCGACTCGTGGAAGCCGCCCGTGTTCGAAGCCCCGTCGCCGAAGAAGCACAGGCAGACAGCGTCCTTGCCCTGCAATTGGATGGCCAGTCCCGCGCCGGTTCCGACGGGGATGTTGCCGCCCACGATGCCGGTGGCGCCGAGGTTGCGGTTCTTGACGTCGGCGATGTGCATAGAGCCACCGCGGCCCTTGCAGTAGCCGGTCGCCTTGCCGCAGAGTTCGGCCATCATGAGCCGCAGATCGGCGCCGAGCGCGATGCAGTGGCCGTGGCCGCGGTGCGTGCTCGTGGCGTAGTCGCGTTCGGTGATGGCGGAGCAGGCGCCGACGGCGACGGCCTCCTGGCCGGCGTAGACGTGGCTGGCGCCCTGGAGAATGTTGCGCGCCAGGAGTTCAAAGACCTTGTCCTCGAACGCGCGGATTTCCATCATCCGGCGCAGCAAGCCGACCTTCGCATCTTTCGACAGTTCCCCGGCCGGTGCGGCCTTCCTCGGCTTCGGCTTCGGTTTTGCCTTCGTTGTCGGCCTGGCTCTTGTCTTTCCCATTCGCATCTCCCGAACGTCGATCCCGTGCAGAAAAAGCGCAGGATTATACGCGTAGAGCCTCTGGAACGCAACCCAGCAGGTCCATCGCGGTAAGACCCAAGATGCCGAGGCGTTCGGCCGCCAGGTCGCCCGCCCTCCCGTGGGCCCAGACGGCGAGGACGGCGGCCTCGAACATGGGCATCCCGGCAGCCAGGAAGGCGGCCATCATGCCCGTCAGAACGTCGCCTGCGCCGGCGGTCGCCATGCCGGGGTTGCCCGTCTCATTGACGTAGAGGCGTTCGCCATCGCAGACGACAGTGCCGGCCCCCTTGAGGACGGCGACGGCGCCGAGACGAGCCAGGCGTTCGGCCGCGGCCTCGCGGTCCGCCTGAATCGCCTTGACGGTGGTGCCCAGGAGGCGTGCGGCCTCGCCCGGATGCGGCGTCAGGATGAGGCCGTTGCGCGCCCGGGCGATTGTCTCGGCGGCGTCCGCGGCAATGGCGTTCAGGCCGTCCGCATCGAGGACGATCGGAATTTCAAGCCCTTCCAGAACGGCCCGGACGATGGAGCCGACGGCGGGCGTCCGGCCGAGGCCCGGACCCAGAGCGACGGCATCCTGGTCGGCGGCGAGTTCGAGGATTCTCTCGGCCGCCTCGGCCCGCAAGCACGCGCCGTCGTCCGGCAACGGGGCGGTCGTGCAGCACGGGGCGAGGGTTGCCACCGTATCGAGGGCCGCGTCCGCCGTCGCGATCCTGACGAGGCCCGCGCCCGCGCGGAGGGCCCCGTTACCGACGAGCGCGGCCGCGCCGGCCATGCCTCGGCTCCCCGCGACGACCAGTACCAGCCCGGCCGTGCCCTTGTGAGCATCCACGGGTCGGACCGGCGGTTTCGGAATGTCACGGACGCGCTTCACGATTTCCGTTCTTCCGCCAGTCGTTCGGCGCTGCGGAGGATCATGGCGGCGAGGCACCCGGCGCCGAAACCGTTGTCAATGTTGACGACGCCGACGCCCGCGGCACAACTGTTGAGCATCGTCAGAAGCGGCGCGAGACCGCCGAAACACGCCCCATAGCCGACGCTCGTCGGCACGGCGATGACCGGCACGTCCACCAGGCCGCCGACGACGCTCGCGAGCGCCCCTTCCATGCCGGCAACGACGATCACGACGGACGCCTCCGCGAGAGCCTTCGAGTGGGCCAGCAACCGATGAATCCCTGCGACGCCGACGTCGTAAAACGTTTCGACGCGGCAGCCCAGGAATTCGGCCGTCACGCGGGCCTCCTCGGCGACGGGCTGGTCGCTGGTGCCGGCGGAGACGACGGCCACGCGGCCCGGGAGCCGGTCGCACTCGCCTTCCTGCGCGAGGACGATGGCCCTGGCGGCTTCATGGTAAACGGCCTTGGGATGGGCGGCGCGGACGGCCTCGTAGAGGTCCGGCCCCGCGCGGGTCGCCAGGACGGTCGCCCCGCGCTCGGCGAGGCGTCCGACGATGGCGAGGACCTGCTCGGTGGTTTTGCCCTGGCAGAAGACGACCTCGGGGAAGCCGCACCGCAGGGCCCGATGGTGGTCGAGTTTGGCGAAGCCGAGGTCCTCGAACGGCATGTGGCGGAGGCGTTCGGCGGCCTCGTCGGGCGAGAGGGCGCCCTGGGCGACGGCGTTCAACAATTCGCTCAGGCGTTTCGCGTCCACAGGTCAGGTCCTCGAGAGGGCTCAGGTGGACTCGGGTTCTTCGGGCTCGTCAACGTAGTCGAGCCGATGGACCGGCGAGACGACGGCGGTCGCGATGTTCGCCAGGTGCGCCCCGATGCGCTTCAGATGCCGCGCCAGGAGCGAATAGGCTACGGCCTCGTCGGTGGGGACGGTGTCGCGCTCGCGCAGGAGTTGCCGAATCACGAGTTCGCATTCCTTGCCGACCTGGCCGAAGGTTTGGATGACCTTTCGGGCCTTGTCCATGTCGCTCTGGTTGAAGGCCTCCTTCGTGAGGCGAAACAGGTCCTCCGTCTGAGAGCGGATGCGCTCGAGGGGATCCAAGTAGCGTCGGGTGGTGAACTCGCGCGTGTAGAACTTGCCGACCTCGAAGATGTTCTTGCAGTAGTCGCCGATGCGTTCGGCGTCCTTGACGACGCTCATCAGCACCAGGCAAGCGGCCAGATTCGCGTCGGGGCGGACCGTCAGGTGCTTGACGATCTGCGAGCGGATGGACTGCTCGAGCAGGTTGACCTCCTTGTCGCGCTGGTAGAGGGGGTCCTGAACGGCCTGCCAATCGACGCGGCTGAAGAAGACCTCGACGGCCTGCTGGAACATCCAGTGGGTCTCGGCGAGCATCCGGTCGAATTCTTCGAACATCTGGCCAAGGGCATCCTTGCCCCGCCAGGCCGCCAACAGTTCGCGCAGCATCGTTTTCACCCTCGCCTGTGCACGCCTATCCAAAGAGCCAATATAACCCAATCACGATGATCGGCAACACGAAAAAGAACAAGGTTACGTGGAGGACGGCAAAGTACCGCGACCGGGCCACCTGCCGAGACCACCACTTGGCCATGCCGATCGGAACGACCTTCAGCGGATACCAGACGACGGACCCGATGGCGTTGAAGAGCATGTGGCTGAAAACCAGCGCGATGCCGACCTGGGCCTGGGCGGGCGTATCGGCGCTGGTGGCAAAACTGGCTATCAGCGCGGTGGCGGTCGTCCCGAGGTTGGCGCCGAGCGTGTAGGGGAAGATCTGGCGGAGGGTCAGAAGGCCCGCCCCTGCTAACGGGACGGCCAGGGATGTCGTGATGCTCGACGATTGGACGGTGGCCGTCAGAACCAGCCCCACCACATACGCCGTCAGCGCGTTACGGAAAAGGACGCGGTCGAAAAACTGTTCGACGCGCTTCATGACGAGGCTCCGCAGCACCATCGTCAGAAGCAGCAGCGCCGCGAAGAGGAACACCACGCCGAGCACCGTCAGCGTAATGCTGGCCGCGACGTGTCCCAGGCCCAGACCTCCTTCGAGCAGCCACGCGACGCCCTGGACGAGCGGCTCGACGGCCTCTTTCAGGAAGTTGGTGGGTTTCTGGCCGGTCGGCGCGCCGGAGTAGAAGGCGGAGGCCATCCAGGTCGCCAGCCGCTCGAGCAGGCCCTTCCCCGTCAGCCGCCAGACCAGCCACTCCGTCGGGAAGAGGAGGAGGACGGAGAGGGTGTTGAAGAAGTCGTGGACGATGGCGGCGCCGTAGGCCCGTTCGAACTCGTCGCGGCGGCGGATGTGGGTGAAGGAGACGCTCACGTTCGTGACGCTGGTGCCGATGTTCGCGCCCATGATGATGAAGATGGCCTGGGGGAGCGTGAGCGGCGTCGCGACGACCAGCGAAACCGCAAAGGAGGTCGTGAATGAGGAACTTTGGAAGATGCTCGTCGCCAGGATGCCGACAAAAAGACCCACGAGGGGATTGTCGGCATACCTGAAGACCTCGTAAACCGCATCGCGGTACTCGCGAACCCCCTCGGCTGGATGCTGCTTGTCGTAGTCGGGGTTCTTGCCGACCGCCTTCAGGCCATCACCCATCATGGCCATGCCGCCGAGGAAAAAGTACAGCAGCACGAGCACCAGGAGGACCTTGACGGCGATCTTCCAGGGAGGTTGGCGAGGTTCCTCGCGTTCGCTCGGCATGATCATGGAATGGCGGCTCCGCCCAGGCCTTGGCCCGAAGCCCGGGTTACCCCGGATCCGTCAGAAAGCGGAATTATAGCGTCTGGAGCCACCCTGGCAACCGATTTCGCCATGCGGAGCCGGAGGCAGGACTATCGGAACAGCCAACACCCCAAAATCACAAGAAGCGGCAAGACAAAGAAAAAGCCGACCACGTGAAAGACCGCATAGCGTTTCGAGCGGGCCGCCTGCCGTGCGTGCCAATGGGCGATTCGGATCGGCACGCGACGAAGCGGGTACCAGATGCCTACCCCTATGACATTGAACATGGTATGGCTGAGCGCGAGCGCGATGCCGACCTGCGCCAGGTGAGGCGTGTCGGCGCTGGTGGCAAAACTGGCGAGCAGCGCCGTCACCGTCGTCCCGATGTTCGCACCGAGCGTGTACAAGTAGACCTGCCCGATGCTCAGAAGACCGGCGGCCACGAGAGGCACGAGGAGCGACGTCGTGATACTCGAACACTGAACCGTCCCCGTCAGGATCAGGCCTATGAGGAATGCCGTCAGCGCGTTCCGAAAAAGCACGCGGTCGAACAATCGCTCGACGCCTTTCAGCACGAGGCTGCGGAGCGTCTTCGTGACACCGATCAGCCCGACGAACAGAAAGACGACGCCCAGCAAGGCCAGAAGGACGTGGGTCCAGTTGTACGAGAGACCCAGGCCGTCGCGCAGGGTCGAGGTGAAACCGTCGACCATCGGCGCGACGCCCTCCTTGAGAAAATTGGTCGGCTTCTGACCGACCGGCGTCCCGCTGTAGAAGTTCGAGGCCAGGATGGTTGCGATGCGTTCCAGGACGCCCCGGCCGGTGACTCGCCAGACGATCCACTCGATCGGAAAGAGCACGAGGACCGTCAGCGTGTTGAAGATCTCGTGGGTGATGGCGGCGCCATAGGCCCGCTCAAACTCATCCGAGCGGCGAATCTGCGTGAACGAGACGCCCACGTTCGTGATGCACGTGCCGATGTTGATGCCCATGATGATGAAGATCGCCTGGTGGAGCGTGAGCGGCGTCGTCACAACCAACGCGACGACGAACGCGGCCGTGAACGAGGAACTCTGGAAGATGCTCGTCACCAGGATGCCGACAAAGAGGCCGACAAGCGGATTGGCGGCCTGCGCGAAAATGTCATAGACGATCGCACGGTAGGGCATGTTGCCCTCGCCGCAGGGCAGATAAGGGTTGAAATCCGGATTTTCCCCGAGCCCTTTCAGACCCTCCCCCATCATAGTCATGCCGCCCAGAAAACCGTACAGAAGGGCAAAGACCAGAAGAACCTTGGCCAAGGTCATCCAGGCGGGGCGACGCGGTTCGGCCCGTTCGGCGAGACGGGTCATCGAGGATTTCGCTCCGGTTGCTGCCAGATCGTGATCGCGTCCGGTCACGCCAGAACACCAAGGGACTTGGATTATAGGGTGCCCCGCGCCCGCCGCAAGCGATTTCACGCCGCCGGGGAGCCCCAGGCGGTCAGCCGGCCCGCGCCTCGAGATCCAGGTCGGCAAATCGGCCGGCACGGGCGTAATGATACGCCAGCCCAGCGACCATCGCGGCGTTGTCGGTGCAGAATCGCATGGCCGGCAGGAGGACCTCGAGCCCCGCGCGGTCGGCTTCTTCCTGGAGCCGCGCGCGCAGACGCCGATTCGCCGCCACCCCTCCGCCCACGATCACCCGGTCCACGCCCGACACTTCCGCCGCGCGAAGGGTCTTGCCCACGAGAACGTCGACGACGGCTTCCTGGAAACTGGCGGCGACGTCGGCCGTTTCCTCGTCCGACAGGCAAGTCTGGCGCCGCTTCGCCTCCGCCCCTTTGCCGCGCACGTGATACAGGACGGCCGTTTTCAGGCCGCTGAAACTGAAGTCGAACGAATCCGACCCGAGCCAGGAGCGGGGGAACTGAACGGCCTTCGGGTTTCCGCGCTCGGCCGCGCGGTCGACGCTCGGCCCGCCCGGATATTCGAGCCCTAGGAGGCTGGCGACCTTGTCGAACGCTTCGCCGGCCGCGTCGTCCGTCGTCGCGCCGAGCAGCCGATGCTCGGCCGGGCCCTCGGAGCGATAAAGGCTCGTGTGGCCTCCGGAGACGATCAGGCTGACGCACGGAAACGGGAGCGCATCGCGCTCCAGACACGCCGCATAGATGTGGCCCTCGATATGGTTGACGCCGACGAGCGGAACCCCGCGAAGCCACGCCAGCGTCTTCGCCGCCGCAAGACCCAAGAGGAGCGACCCGATGAGGCCGGGGCGGTGGACGACGGCGACGGCGTCGAGGGCGTCGGCCGCCGTGCGGGCCTCCTGAAGCGCCTCCGCCACGACAGGCACCAGCGCCTCGAGGTGCGCCCGGGAGGCGATCTCCGGCACCACCCCGCCGTACTTCCGATGGATTTCAATCTGGGTGGCGACGACGCTGGAAAGGACGCGGCGGCCGTCCGAAACGACCGCCGCGCACGTCTCGTCGCACGAGGTTTCGATACCCAGGATCTTCATCGGCCTTGGGGCCTGCGCTCCCGGCTCTGCGGCTAAGCGGCCTTCTTAAGATATTTCTCAATGACGTCCATGCTCCGCAGGAGGTCGAGCGCCCGCTCCAATTGCCGGTCGGTCTCGGTCCCGGGCGGGGCCGCTTCCAGGGCGGCTGGCTTGGCGCCGGGCACCGGCGGCAGAAGTTCCTCCTCAAGCCCCTCCTCACCCGGGGCCGGCGGAGCCGACTCGGGTGCCGGCGGAGCCGACTCGGGCGCCGGCGGAGCCGACTCGGGTGCCGGACTTTCCTTGCCCGCTCCGTCCTTGTCGTTGCGGACGATGTCGGCTTCCTGGCGTGCACGGACGACCGCGACGTATTCCTCCGGTTTCACCGGCACCAGGATGTCAGGCACGACGCCCCACTCGTCTTTGTCGGTCATGTCTTCCTCGCGATGGATGCTGCGCCCCTTCGGCAAATAATACTTGCTGGTCGTCAGTTTCAGCATCGCCTTGTCGCCCTCCAGCGGGATAAGGTTCTGGACGCTTCCTTTGCCGAAGGTTCGCTCCCCGACGAGGATCGCCCGGTTGTGGTCCTGAAGACACCCCGCGACGATCTCGCTCGCGCTGGCGCTGAAGGGGTTCGCCAGGACAACCATCGGAAAGTAAGGCAAGGTCCCCTCCTTCTTGGCGACCGCTTCCCAGGGGGGAACGGTCCGGCCCTTCGTCTGGACGATGACGCCCTCGGAGATGAACAGGTCGCACACGTCGACCGCCACACGCAGTTGCCCGCCCGGGTTGAACCGCAGGTCCAGCACGAGGCCCTTCAGCCCGTCCGCCACGAGCCTTTCGAGCACCGCTCGCAGTTCGTCGGACGAGTTGTCCACGAACCCCGTCAGGCGCACGTACGCAATCTTCCTCTCCGGGTCGAGCATCCACGCCCACTGGTTTTCGGCATCGCGCTTCGGGCCCTTCACCGTGTGCACCTCGATGACGGCCCGCGTGATGGTGATGTCCTCGAACTCGCCCGTCAGGCGGCGGACCTTGATCGTCACCTGCGTCCCCGGTTCGCCGGTCAGGATCTTGACCGCGTCGTTCAGCGTGATGCCGTCCGCCGTCTTGCCGTTGATCTCCACGATGACGTCGCCCGCCTGCACGCCGGCCTCGAACGCCGGCGTATCCTCCAGCGGGCTGATGACCATCAGCACGCCCCGCATCATCCCAATCTGGATCCCGATGCCGCCGAACTTCCCGCGCGTCATCTTGTTGAACTCGTCCGCCTCCTCCTCCGGAACGTAGTCGGAGAACGGGTCCAGGCCGCCCAACATCCCCCGGATCGCGTCCTTGAACATCTCGTGCGCGTCCACGTCCCGGACGTACTGCTTCTGGACCACCCGCAGGATCTCGATGAATCGGTCGTACTCCCCGAAGATCTTGTCGTCGGCGCTCTTGTCCGGGACGGCCCCGGCAAACGCCCACGCCAGCAGGCCCCCGATCACCAGAACCGACACCAAGCCCATCAAATGCTTCCGTGCCATCTGACGCCTCCTCACTGCCCACGCTCGATTCGCAGCACGGATGCATTGTACCCCGCCCAACCGGTTTTTCAATAGCCAACCGCCCCTTTGGCATGCCACCCAGACACCTCCTTCACGGCCGTCGCCCGGCCGGGATTGTGGATAACTTTTTTGAGGAGGTTTTAGGGGAGATTTTTGGGCGATTTTTGGGAACCCACCGGCCCTGGCGGTGGCGTCCGGGGGGATTTTTCGGCGGAAGGGGTGCCTTTGGTAAGATGGGCTAGCGCGAATTTTGACTTTTTTGGGGGTTTTTTCACGTTTTTGGTGCGGTTTTTACCGGTTTTTGTGCCCTTTTTCGCACTTTTTTCATCCATACCATGTGCATACCTTTATGTTAATAACTTTTTTCCCGCGTCTTTGGCATGGGAATTGCGCAGCCTTCAACCCCGGCGCGCCGGGGCAGAGGCCTGCCCTGAGCGAGCGGAGCGAGTCGAAGGGACGCAGAGGGAGGATTGGGGAACGGCCTCCCTGAGGGACTGAGGGACTGAGGGACGGCATTTTTGATTGCGGCCCGGCTTCGTCCCGGTGGGACTTCAGCGTGGCAGGCGGCGAAAGGCAAACGGATTCGAGGCGAGATCCCTCGGCTGCGCTCGGGATGACAACCTTAAAACGCACGGCGAGATCCCTCCGCTCGCTGCGCTCGGTCGGGATGACACCCTTTCGCACCCGGCGTTATGACGGGGCGGCGAACCCACCGCGCAAAAGGGTCAAGTGGCGTTGCAGGATTATGGATTTCCGCGGAAGACCGCCTGCCGGAACCGCGTCGCCAGCACGCCGACGTACGAGGCCGCTATCGCCGGCGGTCGCCGACGCCCCAGCCGCGACGCCACCGTCTCCAAGGCCGCGTTCGCCCGCGCTGCCACCCCTTCCCGTTCGAGGCGTTCCTCGGCCAGGGCGCTGACGAGCGTCTCGAGCCATTCGCGCCGCGGCGTCGGCCGATTGGCCAACGCCGCCAGCGGACGGACGTCCGCCAAGGCCCCCAGCACGACCGTCGCCGCCAGCCCATGTCGGCCGCTCTGAACCGCACGAGCCCACAGCCCGGAGGCCCGGTCGAGACACCGGCGTCGAATAAGGCGTGCCTCGGCCCGCTCCGGCACCGCCAGGCGGCCCGCGCACCCTTCCCCGCCGAATCGGGCCACCACCCCGGACTCCGCTTGGAGCGCATCGGCCGCCTCCGCCCCGCTCCCGTCCGTCCGCCCGGAAGGCGAGGCGACGAGACGCGGGCGGCGGCAAAGGACAAGCCCGTTCCCGCAATGCGGACAGCACCTCGGCCCGCTCGCATCCGCAAAGAGCACCCGGCACACCGGGCACCGCCGGCACACGAAAACGCGCGGCCGCGCCAGCCCAAGGTCCCGCAGCAGCCGAGCCAGCGGGCTGGCCATAAATCCGTGCGACCGGAATCGCCGAGGCACCTGGTCCAGCAGGAGGTACCGGAGCACGGGCCTCAGCGGATCCATGCCGGGCGCCCATCCGAAAGGCGGCCCGTCGGGCCGGTTCGCTTCCATCGCGCGGCCGTCCAGCAGCCGCAGGTCCTTCCGCCCGGCCGCCAGGCTCCCGACGAAGACCCACGCGAGCGGCGACGCCACTTCGTGCCGCAACTCCTCCCCTCGCGGACCCCGCGTCTCCAGGCCCACCATCCGCAGGGCCGGCCCCACCACGCCCCATACGCACCCCACCAGGTCAGGCCAATACCGCGCCAGGGCTCCATCCGGACGCATCAGGCCGCTCGCCCACAGGCGCACGATACTCGCGGGCCCCGCCGACACCCCGAGCGCGGGAATCCGGTCGGCCAGACTCCGGGCCCAGGCGATGGCGTCGGGCCGGCTCACGATCGCCAGCGCCGCGCGCCGAAAACTCCCCTCCCGACCGGCCGATCGCGCCTCCTCTTCCACCGCGTCGCGAATCGCCGGCGGTACCGCTCCCACCAGCCGCAGCGCCGCCCAGCCGCGCACTTCCGGACAGAATCGTTTGGCCCCTCGCTTGCGTAACACGATGACGGTCCCGGCGTGCTGGAACCGCGCAGCAGAGTCGGACCCCGCCCGCCGGGGCGGCTCCCCGCGCCTTCGACCGCCTGGCCGGGCACGGACGGAGTGGCGTCCCGTTCTCGCCTGGCCGCGGTCCCTCCTCTAACGTAGCGCGCCTTCGCCCGCGAAGCGAACCGCATCGCCGCTCCGTGTGACACAGGTATGTCCCAACCGCGTCACTCGGATGGCATTCGAGAAGAACCCGGCCGCGGGAAAGCCGCCGGCAGAGGCGGGAAGTGTCCGGGGCGGATGCCGCGCCCGGCGGCCCCTCGATCCCGACCATGTCGGGACTCGGGACCGCCCTGAAGCCCGGCGCGCCGGGACCGAAGGGCGGCGCGGGCGAGCGTCACGGCTCGAAGGGTGCGGGCGTGGAGTCGGCCTTTCGGCAGAGCAGACCCGCCCGGAACGTCGCACGCGTGGCCGGCGCGATGGGCTGGAAGATCCTGCCGGAGGCGTAACGCGCCGGCGCGGAATGCGGGGGTGGCGCCGTCGTATTGGCGTGCCCTCAGGTTGCGTGCCCCCTGGATGGTGGCACGCTCGACACGCACCTGGACCCGTCCTCCACACGCAAGGAAACCGCGGGAACCGCCGATGGACGCGGATGAACGCAGAACCGAGTTGAGCAGAACCACGAAGTCGTGGTCGTAGAGCGGGTGCCTTACTCCCACCCCACACACTCAACCGATGATCTGAGTGCCTCTGTGTTCCTCTGCGGCCGAGCAGTGGCCTGAGTGCATCTGTGTCCATCTGCGGCTGAGTGTGCAACCGGCGCGCACGGCCGTCGGCCTCAGCCTTGCCGACCGGCGACCGTGCGGCCGCGAGGCGATTACAGGCTCCATCCCTTCCGATACGGCGGGTTGATGTAGGCGTTGGCGGCGTCGCAGTTCGTGAACTGCATCTTCTCGCCGTCCCACAACAACCTCTCTTCCGTGCGGATGGCGATGTTCCCCAGGAGGACGACCTCGGCCAGGTGGGCGGCGTGGTCCACAAAGTTCGAGCCGGCCGGTTTGCCGCCCTTGCAGGCCTCGATCCACTCCTTGTAATGGCCGGGCGAGCGATCGAGAATCTTCGGCGGCTTGCCGATTTCCTTGGCCCGCGTCTCGGGAATGGGCCGGTGACCGAGCATTTTGCCCTTGTCGCCGATGATGTAGACGCCGTCGCCATCGCCGAACGAGCGGCCGGCCTCCAGTTCGTCGGGCCGCGGAGGCTTCAGGCCGCCGTCCCACCACGTGATGGTCAGGGGGGCGCGGTCGCCGTCGGCCGGGAAGGTCCAGCGGGTAATCGAGGCCACCGGCGCCGTCTCGCGGACGACTTCCTTGGACATCTGGTGGTTCGAGGACGACGACTCGATCGTGGTCGGGTGGCCGGAAAGTTTGAGGGCCTTGAAGACGGGCGAGAGCTCGTGGCACCCGATGTCGCCCAGGCACCCCGTGCCGAAGTCCCACCAGCCGCGCCACGAGAACGGGTGGTAGCACGGGTGATACGGCCGCTCGGGCGCCGGGCCGACCCAGAGGTCCCAGTCGAGGTGTGCCGGGACGGGCGGCGTATCCTTCGGCCTCGGGATGCCGCGCGGCGAGATCATGGGGTTGCGGTTCGACCAGGCGTGGACCTCGCGGACGGTGCCGATGGCCCCGCACGCGATGTACTCGGCGATGAGCCTCGCCTCTTCGCCCGCCTGGCCCTGGTTGCCCATCTGTGTGGCGACGCCGGTCTCCTTGGCCACCTTGGCCATCTGCCGGGCCTCGTACACCGAGTGGGTCAGCGGTTTCTGGCAGTGGAGGTGCTTGCCCATTTTCATCGCCATAATCGAGACGACCGCGTGGCCGTGGTCGGGCGTGGCCACGATGACGGCGTCGATATCCTTCTGGGTCTCGAGCATCTTGCGGAAGTCGGTGTGGAGTTGGGCCTTGGGGTACTTCTTGGCCTCGCGGTCCAGGACGTTCTTGTCCACGTCGCACAGGGCGACGATGTTTTCCGACACGCAGTTGGCGACGTCGCCGGCGCCCATGCTGTTGAGGCCCACGCCGGCGATGTTGAGTTTCTCGCTGGGCGGCTTGTGGGCCGCCCCTCCCAGGACGTGCCGGGGCACGATCGTGAAGGCGGCCGCCGCCGCCGCGCCGGCCATGAACTGACGGCGATTGATCGGATTCTCGGGTTTCATCGGTCTGTCTCCTTATCTTGTCCCCATGCGCTGGACAGTTTCCAGCCTTGAATAAGGTGGAACCGTCGCCACGGGTAACGTTCCCGCTGCGGTTGCGAAG
>JBAUDW010000161.1:0-2990 GCA_049678285.1 Phycisphaerae bacterium
ACAACCGCCACCGGCCGCACAGCGCGTTGGGGTACGCGACGCCGGCGGCCTACGCCGCCGGCCTGCGGGGGCTGCGGTCGCCTCCGGCTCCCTCCGTCCCCGCAGGCACGCCGGCACCGGTCGGAGCGGGACTTGCAAGGGACGGACTCTCATAATCCCTGGACCAAAGAATAGGGGCAGGTCAAAAGGAAGGGGGGATTAAGTATGGTGTCCCCAGAACCCGCCCAGAACCCGCGGGAACGTTACCCATGGCGGCGGTTCCACCTTATTCCAGGCTGGAAACTGTCCAGCGCATGGGGACAAGCTAAAGGAGGCCATGCCATGAAGAGGACCCTGTCGCTGCTTGCCGTGATGATGCTTATGGGTGCGGTGCTCAAACTGCTCCCCGTGCTTGCCCCTGCGGCCGAGCCCGCGCCTAAGCCCGACCCTGCCGCAAAGCCGGATTCCCCCGCCAAGCCCGACCCGGCCGCCCTGCGCGCCGGGCACAACTTCATCCCCACGCCCGCCTTCACCGAGGAAGAGGACCAGAAGGTCCTCGACCTCTTCAAGGGCCTGCGCGTGGCCGACGTGGTGGACGGCATGGACGCCGTGGGCCTCCAGGACATCGGCCTCATGTCGCCCCAGATCGGGCCCCTGTGGCGCGACACCGAGCACTACGCCCACCGCATCTGCGGCATCGCGGTCACCGCCCGCTACGTGCCCGCGAACAAGCCGCCGGCCGGCCTGCGGCCGGAGGCCGAGTTCGACAAGTGGGTGGACCAGTGGTACCAGGAGATTGCACCCGAGACCTTTGCGGAGATCCTCCGCAAGGGCACGGTCGTGGTCATCGACGGGGCCGAGGGCGCCGATGTGGGGCCTGTCGGCTCCAACAATATCCTCGGCTGGAAACTCAAAGGCTGCGTGGGCGTCGTGACGAACACCACCGCCCGCGACACCGACGAGATTGCCGCCGAGAAGGTGCCGCTGTACTACAGGCATCCCGGCCGCGGCATACGCCCCGGGCGGATTGAACTGGAGTCCGTCAACCGGCCCGTCGCGTGCGGCGGGGCGCTGGTTGTGCCCGGCGACGTCATCGTGGCCGACGGCAATACGTTTGATCTTCGCCTCTTCCGCGGCTACGGAGTCCGGAAGTTTTGGGATGAGACGATTGGCTCGCGAAACAGGAAGGCCGGGGTGGATCGTTCAGCCGACACGCTCAACGCCAATGAGTTCGACGCGAAAGGCTACGACAGAACGGATCCCGGCAGCGACTCCGACTATGGCAACCTGGACCGGGATGCAGCCATTCAGGAGTGGGAGGACAAGTTGGCATTGGTGGAGATCAGCACCCACGCGAGCACGGGCCACATAGGATGGTACGTGGGAACCTATAATACCGGTGAAGGGGCTGTAGCCGGCAAGGAACAAGAACTCTACGACTCCGCCCACCGTCAATCGTACTACGCGACTGACCGCATAACAGATCAAGACCTCGACGACGTCTTCGTGTTCATCGCCGGCGGGTGTGACACATACGGTGAACCGGAGAAGGAGGGCATGGAAAGCATCCCCACGGTCCTCAAAAACCGGGGGGTGGACGTCGTTTTCTCCTGGGACAAATCCCAATACCCGGCTCGACACCTCTGGGTGAAATACTTCCTGGAGATGTCTTTCGTGAAGGTGGCGGGAGCGTATCCTACAATGGAGGCGGCGGCAGTGAGCGCGCGGGACGAGTTGGTGGATGATTTTGATCAGGAGACTGCCAATTATGTGTATGACAACCTGAAGTGGGACGGGAAAGTGGCGAACCCACAGAATCAGAAACTGTTTCCGCCACGATACGGACGAAAGGACAATTAGGCCCACGGCCCGGAAAAAGGAGATCGTCCATGAGAACACCTTTGCGACTTGCAGCCGCGGCGAGCGCGCTCGCGGCGATGTGCGTGCTCGGCGGCACGCCGCCGGGGCAGGCCGCGGAGACACCAGCGGAGGCCGAGATAGAGCACGAATTCCCGGAGGCGGTCTCCATCCGGGTCCCCGAGATTGTTCGCAGGGACCTGGTGGCCAAGGCCATTGACTTCTGTCTCGGACTCTGTCCGGACACGCCGAGGGGGGAGATGGAGGGGCGACTGGCCAAGTACCTTGAAGCCGAGGTCTGGGACATCGAGCCCCTGGCGTCTTATGGGCCGTTTGTAAGGTTCAAGGGCCCGGTCGAAGTCAAGTTGTCTTTCCCGGACGCCATGCCGTGGCAGAGCGTGCTCAATCGCAGTAAGCGTCTATTGATCCCGAGCAGAAAGGAGGGTGAGGCGCCTTCGTTGGAGTGGGCGCATCGCCAGGCCGAGGTGGCCTTTCGGCGCCTCATTCCTGACGCCGAACGCCGAAAGGCCTTCACCTTGGACCGCAAGCGAAAAATCCATAACGAATATAACATTCGCTGGACCGCGCCCGTCGGCCCGGGGCACCTCCATGATTATAGTTCCTTGCACGTACGGTATGAAGTCGCGACCGGAAGCATCACTTCGGTGTGGCTTCAGCAGGTCCTTCGCGGGCCCTCGGATACGCCCGTTGTTCGGCGCGAGGAGATCGAGGAGAAAGCCTGGAAGATCGGGAAGAAAGTCCGGCGACAGAGAAGCGCCCCCAAGCCAGAGGAGGTGTACCTGTTTATGTTGCATTACATGGGTCACCGGTATCTGTGTTGGGAGTACCGGGCACCGGCAAAGCCGGAGGGCGCATGGGGCATTACGACGTGGGACGCCAAGACGGGGGAGTTGGTGCGCTCGAACGAACTGGACGCTCAGGGCGAGCAACTCTATCGGCGGAAGTGGTACCGGAACCCGAAATACTTTCCCTATCAAACGGTTGACCAGATCCGCCGGCGGCTTGAAGAAATCACCCAAGAGCGCGCCTCCGAACTCGAGAGCCAAAGGAAAGAAAGCAATAAGGCCGGACCTTCCACACCTTGACGCCTGGAGTTCCGTGGAGTTCCGGTGACATAGAACTTAATTGGCTTG
>JBAUDW010000162.1:0-3832 GCA_049678285.1 Phycisphaerae bacterium
TGGCCAAGAATGGCCACCGCGCCTCCGCTTACCTGTCGAGGAGCGGAGTTGACAAAGAGGCGTTAGCTGAAGGCTTGAACATTTCCCGCCCAGCGCGTAAAGTAACACGCTTGCCGGGCACTCTTCATCAACGGGATCGGCAAGGGAGGACGTTCACTTGGCCAAGACCAAAGCACGCAAGAAGACATCGCGGAAGGCGGTCCGGAGGAAAGCGGCCGACGTCTGGTTCGCGTCGGCCGACGTCGCCGAGTACGACCCGGAAGCGAGCCTGCCAGCCAAGTTCCAGCGGATGCTCGAGCGGTTGCCGATGAAGCGCATCGCGTCGGGCGCGGTCGTGGCCCTCAAGATGCACGTCGGCGACCAACTGGGGTACACCACCATCCCGCCGCTCTTCGTCCGCCTGCTCGTCGAGAAGATCCAGGAGGCGGGGGCGAAGCGCGTCTTCGTCACCGACGGGTCGAGCACGTTCTGGGGCGCGGCGGCCCGCGGCTACACGGCGGAGGCGATCGGGGCCCCGGTCTTCGGGGCGGCCGGCGTCGCCGACCGCTACTTCTACACCCACAAGGTCCGCCACAAAACGCTCCGTGCGGTCGAGGTGAGCGGCAACATCGAGGACGCGGACGCCCTCGTCAACCTCAGCCACTTCAAGGGTCACGGCGACTGCGGCTACGGCGGGGCGTGCAAGAACCTGGCCATGGGGTGCGTGACGAACCGGACGCGCGGAGCCCTGCACCACCTGGAAGGCGGGCTCGCCTGGGACGCCAAGCGCTGCATCGCCTGCAAGAAATGCGTGAAGGCGTGCGAGCGCGGCGCCGCCCAATGGAAAGAGGGCCGGCTCGAAATCTTCTGGCACCACTGCGTTTATTGCCGGCACTGCATGCTCGTCTGCCCGACGGGCGCCATCAAGATCCGCGGCAGCGGGTTCAAGGCGTTCCAGCACGGCCTGGCGCTGGCGGCCAAGGAAGTCCTGCGGACGTTCGAGCCGCGGCGGGTCCTCCACATCAACGTCCTCACGAATATCACCCTCATGTGCGACTGCTGGGGCTTCTCGATGCGGCCGCTCGTCCCGGACGTCGGCATCGTCGCCTCGACGGACATCGCGGCGGTCGAGAAGGCGAGCCTGGACCTGACGCGCGAGGGCGACCCTCTGCCGGGGAGCCTCCCGAAGGGCCACAAGGCCCTCGCCCTCCCCGGGCGGCACCTGTTCGAGCGTGTGCACGGCAAGGACCCGTACGGCCAGGTTGATCGGCTCGAGGCGCTCGGCCTGGGCAGGCCGAACTACCGCCTCCGCGAGATCAAGTAGCGGCCGCATCCGAACGGCCGGGCCGCGCCGCGACCCGACCCAGGAACGATCGAACCCTTGGAGAAAGGAGACCGTAAATGCTCACGTCCGCCCGTCCGTTGTCGCGTCTGGTCCGTCTGGCCGCTCTCATCCTCGTACCGGCCCTCCTGGCAGCGTCCGTCCCCGCGTTCGCCAAGGCCGTCGTCGAAAAGGGCGACCGCGTCATTGTCGTCGGCGACTCGATCACCGAGCAGAAGCAGTACTCGAAGCTCATCGAGGATTACCTCACGATGTGCGTGCCGCAACTCGACCTCTGGGTCTTCCAGTTGGGCTGGGGCGGCGAGACGGCCGGCGGCTTCGTCGGGCGCATGGACCAGGACCTCTTCCCCTTCAAGCCCGACGTCATCACCACCTGCTACGGCATGAACGACGGCCAGTACCGGGCGTATGAGGAAGGGATCGGCAATGAGTACCGGGCGCAGATGCAGCGGATCCTCGACGCCGCCCGAGAGGCCGGTGCGACGGTCGTCGTGGGTTCGCCCGGCGCGGTCGACACGAAGACGTGGCGCGGCCAGGCCGACGTGTACAACGACAACCTGGCGCACCTGCGTGACATCGCCCGCGACCTCGCCAAGAACGCCGACATGCCCTTCGCCAACGTCCACGATGCCATGATAGACGTCATGAAGAAGGCCAAGGCCGCCTACGGCGAAGACTATCACGTCGGCGGCGGCGACGGCGTCCACCCGGCGCCCAACGGCCATCTCGTCATGGCCTACGCCTTCCTCAAAGCGATGGGGTTCGACGGCAACCTCGGCACCATCACCATCGACACGGCCGGCAAGGCCACCGCCACCGGCGGGCACAAGGTCCTCTCGGCCAAGGGCGGCAAGGTGGAACTCGAGAGCACCCGCTACCCGTTCTGCTTCTTCGGCGACGGCGCATCCCCGGACTCGACGCGCAGCGTCCTGCCCTTCTTCGCCTTCAACGAGGACCTAAACCGCCTGACGCTCATCGTCAAGGGTCTCAAGGGCGGCAAGGCCAGGGTCGCGTGGGGGCCCGGCGCGCCGGGATCGAAGTCGTTCACGGCCGAGCAACTGGCCCAGGGCATCAACCTGGCCGCCGAGTTCCTCGACAACCCGTTCTGCGCGGCCTTCCAGAAGGTGGACGGCGAGATCGCCGCCAAGCAGAACTACGAGACGTGGCTCATCAAGTCCAACCGCATGGCGCCCGCCGGGACGCCGGAGGCCAAGAACGCCAGATGGCCGACGACAGCCCTGAAGGAATACGACGCCCTGGTCAAGGCCGTCCACGAGGCCGTCGTGCCCGTCAAGCACACCCTGACGGTGACCACCGAGTAGGCCGGATTATCCGGAGAAACAGAGCCTGACTTTTTCTTCTAGTGGTCGTCGGGGTAGTACGGCTCGATGTGGACGGTGACGTGGGTCGCGCCGGGGACCCCGCGGCGGATGGTTTCCTCGACGCGGCGGGCGACCTCGTGAGCGTCGCGCACCGCCATGGCCGGGTCCACTTCCACGTGCAGTTCCATGTGGGTCTCCAGACCGCTGCGGCGGGTCATCAGTTTTTCGGTGTCCTTGACACCGGGGACGCTCAGGGCGGCGCGGCGGATGGCGGCGAGGGTCTCGGCGTCGGCGGCCTCGTCCATCAGGGCGGAGCCGGTGCGGAAGAACGCCTTGATGCCCACGCCGAGAATAATCAGCACGATCGCCAAGGCGGCGATGGGGTCGAGGATCCGCCACTCGTGGCCGAGCACCAGGGCCGCCGAGATGCCGGCCAGGGCGCAGACGCTCGAGAACGCGTCGCTGCGGTGGTGCCAGGCGTCGGCCAGCAGGCTCTCCGACTTTAGGCGCCTCCCCAACCGGTACTTGTACTGGTACATCCCTTCCTTGATGAGGATGCTGGCCAGGACGAACCAGAGGGTGAACGTCTTGGGGAAGGATTCGGGGGGCGGGTCGAGGATCTTGGCAATCGCCTGGTAGCCGAGGACGAGGGCGATGAGGATGAGCATGACGGCCACAGTCCGGGCGGCCATGAACTCGGCCTTGCCGTGGCCGAAGGGGTGCTTCTCGTCGGCGGGTTTTCCTGCGCGTCTCAGGCCCCAGAGGACGACGACGCTGGAGGCGCTGTCGCTCAGGCTGTGGCCCGCGTCGGCCATGAGCGCACTGCTCGTGCCGAGGATGCCGCCCACCAGTTTCGCCGCGCCGAGGAAAATGTTTCCCAGGATGCCGACCCAGGCGCCGCGGGTGGCCTGGCGATAGGCCGCGGTTGTCTGCTGGCCGTTCATGGCTGCCATTCTACGCCACGGCCGCTGCGCGTGGCGAATGAAATCACCCGGTGCCAAGCGCCCGCTGCCGCCCCTCTGTTTGCGTTATGCTGTTCAAGCCGCGAGGTGGCGCGTGATGGTAGCCACGGGCGCAAGAACTTTTTGCGCCCTGGGACGTAAGGGGTTGCGCATAAAGAAGTTCGCGTTCATAATGGCGCCTGTTCCCGCCAGGAAAGGAGCCGATCATGGAACGCGAACTGTGGAGG
>JBAUDW010000163.1:0-43528 GCA_049678285.1 Phycisphaerae bacterium
CCGAACGGCCCTTTCGGTTCCTTGGGATTTTTCTGGCCGAAAAATCTGCTGAATTTCGGGGCGTCTGTGCCGATCCACCGATTGTTACGCCTGCAATCTGGCAGCGTAACTTCGTTTTTCGGTGGCACTTATGATAACATCCGATGCGTCTAATCACAACATCCTTTCGGAAACTGATTGGCCCGAGAGCCGCGGTCGTCCGAGTAGAGTTCCTTGGGCGGGCTCAGGACGGGGCGGTACTGTACCAGTTCCTCGATGCGACCAAGCCATGGCAGCCTCCTTTTTTCTGTGGCGCACGCTGCCATGCACAGAGTCTAGCGGAGGCTGTCCCGCGGGCGTCGACGGGTGGCTGACGTGTCCCTTACCCGGTGACAAAACAGGTACAATTTAGGTACACGCGCGCCCGCAACAAAAAAGCAAGGGCAGCCAAGTGACTGTCCTTGCTGGACTTACGTGGTAGCGGGGGCCTGCTACCTCGCTATTCATAACATCCTTGCCCCACACCTCACCCGAAGGTGGGCACTTCCTCGCAGAGGCCGACGTATTCCCCTGACCCAGGCCCCGAGTGTACGCAGAAATGCTGTTAATGCTGTCACTGGTGGCACCCTCCGCCCAAAGGGGAGGGGGGGTACGGGGTCTTGTTAAGTAATGGTCACCCAGGAAAAGGAGCCGGAAATGGTCAAAAACCATAAGCGAAGAAGGTCTGATCCGCAGGCGGCCTTCGCGCGGCTTGAGTCGATCGCGAGGCGTCCCAATGCGGACGCCCGGCTGGTGCAAATGCAGCAGGATCATGAGGCCAGGCGAGCACGCGGCGAAAGGACTTCCCCCGACGAGAACGTCGCGTTCGGGCTTGTGGCTTTCGACGCCGGCCGGATCCCGGTGGATGCGGCCATGTTCTTCGTGACGCGGTTCGGGGTATCCCATGGCCTGGACGGGCCGGCGGAACGACGCATCTCAGAGGTCTACGAGCGGAACTTCAAGGCCCGGTTTGATGCCATCCGCAAAAAGCACGGTCTGGGGGCGGATGAGGACTGGGCCCTTGGCGAGGGGCCGCCCGAAGCAGAAGCCCTCAATGCGGAGTTCGACGCGACGTGCGGCCGGGTTGAGGCCGAGACCCTCGACGAGTATGCCGACAGGACTGGCCATCCGCTCCTGAAGGAGGCCGCCGAGTTGTGCCGTTTAGATAGCCTGGCTTTCGAGCGGCGGGTGGAAAAGGGACGGCAGTGGTTCTTCGGGCCCCCGGATGCGAAATGGGCGAAGGCGCTGCGGTCCAAGGGCATCATCGACTGACAATGAGGAGGGGCGCAGATCATGAAAGCCGTGCAGGCAGGTCAGTGCAAGGGGTTCAAGGCCGATGGGATCCGTTGTAGAGCCAACGCCCTCCCCAACTCGGCGTTCTGTTTCTTCCACGATCGGGCGAGAGCCGCCGAGCGGAAGGCGGCCCAAAGGGCTGGGGGAAGCGTCGGCAAGACGGCGGTGTTGCCGCCCGATACTCCAGATGCTCCGCTGGGCTCGGTGGTTGACGTGATCACGTTATTAGGCCAGACGATCAACCAGATCCGTCGGGGCGAGATCGACCCGAAGGTGGCCAACGCCATCGGCTACCTCTCGGCAACGCTCCTGAGAGCCTTGGAGCAAGGCGACATCGAACGGCGGCTGGCGGAACTCGAAGCGATCCTCAAGGGTCCGTGCATGCCGGATTCCCCGTTCGACGCCGATCTGACCAGCGGCAGACCAGGATCAGAGCTACCGCAGGAGGCAGTAGCCCATGAAGGCGGCTGAGAAGCGGCTTGAGAAGGTCGAAGCATCGCTGACACCCAAACAGCAGATCCTTCGGTGGCTGGACCAGGTACACGGCTTCCAGTCCGAGGACAAGTACTGTGAGTGGCTGAAGGGCCAGCCTGCGAGCGAGTTGCCAAGGGTCAGGATGGTTGAAGCTGCGGGCGATGCTGCGCGCAGGGCCATGCGTGGCGAGCCGGCGGAGGTGATCGAGCGGGCCACTCGTAATGCGGAACGGGACGTGATTTTCTTGACGGAACTCGTGCTCCAGCTCAACACCCTCGTTGACCAGAAGGGCGAGGTCTTCAGCCTTCGGGCGGCCCTGCTCGCGCGTGCACTTCAGTTGGCCATCCTGAGCGAGGTGGCTGGCGCCGATAGCGCGGTCGCCGCGGTGATGCCCAATCCCAGCCTGCGACTCTCGGAGATCCGTGAGGAGACCGAACGGCTGCTAGGGGAAATCTGCGTCCTTCAGGGTACTGTGGAGATCATCCGGCGCCGCTACTTCGACGGTCGCCCGATGGTGTTTCCGCGGAAGGCCGCATATCTGAAGGCCGTCTGGGGGGCGGCCTGCGCCCTTGGCTGCGAGTACAACCGCTTGGTGGCCCATCGGTCGCCGTCGGTTGAGGCGGACGGGGCCGAAGGTGGAAAACCGGAGGATGCACCCGCGGCACCTGGCGTCATTGACATGGAGGCCGTCCAAGCCAAGGCCGCGGCCGTGGCGGCGGCGGAGGCCCGGTTCTGCGTCTACCTGGCCAAGGCCGAAGCACTGGCCCTTACCGGCAGGATTGACGAGGCAGTCAGCCTCCTCAAGGCATGCGCCGCTGGAAAAGAGCGCCAGTCAGGACCGGGAGCCTAAGGTACGCACGCTCTTGGCGCCCTCGCCGTCGTCGCCGAGTTCAAAGGAGCCCACAAGGAACCGCAGCGCGCTCGCCGGCACGCTGCCCGTCGGCGGTCGATGGGCACGAGTGTGTTGCTCGGGGCTCGGCTTCGCCTCGGCCTCCGGTTCACGCCGCCGCCCCGGAGCACGGGCCATGAAAAAGTCTCACACCAAGTGGATCAGAAATGAGGGCAAGTACAAGGCCATGAAAAAGTTTCACACCGGGTGGATCAGAAATGGGGGTAAGTACATCATCACCCGATTCTCTCATAACACCTGGTACAAGAATCGGGAAGGGGTCAGGGTCAGATCAGTCAACACCCAGAAGGTCGTTGCTGTCTGAGATGCCTGCGAGTGGCAGGACCGGTGCCGATACGGGAGTTTCAGCGAGGCCGTCACGCGGCACCCGCACATGCTTGTAAGTTCTTACACTATCAATAGTTAGAAACCGCCATGCTAGCGGCACATCCGGGACGCACCGCTGTTATTTTGCGGATTATCTTGACTTTCGCTGATTTTGTGCTATTGTTACGTGGGTCACAAAGCAGAACCAGGGGAGGGCGTGTGGCTGTGCGGGGGAGCGGCACATCTCGCTATAGCCTTGTCCCAGGACAAGGGTTTCCTAGGTTCCTCCGCAACTTCACCAGTCGGCCAGACTATACCCTGCAACTGCCCAAGCACTCAGCATCAGGCCACTCGCTGCAAGCGATGGGTGGTCTGTTTTCTTGTGGGGTTCGGTACAAGCGGGACCCCTGTAACCATTAAGGAGGCGTCGAATGGCACCCGTTCTGGCCAGAGTCGGTAAGATGTCTCTCGTCGTTGCCATCCTCTTGACCTCGGCCACGTTTTGCGCGGTCGGCCTGCTGGCACCGCGCCAGCCGATGATAGTGGCCGGAACATCCGGGCCAGGCGGCGCCTCAGGGACCCCTGTCACGGCCATCGACATCCAGCCGAGCATCACGCCGAATCCGGCGACAGTCGGTGAGATGGTGACGGTCGGGGGGACCATATCCATCGTGGGCGGCCCCTCGCAGGTGACGTTCACGATCACCTGGCCCACTCCCGAGGGTGGCAGTTACGAGGGCAGTTTCACCACCGTCCTGGACGAGAACGGTGTCTATGGCATCCAGCCGCCTCCGTTGCCGTTCGGCGGAAGTCCCGGGACCTACAGCGTGACGATGCGAGCCGAAGCCGGTGGCGTCTCGGACGCCGAGACGATCACATTCACGGTCCTTCCGGCACCCTGAGCGGTGCCTTAGTTGGCATCGGCTTGGAGTGCCCCAGGGGAACGATGATGAACAGATTCGCCGTCGCATGTTGGGCAGGGGCGGTTCTAGTCGGCGCCTCTGCGGGCTTTATGTGGGTCCATGCAAGCAGCGGCCCATCGCCAACCCCGGTTTTCGACCTCCAAATGGTTCTGGAACTTCCTTCGCCCGTCATCCAAGGGGGGACTTTCGTCCCGCTCAGCGGCTCTACGTCCATTGTGGGAGGCCCTGCACCCGCGACCCTGGACCTGGCCTTTGTCGACGCAGACGGCCAGAGGTTCGGCCCGTCTCGGATACACACGATTCTCAAGCGAGATGGAACATGGTCGTTTACGCTGCCCGTGGTTCCTCTTGCTGGCAGGGGAACAGGAACCGTGGAGGCCACCCTTACGGCGGGTGGAAAAACAGTCACGAAGACCTACGGTCTGACAATGACCGGCGGGGATTTCGAGGTCAACCTGGCCGCGACACCGCGCGCATGGGCGTATGAGAACGACGGCGCCAAAACCGCCAACCGACACACTATCACGCTGGCTGCCTCCGTGGCCAACGACAGCGGCGGCAGTACCGGTTACACCTACAAGTGGCGGGCCATCCCCCACCCGATCACCGGCAAGGCCCTTGTGCTGGTGTCCGGCGGGGGGGAAAGCGATGCGGCGGCAACCTACGCGGCCCCTCAGGCCGCGGCCGCCTCCAAAGAGCCGTATGTCGTCGCCTGCGAGGTCGTCGGGCAAGACGACTTGGGACTGGAGACGGGGGACGCCCTCGGAGCGTCCATGGTTACCGTGCGCCTCTTGGGCGACGCCAGCGGCGACGGCATGGTCACCGTCACCGACTTCTCCATCTGGAAAACGCAGAACGGACAGACCGGACAAGGCCTCACAGGCGATTTCAACGGCGACGGTCAGGTCACGGTGACGGACTTCTCCATGTGGAAAGTGAACAACGGGCAAGTGGTGCCCGAGTGATCCAAGGAGGTGCTGACCCCGCGTGGGGTCACGTGAAAGGGGATTGTGTCATGAGCAGGGCGAGAAAGTATGTGTTGGTGGGGGCGCTGGCCCTCGTGGTGCTCGCGGCCGGAAGTGCACCGGCAGTGGCAGGACTTGTGACCGTCGAAATCCTGCCGAGCAACAGCACCATCAACCTCGGTCAGGTCCTGACGTTGGATGTTAAGATCACAGCCCTGGACTTGGGCGGCGTCGCGGGCGTGGACGGGGTCACGCTGAACTTCCTGGCGAGCGATCCGGCCCTGAACCTCGATCCCTTTGCGCCGGGGCCGCTCCTCTCCGGTTGGGTGGACGTCGCGGCCCACCCGCCCTTCCCGGCGAGGGGGTATAGTTACATCACCTTCGGTGGCGGTATCGCAGGCATCGGAACCCTGGGCACGATTGACGTTTCGTCCGGCACCGCTGGAACCTACACGCTCGGCTTTGACGTGACGACGGCCGGTGTGGCCACCGAGTTCGCCGGCGGAGGGAGCACCTTCACGCTGACGACCGTGCCTGGCACAGTTGAGGTGACGCCCGAGCCGGCAAGCCTAGCGCTGCTTGGCCTCGGGGCCTTGGCGGTGTTCGGCCGCAGGACTGCGCGCCGGCGTTAGCAACTGGCAAGATAATTTCTGGATCTCTCGGCGTTTGTGCGGTGTTGGCGGCCGCTGGGCGACGCCAACGGCGACGGAAAGATCGACGGCACGGACCTGGCGCTCTGGCAGCAGCATTACAACCCGCTCGGGTTGCCGTCGCCGTAAGTGCAGACGCCCGCGAAGGGGCTGAAAATAAGCAGCCTGCGGCGGGCAACCTGTGGTGCAGAATGTTGATGTTGCCAGTTGGCGCAAGGCACAGCGGCACTTCGTTTCCTGCTATGTGCTTGTGCTCACGAGGGGGAAGACAGTGCGGAGTCAACTGCCCTTAATCCATTTTGCTCGCCTGCTTGAGGCGTGCAGCGTGACGCCGTGGTTCCGCTTACGCCACCTCTCATACGATCCCTCATATGACTGCGCTGGTTGCTTCTCCTCAAGAGAAGGTATCCCCCACGGAGGCCTTGTTCCTGAAACACACGGCTTACGATGCTAGGCTCACAAGGGCCAAACCCAGAGTCACACGATAGGGGGGAAGGAATTGGAAGATGTCAACCACGAGAGTGCTTAAGGTTGTTGCCGTGGCTTCTTGCGCGCTGGTGCTCGTTGCGGCCCTAATCGGGTTCTTAATGTACCATGCCGGGGGACAAAGCCACGGCGAAGCCCAACGCGTTGCCGATGTGGTCGCAAAAGTCCTTCAAGTGAGCGCGGATCTGGGCGCTCATCGTGCAACGCTCACAACGCGACATTACAGAACAAGGGCGGAGTATGAGGAGGGGCAGGCTCTGGGAGCCCAGACGGCCACGGTGGAAGCGATAGTTCAAGAGATTGAGTATGTTCCTACGTTGAGCAAATACATATTGGTTCCGGCCCAGGTAGGCACCACACCAGCCCAGGTGTTCTTCTCCGTTGACGTCCGCAACTTCCTGGCGGACCAATCCCAATACCCTCGCCGAAGGTTGCTGCGATCGGAAAACATCGAAGGCATCCCTTATGACGTGTTGGATATCGCCCCCGAGGCGGGGACCCCAAGAGCGGTCCTCTGGATTGTCAGGGATTCATGGCTGGTCAAGAAAGCGACGATCCTCGATGGCGAGAACGAATTGGCCGAATGCGACTTTCGGTATAGGAAAATCGACGGTCATTTTTTCCCAGAACGGATTGTTACGCACTTCAAGCACACGAACGAAGTAGTGGTTCAGGAGTATGGCTCTTACACAATGGGAAAATCTGAGTGATAGAATGATTGGAGAGCGATGCTATGGCTAGGCAATTGGCTAAGGGTGCTGCTTTCCTTGCGGTGCTTCTGGGCGTCGGCCTTGCAACGGCCCATGCCGGTACAGCATCGAAATCGGTCCAGTTCGTTGCAGACGAGGGGATCGGTGGAGTCGGATGGGATTCCGGCTGGCGAGGCGTCTGGCCGATCTATGTGCGCTTGGATTTCGGCATCGGCGGAGATCATATTTATGCGAAGTTGCCGGGCACTGGACAAGTGACTTGGCCCTCGCCTAGCATAAAGTTCACCGGCACTTCTGGCGCGGGCCAACTCAAGATGGATGGGGGAGCTGGTTTTAGCTGCAAGGGGAAACTCGATTTGCCGTTCCCCGGGTTTCCGGTCGAATTCAATGTGCCGTATGTACCCAACTTTGACCTCAGATGGAATGAGACCAAGACCTTTACGCCCTTCCTCCTGGACAGTGCAGCTACCGTATCGGACACCTTTGGTGGCGGCACGATACTTGATGTCGACCTTACCGATCTGATCCTGCCCATCCCTGGAATCGGGGGTGGAATTACTGTGGGCGCGAGCGGCCAGATGAGTGCCTCCTTCGCTGGGGATTCGATCTATGTTTCGGGTGCCGGCTCTATTTACTCCGAAGGCGCTTCCAAGACCGTTTCATTGAGCGGCTCCTATTATCAGCCGACAGTAAAATACTATGAGACACTCAACCGGACGGTTTCGCTGGTAGCATCGCCGGGTGTGTACGTGGAGTTTCTGATTTTTCGCTGGGAGCTGCCGGTATTCAACATTAACATTCCTATTATCTCCGGCACGCAAAACCTCAATTTCAACAATGAAACCCCCCGTTTCGGTCTGCCAAACATCTCAACCAGCACCTCCACCGTCGACTTCGGGACGGTGACTGTCGGACAGTCCAAGGACAGGACATTCACCCTCAGCAACACAGGGGAGGCTACGCTTAATGTCGCCAGCCTCACGGAAAGCAGTTTGCATTTCAGTAAGGTGTCTCCCTCGACGCCCTTCTCAATTTCGCCTGGGAATAGCCGGACGGTTACTGTGAGGTTCACGCCACAGTCAACCGGTTCCAAGTCTACCGCTCTCTCGATCTATTCGGACGACCCGGATGAGCCAACCAAAACGGTCCAACTGACGGGGGTCGGTCTGCCGGCGTCGACGCGGATCATCCGGCTCGTGGGCGACCTGGCGTTCGGGAACGTGCGGGTGGGCCAGACGGCGACGCGGATGCTGACGATCTGCAACGACGGGAACAGCACGCTGACGGTCTCGGGGATCACCTACCCGTCGGGGTTCAGCGGGGCCTGGAGCGGGACGATTGCGGCGGGCGGCTCGCGCAGCGTCACGGTGACGTTCGCCCCGACTGCGGCGCAGAGCTACAGCGGCACAGTGACCGTGAACTCGGACAAGACCAGCGGGACGAACACCAAAGCGTGCTCGGGCACGGGGATTCCCGCAGCGACGCGGATCATCCGGCTCGTGGGCGACCTGGCGTTCGGGAACGTGCAAGTGGGCCAGACGGCGACGCGGACGCTGACGATCTGGAACGACGGGAACAGCACGCTGAGTGTGTCGAGCATCACCTACCCGTCGGGGTTCAGCGGGGCCTGGAGCGGGACGATTGCGGCGGGCGGCTCGCGCAGCGTCACGGTGACGTTCGCCCCGACGGCGGCGCAGAGCTACAGCGGCACAGTGACCGTGAACTCGGACAAGACCAGCGGGACGAACACCAAAGCGTGCTCGGGCACGGGAACTGCGCCCGGCACCGGCCTAAGAGTGGTGGATGTCGACCCTTACCCAGACACGGTGATTTTGCAGGGAACGGACCAGTTTAGTATCGAGATCGAGTTTAGCGAAGCATTTGACTTGGGCTTCCTCGGACAATATCCGGCGGGGACGGAGAGCAAACTTGCCCGGGTTGATACGGGGGCGGTCGTTCCGGAATTGGGGGCCTTTATCGATACTGACTGCACAATCTTTGGTCCACAATACCGCTGGTCGGATATCGCGCCCGGTGAGTATACGCTGACAATCAAGAGTTATTACTTCAGGGATGCGAACGGGCGGCAACTGGACGGGGAATTCAGCGGGACGTTCCCTTCGGGCGATGGCGCAGAGGGCGGTGACTTTGTGTGTAGATTTACGGTTGTCCCGCCTCCGCCCATGATTTCGCTGCCGGAAGCCGTGGACCAGCCGGCGTGGACCATCACGACGGGCGGAAATGTAAACTGGTTCGGCCAGGCCAGCACGTACTACTACGACAACGACGCGGCGCAGAGCGGGGCCATCTCCCACAACCAGGAATCCTGGATGCAGACGACGGTGAGCGGGCCCGGCTCGGTTTCGTTCTATTGGAAAGTGTCGTCCGAGACGAACTATGACTACCTGGAGTTTTACGTGGGCGGCGTCCGGCAGGACCGCATCAGCGGCTCGGTGAACTGGACGCAGAAGACGGTGACTGTATCGGGGACGGGGACCCACACCCTCAAGTGGCGGTACATGAAAGACGGGAGTGTGAACTCCGGCTCGGACTGCGGGTGGGTGGACAAGGTGGTGTGGACGGCCGTGAACCCGCCTTCCGTGACGTCCATCACGCCGACGAGCGGGCCGAAATACACCTACATGAAGATCACCGGCCAGAACTTCGGCTCGTCTGCCGGGAGCGTGCAATTCAACGGCGGCACGGGGACGGTCAGTTCCTGGTCCGACACGGTCATTTATTGCCGCGCGCCGGAGAGCGTGGCCACCGGCGGCGTCTTCGTCCGCACGGCCTCCGGTCTGGACTCCGGCTCTGCTACCTTCACCGTAACCGTTCCAAGCATCATCCATGTCAATAACACGACCAATGTCCCCGGCGTCGAGAACGGCACGGTCGCCTACCCCTTCAGCACGGTTCAGCGCGGCATTGACGCGGCGTCGAACGGAGCCGAGGTCGTGGTGGCTCAGGGGACCTACGTCGAGAACGTCGACTTCCTCGGCAAGGCCATCACGGTCCGCAGTGTAAATCCTGACGATCCGGCCGTCGTGGCAGCGACGATCCTCGACGGGAACCAGGCCGGCAGCGTTGTAGTCTTCTATGGCGGCGAGGGTCCCAACTCGGTGCTGGAGGGGTTCACAATCCAGAACGGGAAAGCCTTCCACGGTGGAGGCATTGATTGCTATTCTAGCCCGGTGATTCGAAAGAATTTGATAGAAAACAATGCTGCAGACTGGGACGGAGGCGGGATCTTCGTCTGGGGCACTCCTCTCATCGAAAAAAACATAATCCGCCACAATACGGTCGGGTCATGGGGCATCGGCGGCGGGATTGCAGTTAGCGAGGGCCCGGCTATCATCCGAAACAATATTATTCATGGAAACACTGCGCCATACGGCGGTGGTGGAGTCGCTTACTGGAGTGGGGCTACGGCACTATTTCAGAACAACACGATCATAGACAACTCGGCGCCAGGTGGGCAAGGCGGCGGTGGAATTCTCATCATCAATGGCCAAGCACCAGTCGCGATAACGAACTCCATCTTGCGAGGTAACACGGCTGTCGGGGGTGAGGAGATTTCCGTCACTGGTTATGCTCCCGTAACGGTCAGTTACTGTAACATTAAGGGCTTGGAGAGCGCGTTTAAGGGCGCTCTTAGCAGAGGAGACGGCAATCAGGATTTTGATCCGCAGTTTGCGAACGCGGTTGGCGGCGATTACCACCTGAAATCGCGGGCGGGTCGGTGGGATCCGGCAGCCGACGCCGGGGCGGGCGCGTGGGTCGTGGACGCAGTCACCAGCCCCTGCATCGATGCGGGCGACCCGGCGTCGGACTACTCCAACGAGCCTTCCCCCAACGGCGGGCGGGTCAATACGGGGGCGTATGGGGATACGGCTTACGCATCCAAGTCCGTGCCGCCGCCGGACATCGCGTCCGTCCTTCCGGGTTCGGGTCCGTCCTGGACGCTCATGAAGGTCACAGGGTCGTGGTTTGGCTTTGCCGAGGGGAGCATCGAGGTGACGGGTACGCCCTTGACCATTCTGGCGTGGTCCGACACGGAGATCCGTTGTGAAGTCCCGCCCGAGGCGGCCTCCGGGCCGCTGGTGGTCAAGCGATGGAGCCGCATCGAGAGCAATGTCCTGGCGTTTGCCGTGACTGACCCGACGATCCTCTACGTGGACGACGACAATACGTCGGGTATCGAGAATGGGACATTAACCTGGCCGTTTAGCACCGTGCAGCGCGCCATCCGGGCTGCGACGAACGGCGACACGGTCCAGGTGGCCGAAGGGACCTACATCGAGAACGTCAACTTCCTCGGCAAGGCTATTACCGTCCGGAGCGTCAACCCCGACGCCCCGGCGGTAGTGGCTGCGACGGTTCTGGACGGGAACCACAGCGGCAGCGTCGTGACATTCAACCACGGCGAAGGGCCGGACTCGGTGCTTAAAGGTTTCACAATCAGGAACGGCAGCGGCACCGACTACTGCGGCGCGGGCGTCCATTGCCACGGGTCGTCACCGACTGTTGAGAAGAACGTCATAACGGGCAACACGGCGCTCGCCCATGGCGGCGGGGTGTACTCATTCGGAGGCTCGCCGACCATTCGGGACAACCGGGTCGAGGGCAACGAGGCCCGGTGGTTCGGCGGTGGTATCGCCTGCTGGAACAGCACTGCTACCGTCACGGGCAACCTCATCCGGGACAACGCGGCGCACTGGTACGGCGGCGGCCTTCTGGTCCACGGCCCCGCGGCCCCGACTGTCAAGAACAACGTACTCACAGGCAACACCGGTTCCGAGGGGGCGGGCATCGCGTGCCTGTACCAGTGTGCGCCTCTGCTCGAGAACAACACGCTGGCCGGCAATGTCGCGGAGCGGGCGGGCGGCGGCCTCTACGCCGGCTGGGACTGTTCGCCCGTCGTCCGCAACGGCATCCTCTGGGCGAACGCGGCCCCGGACGGGCCGGAACTTGCGTTGGACACGAACTCGACCGTCACCGTTTCCTATTCGGACATTCAAGGCGGCCAACCGCTGGTCCATGTCGGAACCGGATGCTCCGTAACGTGGGAAACGGGCAACCTCGATCTGGATCCGCTCCTTGACGGGTCCGGCTGGTGCCACCTCAAGTCCACCGGCGGACGGTACGACCGCACGTCGGGGCTACCGCCGGAGAGCGCCGGTGCGTGGGTCACGGATGCGGTGCACAGCCCGTGCATTGATGCGGGTGACCCGCTGTCGGCCTACGCAGCTGAACTCCTGCCAAACGGTGATCGCATCAACATGGGGGCCTGGGGGAACACGGCTTACGCCTCGAAGCCCGCGGGCGTTGGCGGCCTGGCTGTGGAAGGCGCCAAGGTTCAAGTGGATGGCGCGGAGGCGGATGGCCCCGTCGGCGCCGACGACGGGCTTGGCGATGAGCGTCAGGAAAACGAGCAGGACGGCTGCGGCAAGGACCAGGGCGATGGAGGCGATACGAATAAGTCGACACCTTCACGGGTGTTTGACGGCCCTGCTCCGCGTCTGGAAGGCACGGTCCCGGTGTTGGGCGGCAACCTCGCGGGGCGGACAACGCTTACGTTAACCTTTGATCGACCTGTGACGGTCGGCGGGGGATGGATCGAAATCTACGGTGATGCGACCGGCGCACACAACGATTACGCCCTCGCTTACGAGAACTCCAAGCGGACGGTTCGTCTAAAGTGGGCGTCGCCGCTCCCGGCGGACGACTACGAGGTGCGATTGGTCGCCGAATCCATTTCGGATGAGGAGAGCCGCCTGCCGCTGGACGGAGAAGTGGCTGACCCGGCCGATCCAGATTCGCTGCCGTCCGGCGACGGCAAGATGGGCGGCGACGCGTACCTGGAGTTCGAAGCACGATAGGACAGAAACTGAGTTGGTCTTGGGTGCTGTGTTAGCTAGCTTGCCCGAGGTCTGTACCGTCCCACCAGCGCCTGAATCATCCCCCGCTGAAGGCATCCACCGATTTTGAGTTCGCCATTTGTTAGGGTAGGCGCGGGAGTAGGACGCTGGTTTTCGGGACATTTTGGCTGGTGAGAGGTGAAGGCGGCGGCATCGGAGAGGTGGAATGAGGCTCTTTAATCCCCCATTCCTGCGTGGGTGCGCACTACGGGCGCAGCCTGGGACAAACGGGCCAAACCCCGAAACTCGTCACGCCACACGACGGAGCGTCACGACGGGCAGATGCTTCCGCCCGGCCTCGAACGTGACGGCAAGTTCCAGCCGGATATCGGGTTTGCCTTTGATGAGCGTTTGCGGTTCAGCACACGGTGATCCGCGCGGCCATTGTGATCGAGGCTCGTAGCGCGGCGTTCGGTTGGCCGGTCGCCAGCCGAAGTACCGCTCATTCGGCGTGGCCCCGCCGAGGGCCGTGTGCGGGCGGTGCCCGTTGTACCACGCCAGGTAAAGGTCGAGTTCCCGTCTGAAGTCCCTGCGGCAAAGCGGCAGAAGTGCGTGCCGCAGGCCTTCCTCTTTCATTGACCGGATGAACCGCTCGACGACGGCGATGCTGCCGTGCTTGCCGACGGCCCCGAAACGCGGCCGGATGCCGCGACGCCGGCACCAACGCTTGAACCGCTCGCACCAGAACTGCGGGCCTTTGTCTGAGACGAGGTACTTCGGCCTGGCGCGGGCCTTGCGCATCGTCCTGCGAAGGAAGGCGACTACCTGGGCCGAGGTCGGCGGTCGCTTGAAGATGGCGGCTGCGAGGACGCGGCGCGAGAAGTGGTCAACGATGACGGCCACCCACCAGCAGAACGGCCAGACCTGGGGCAGGGCGAAGGGGAGCCACGGAACCCAGAAGCCACCGACAGTGGAAACGGTCGTCAGGTCCACATGCCAGACGTGGTTGGGGTACTTGGCCGTGACGATGCGCTTGCTGCCGCCTTCCGCGTCCGTGGCTTCGGCGGCTTCGGCATCGAGCGGCGGCGTGCCATTCTCTTTCAGCACGCGCCCGATGGTTGTGGCTGCCAGATGAAGCCCGGCGCGGGCGAGGGTCCGGGCGAGAGCGGCCTTGCCCAGTGTGGGGCAGAGGACCTTGAGACGCCGGACGAGGTAGCGTACAAAGTCGGGGAAGCGGTTGACCGGTTCGAGCAGTTGCACGAGAGCCTGGGGCCCTTGCTCATTGATACGCCGATTCCACGACGCCACGGTTTCCGGCGTGACGAGCATCGCCTTGGCGGCCTGCACCTGCGACCATCCGCGCGCCGCCCGCAGTTCCAGGACGGCCATGCGCTCCGTGGGCGGATAGTGCGGTCGCCGGTGGGGCGGGATGAGGGCCATGCGGGCGTCCTTGATACGGAGTTCCTCTTGCAGGAGGGCAATCTCGGCCCGCGTCTGCTGGAGTTGTGCCGCCAGACGGGTGCGTGGGTCAAGGCTTCCGGCGGCCCACTCCCACGTGTGGACACAGGCGAGCCTCGCCAGGGAGATGACGTGGAGCAGGGCGGACTTGACGTGACGGCTCCAGTGATTGGGTAGGAATAGGTTCGGACAACCGTGGTTTTCGGGCAAATCGGCCTCCGAAAGAAGTTGTGCACAGACGCCTCGGAGGCTACCATAAGTGATGACAAGGATACAAGTTACACTGCCAGATGGCGGGCACGAAAAACGGTGGACCAGCACAGTCATCGGGGAAATGTCGGAAGAGTGGTCTGCGGCGGTTGCAGACCAAGGTCAGCTGGGAAATCCCGGGCAAACCGTTAGCGGCTTTGTGTGCCAAGGAGAGCACCGTGACCAACCCTCTTTGGGTAGTGTTTACAGCGTGCCTCTTGCCCGTGTTCCTGGGAGCCAGCCTATACTGGCTTGCAGGACGACGCTCGGCGCCACGGCCCCATTTTGCTTGGTCAGTCATGGCATATGTCGTGACTACGCTGGATCTCATCGCGATCGCCGCCATCATCGGGGTGTCTGCCTGGAAAGCGTTTTCCGTGGACAACGATTGGCTCATTATCACCCTTGTTCCGTTGGCGATTGCGACTCTTCATGGGCTAATGGCCGTTTATCTGCTGCTCAGACGGCAACCGCTGTTCCTGCTGGGATGGTGCCTGGGAAGCCTAGTCGGCCTGGCGTGCGCGGTGGTGACTCTCGTAAGCCTGTTCGTCATCGGGGTCAAGGGTGGACATGGCACTTTAGTGGGCGCCTTTTTTCTGATGGCGGTGCTACCCCAGTTGGTTTTCTCCAGCGGCCCCCTGGCTGGCCTGCTGCTTGTGTGGCTGTGGCATCGGTGGGCTGCCCGGAAAGCCGAATGCGGAAAAAATCGTAAGGAATCGCCCATACTACGGTGAGACCACTGCTGTTGACGGGTTGACCGATCGGTAGGCTGCCGCCAGGCGTTCGGGTGTTGTGGACAGGGTCATCTAGAAAATCCCGGCTTAATTCCTTATGGCAAATCCTCGAGACAACCAGCGCAGCTACTCCGACCCCTTCTGTGCCAGCAGAAGGGGATGGGACTCCGGTGAAGGCGTCCACCGATTTTGAGTTCGCCATTTGTTAGGGTAGGCGCGGGAGTGGGACGCTGGTTTTCGGGACGTTTTGGCCGGTGAGAGGTGAAACGACGCCCGTTTGTATTAAGATTCCGGCGTGCGTGCGCACCGTGACCGTGGCCCGGGGTAAACGGGCCAACGCAGGACTCGTCACGCCGCGCGACGGAGCGTCACGACGGGCAGATGCTTCCGCCCGGCCTCGAACGTGACGGCAAGTTGGAGGTGTACGCCGGGTTGGCCTTTGATGAGCGTTTGCGGCCCAGCACACGGTGATCCGCGCTGCCATTGTGATCGAGGCTCGTAGCGCGGCGTGTGGTTGGCCGGTCGCCGGCTGAAGTATCGCTCGTCCGGCGTCGCGCCGCCGAGGGCCGAGTGCGGGCGGTGCCCGTTGTACCACGCCAGGTAAAGGTCAAGTTCCCGCCGGAAGTCCCTGCGGCCAAGCGGCAGAAGGACGCGCCGAAGCCCTTCCTCTTTCATGGAGCGGATGAAGCGTTCGATGAGCGCGATGCTGCCGTGCTTGCCGATGGCCCCGAAGCGCGGCCGGATGCCACGCCGCCGGCACCATTGCTTGAGCTCCTCGCACCAGAACTGCGGCCCTTTGTCCGAAACGAGGAACTTCGGCCTGGCGCGGGCGCTGCGCATCGTCCTGCGAAGGAAGGCAATCACCTGGGCCGCAGTCGGCGGTCGCTTGAAGATGGCGGCTGCGATGACGCGGCGCGAGAAGTGGTCAAGAATCACAGCCACCCACCAGCAGAATGGCCAGACCTGGGGCAGGGTGAACGGCCACCAGGGGACCCAGAAGCCGCCGACAGTGGAAACGGTCGTCAGGTCCACATGCCAGACGTGGTTGGGGTACTTGGCCGTGACGATGTGCTTGCTGCCGCCTTCTGCGTCCGTGGCTTCGACGGTTTCGGCATCGAGCGGCGGCGTGCCATCCTCTTTCAGCACGCGCCCGATGGTTGTGGCTGCCAGATGGCGGGCACGAAAAACGGTGGACCAGCACACCGCCGGTGCCGGTGCCTGGACTGCGGCCAAGTCCGGATCGACAAGGAGTATTTGTAACGCCAAAGATCGACGACGCCGGGCCGTGGCGCAAACAGAAAACACCGGACCCGCCGTCTGCTCGGCCCTCTTTTCATGCACACGTTGCTTACACACAGCTGCTAACCGGAACCTCGACCCGCGCATTCTCGCGTCCAGTGCCCGCCCATAAGGCACCCGCAAGTCAGGTCTCCTCAAATAAGCTCTGATGGTACGCCATGCTCCAAACCGGCATTCCGCCGTCACTCAGAGTCACCTGAAACCGTAACGGCAGATCCGGCTCTCTTCTGGACAACGGAATCTCTGCCAGAGAAATGCCCGCTGGCATTCGCGTCGCCAAACAATGAGCCGTGACGTCCTCCACAAAACAGATGAGCCGGTCCATAATGATCCTTACAAAGTCAGATACGTTCTGGCCCGAGATTTTGGGTTCGTCGGCGCGAAGGCTTCCCGAAACCTCAGTGTACCTGAACTCCGGCAATATCCATCCCTCATGCTCGATAGCATTACGGCTATCGATCAACCGTTCAGACCACTTGCGCGTTTCTCTTAAGTAGGCGGCGAGGTGGCCATCCTGCGTCTCAAGGCTTCTTGTCCCCGCTTCAAACGCATCCTGTTTCCTGAACAAAAAGCCGATGTCTTTTTCCAAGGCCGTGGTTACCTCCTGCATTCCCTGCTTTATCGCCCGCACCGCGCTATTGAGAAACGCTTCCACCTCTTTCCGCAGCTCCTCGTCAATCGGCTTTTCAATGTAAATAGTGTGGCCGCGCACCTGGCCGACTTCCGCCTTAGCCAAACCGTCAAAATGCCCTGTTATCAACTGGGCGATCTTCTGTGACGCACTTCGCGTGTTCACGAGCGATTCCATCACTTTGGTATATGGCGTATCGAATACTGTCCGCGTAGCACGGTCCGAAAAAACGACATCCCGCAAACGCAAGATTCCGAGATAAAGCCGGGCCATAAACGGCGCTCTCGAGCCTTCATCCTTCATCTTCTGCACAACAACCTGTGATGGGTCCAGTTTTACAACCATGTTGGACTGCCTCTGAAATCTCCGCAGCATTTGCAGGAAGTCTTCCCGTGTTATGGGAAGTATATATGAGATTTGGCTATCAGGCCGATTTACCAGGCCTCCCCGCCCAAGCGCGTTCTTCGCAAGAAACATCAGGAGTCCTTCCAGCGGCAATTTCCCTTTGAGCAGTACCGCTCCGCCATCTTGCCAAGGAAGGAATTCCACAGTGGCCAGAAGGTTGCCCTGCTGGTCTTCGATCAGGAATGGGCGAGGCGGAATATATCGGTCATTGTATAACTCCATTGGCACGGGCACTAGCTTGCCACTTGGATTGTACTGGTACCCCGTAAGCGTCATCGCCTCTGTTGGCGAATCCTCCAAGATTCGGTTCCAAGCGGGCAGACTGGCGCCGGGAGAGAAGATCATAAGATGTGCCATGAGGAAAGAGCACATCTTGTTAAACGTAAATCGTCGGGTAGGTCTGACAACCATGACCACGTATATCGGCGGACTGTAGCGGGCGGTGGCACCCTCGGCGGGTGGAAGAAAATCACCCATGACATTCTCCCCCGGGAACTGGACTGCGTAGTTGATCACGCCTTTGGAAAGCACAGCCACCATGTCGGGCCACTCGCGGCCTGGGTGTTGTCTGTTCAAACGGTCAAGTTCTTCGGCCAAAGGTTCAAATGGCACTGCTGCGTCGCGGGCAACGATCATGCCCAAAGTCACGGTCGTCGAGAAGGCGATGGGGACAATTGGTGAGGGGGTTTTCTTGAGTCTTTTTGCGCAGGCAATGCGCTCATACGCAACCCTTAATCTCTCCACGTCCAATCTGTCATCGACATCGATCACGCAAGCTACATTATCTGCGTCAAACTCCGAGGGTTCCGATCCGGACTGGGATTGCGAGGCAGTATGAATCACAGTGCCGAAAACTTCCGTCTCCTGTCCTTGGGCATCTTTGGCAGATCCTCTTGCTGCCCGCAGAGGCCATGTTAACAACTGGTTCAGTGCTTGGTTGAGGGCGTCTGCGAGGCTGCCAGTCGATGCTGCGAGCTTCTGACCTGCATCATGGACTACCTGTGATATTGAAGCCGCCGTAGGCACTGTAACCACCTCTCTGTCCTTCTTCCACAGAGGAAACTGCACTGGTCAGAAGGTGCCGCTGAGCCATCCTCAGACGGCAATTCAAGCCTACCGCCGTCGGCATTTCCAGACACCGCATCTTCACTCCGCAATGCTAGCACCAAATTTGGCCTTTGCCAATACATTTTGGTTCCACCGTTGCGTCCTGCCAGCCGTAACGTAATGATCAGGTGACGGGCAACTGAATATGCGACGGGCACGGCAGGCGCGACTGATCCTTTGTCGGTCGGGCCTGGTCGAAGGCAACTAAAGGTTTTGCAGGAGCCTGCACCTTCTGCACGGTATTTTCCTGGGCAACTACACAACGGACGAATTGCCGACCGTCCGAGCCGGCTAGATGCTATCATCAAGGGGTATGGACCCCGCATCGAAACTCTGCATCGGCACGAGCGGCTACTCGTTTCCCGACTGGGTAGGTCCGTTCTATCCACCCGGCACGCGGCGGCAGGAGATGTTCGCCCAGTACGTGAAACAGTTCCGCACGGTCGAACTCAATTACACCTTTTACCGGATGCCCGCGGCCCGGACGCTTGAGAGGCTGGTCCAGGCCAGCCCGCCGGGCTTTCTGTTCTGGGTCAAGGCCAACCAGCGGACGACGCACGAACACGACCGCACGGCGGCAACGGAGTTCCTGGCGAACCTGGAGCCGCTGCGCGCCGGCAACCGACTGGCCGGGGTCTTGATGCAGTTCCCGCAGAACTTCCATCGGACGGTGGCCAACCGCCGGGTGCTTCGGGACACAGTGGAGGATTTCAAGGCCGTGCCGCTGGCCGTGGAGTTCCGGCACAGGTCGTGGGACCACCCGGCCACCTACGAGGGGCTGCGCGAGCGCGGCCTGACGCTGGTGGTGCCCGACGTGCCCCCGCTGGGGAACCTGTTTCGCACCGAAGCGACCGTGACCGGCCGAATCGGCTATTTGCGGCTGCATTCCCGAAATGCTGCTCTGTGGTATGCCGGACGGGCCGAGCGATACGACTACGATTACAGTGACGAGGAACTGCAGGACCTGGTCCGCACGTGGAGGGCCTTGGCCGACGCGGCCGAGCGGATTTTCGTGTTCTTCAACAACTGCCGCCACGGCCAGGCGGCCAAGAACGCGCGGCGATTCACCGAGATCGCCCAGGGGAACCGGGGCACAGGAGGCGGAGAGTGAGGCGGCGGCGGTGGCGGCGAGGGACCTTTTGGTGCCATTCCCATCGGACTCAATGTCCGACTATCTTCGGCGCGAAAAAAAAGGCGGAACGTGCGTAAAGTCGGAAACGAAAAAGGGTTGAATGCGGAGGCCCGGCTGGGCGTGGCGGGGGATGGCACCGAAATGGCACCGGCAGAAAAGAAGTCCGCCGGGGCGGAGGACGGCGAGTGAACGGTCTGGCGTGGGTGTTGGCGGCGGTCGGGTTGGCAGCGGCGGTGGGCGTCAACTTCCGATCGCGTGGGGCTTGGCGGGGATCGCCATGGTCCACGCCGTTCAGGCGACGGTGAACGCCCGGCGATTCGCTGAGATCGCCCAGGGGAACCGGGGCACAGGAGGCGGAGAGTGAGACACCTCCGGGGCTGCGAACACTATCGCCGAAACGTGGCCCGAGGGACAGGCAGAATCGCTGGCTTGGGGGAGCGAGAAAAGGCTTGCAGAACCCTGGAAGCGAGAGACAATCAAAGATCAGGGACCCACGGCGGTTGTGGGCAGGGTCAGCTGAAAAATGTCGGGTTGGATAACACACAAGCCTTGCGCTAATTGCGGAGGAGGGTCAAATGCTATACGCGCTTGCAGAAGCCGGGCAATCCGCGACGGAAATTCTTGACATCGTCAAGAATGTTCACGATTTCTATGATGATTCCTGGCGCAGCCTCCTGTGGGCCGTGGGTATTGTGTTTCTGGTGTCGGCCGCCATAGTTGGGGTTTTGATGCCATGGTGGCTCGAGTACAGCCGTCGGAAAACTTTCGAGATTGATCGAGATGCAATGTTGAAACGGATACAAGAAATGAGATTAGAAATTCAGGGCGAGGTGGAAGCAGAGCTAGAAATCTTTGACGACAACCTCCAGCAGGCGCTGGAGCGGATGTCTGAGAGCGAAAAGGCGGCGAAAAAGGACCTACAGCAGAGCCAGGTAGCGATGTGCGCGAGGCAGGCAAGAGCCCTTGCTGACGCCGGAGATCATGTGACGGACATAAAGTGGCACATTATTTCTGTTGACCTTGGCCTAGAAGCCGATATGGGACCAGAGTGGTGGCATCACGAGCTGAAAGCAATCTTGGAATGGCTCCAGAACCCACACAATTGCGGGGCTATCAAGGGGGACGAAAACGCCATCAAAGTGCTGGAGCGCGTCGTTACGACGCTTGAGGGCACTGAGCCTGGTAAAAAGTGTAAGATTTCCTTAGATAAGATTAAGGAGTTCCTTCCTTCATGTTAGCGATCCACCTTTACAGAACTTTCAGGACTTGACTGATGCCCTGAAATGTGAAGGCTTTTGCCCATGATCCGCACTATCCCAATCATAAAGGCATTCGGCGTCTTCCCTGATTTCCGGTGGCCCGACCACCTCCTGGAATTCAAGAAGTTCAACCTGATTTATGGCTGGAACTATTCTGGCAAGACGACCCTGTCCCGCGCCTTTCGGTGTTTTGAGAAAAAACAGCCGCATGAAGACTTCCCTGACGCGCAAGTGCAACTCCAGGCCGAGGACGGGATGATCCACTCTCTGTCCGACCCGGATACCGCGCCCGTGTTCCGGGTTTTCAACACCGACTTTGTCCGTGAGAATCTCAGCTTCGAGAGCGGGAGCGCGACACCGATTCTCGTCTTGGGCGTGGAAAACATCGCGAATCAGGAGGCGCTGAAAGCCAGGAAGGCGGAACGGGAAACACTCGCCTCGAGCAAAAAGTCCAACGAGCAAAAAAGGCAAGCCAAGGAATCAGCTATCGAGAAGGCGCTCACCGACTACGCGCGCGACTTAATCAAAAATCCTCTCGCTGTGCCAAACTACGACAAGACGCCCTTCGGGCAGAAGGTCAATGAGTGCAAGGCCGACCCCGAAGCGCATTTGCTGGACGATACGAGGTTTGCGCAGTATTTTTCAATCTTTCAGTCCACTGAAAAAAAATGCCTTCTTAAAACCAAAGTCGCTTCACTATCCTCAGTCGGCCAAATGAAGAAAAGCGCAGCGGCACTTCTCGCGAGAGTTGTCACGGCGAACACTCCAATTCCCAGGCTCAAGGAGAACCCGGCAGTCGAAAGCTGGGTCAGGGAAGGCCGGCCACTGCACGAAGGCAAAACTAAGTGTCAGTTCTGTGGCCAGCTACTCCCGTCGGACTTGCTCACGCACCTGAACGGACACTTCTCTGCTGACTACGAAAACTTGATGGCGGAGTTGGACGCCTTGGTAGAAACGCTTCAGGTTGCCCAAGAGGAGCAAATCACGCTCGACTACAAAGGCGATTTCTATCCAGAGCTGCAAGAGCGATTTACGACCGAGAAGGGGCGACTCGACGATTTACTCAAAGCGCGGAAGTCCGCGCTGGCGACGCTTGAAAGGGCTGTGGTCGCAAAGAAAGCCAAGGCGTTCACGAGTCTGGAATGTCCGGGATTTGATGACTGCGCCGAAGAAATCGCTTCTGCGGTTGAAGCCATAAACACAATCATTACTGAGCACAACAACCGGACAGAGGAATTCAACAAGAGGCGGCACGAGGCTCGAGCCAAGCTCGAAAAGCACTCCGCCGCGTCATTTGTTCGCGACCAGCAATACAACGAGGTGCTTCAGCAAATCGCCGGTCTCGATGCCACGATTGCCGAACAGAACAGAAAGCAAAGCGCGTTGGACACCGAAATCCGCGATCTGGAAAAGGAGATTTTCGAAGCCTCAAAGGGAGCGGAGCGAATCAACCAATTGCTGCTCGCATACTTCGGCAAGGATGATCTGCAGGTCGAGGTGGCGGCTGACAAGAGTTTCCGGATTGTCCGCGGAGGTGTCGTTGCCAAGAACCTCAGCGAAGGAGAAGAGACTGCCATCGCCTTCGCCTATTTCATCACCCGCATTCAGGACGGGCAAAATCCTCTGGCGGAGACGATAGTCGTCATTGACGACCCCGTCTCCAGCCTCGATGCGAACCATCTCTTCCACACCTACGCGCTGATCAAGACTCGGTTGGCCGACTGCCACCAGCTTTTCATTTCGACGCACAGCTTTGAGTTTTACGACCTCATCCGCGATTGGCTTGGGGGCCTTGAGGGCTCAGACTACGTGCACAAGTCGCAAGCCAACTGGAGAAAGTGTGGAATGTTCTTCATGAAGCGGCCAGACGACGGGAAGGCCGTGTTAGAGGAAATCCCTAAGGAGCTTCTGGAGTTCAGATCGGAATACCACTATCTTTTCTCGATTCTTTACCACTTCAACAAGGCTGGCGCGGGTGATTTCGACTGCTTGTTGAGTCTCCCGAACGTCGTTCGCCGATTCATGGAGGCCTTCGGAGGAATCATGATTCCTCGCCGGGAAAACCTTAGCGACAAAATGTCGAAGATCCTCCCGGATGAAACCAAGCGCGAGCGCGTCTTGAAGTTTGTCCATCATTATTCCCACAACACTAGCATTATACGCTCGTGTAGGTTTCCAGATATGAGCGAGTGCAAGGCGGTTGTCCGGGCCTGCTTGCAAGCCATTCAGGATTGGGATCCAGAGTACTTTAAAGATTTGGAGGCAGAGGTTATCGAGAGTAGCCCCTGAACGGTGGAATCCTGACCGCCCCGCCCCCACGCGACCTTTCGTCAGGGTCGGAAACAGGAGCCGGAATGATGTCGAAAGACGAACCGAAAAAGGAAGCCGAAGGGGTTTACTTCGACATAGGGCAGAACATTCCAATTCGGGCCGGAGATGGTGAAGCATCGGGAGTCTCCTTCGCCCATTTTCAGGCAAACAGGCAGGCGGCTCCGGCGATGAATCCGATGTTGGACGATCATCTGCCGATCCTACTGGAGCAATTCCAGCAGGCATACGCCGCATATGGAATACCGCATTTTGTCGTGAGTGCTGTTGAGAAAGGCACTGTGTTCCAGCCGTCCGAGTGGCTGCCTCGGGCGTATGCCTTGCGGAACGGTGGGGCGGTATCGCTGGGCAAAGACGGCCGCAAGCCCGTTGTGTTCATGTTCTTCGTTGTCCGTGAGTCTGTTGGCGAGAAAGGTGAGGAAGCCGTTGAGGGGTTTTGTAGCCTAGCAGCGAAAGCCGGTTCCCTTCTCACGTTTGAGGACAGAACCGCTCTCGGAATAGAGCGAGAAACCCGCGCAGAGGCCGCATGGCTGACTTTCGTGATGAGCCAACTACTCGGAAGCCGGTTCATCGTCGAACGCAAAGACGCCACGTTTCTTATAAACCCCTTTGTCGCGTGTATGAAAGTCTTGGAGGATGTTGCGCATGCGCGACAGGACGCCAAGGTCGCCGAGGCCGGGGGCAGCGAAGGCGAGGCCGACAAGCCAAAGGGCCAGTCGGGTGAATGGTCGCCCCCGCTGTCTCTCGCGGTTCTGATGAAGCGTATGGACTGCGAGAGCATGGACACCCGCACATTTAAGAGTTGGGTCGAGAAGAAATACGGCCTTATGGAGGTGTCGCGCCAGTTGTATCAGATCCGCCTTGACATAATGCCTGACAATCTCCGCGCGTGTGTGGAGGGCACGGCCAAGCCATAAAATTGAGACCATGATACCATTCCTAACGTCTGACCACTCCGGGGCACGTCCGCTCCTGGCTCTGCCGAAGCCGTAGCCGCCCCGCCATCAACGGCGTTCACTCACACAAAGTCCCGTTCACTTGCACAAAGTCCCGGCCACTCTGCATTAGGTCCTCGGCGATCCTGTGCCTTGCCCGTATAGTCTAATAGACGCACCAAATGTGGAGGTCCTTCGATGGGTGCTTTGCTGAAACCGGCAGCAGTTGATGACATGTTCAAATATCCTACCGGGCGGGCGCGAGGCGGCGGATCATCCGATGGTGCTTTTCTTCGCCTTGCTTCACGGCAGCCGGACGGGCGACTTTCAGATGGCCGAGCGTGCCAAGCGACGCTTGGCCGAGAAGGGCATCCGCGTAACGTTCACGCGCTGCCGGGCGCCGCGCGGCGTTCGGCTCGGCAGATGCCGCAGGTGCTCTCTGGAAGAATAGCGTGCCTTGGAGAATTAACCATGACCCAGACCGTTTTCCATTCCTCTGATATCGAGTTGCTCGACGTGAAACAGTTAGGTTCAGCGCTGGGGATGCATCCGCGCAGCATCTGGCGGATGGTGGCGATGGCGGAGGATGGGCATGGGAACTTCCCCCGGCCGCTGCGGATCGGGCCGAAGACAATCCGGTGGCGGCTTTCCGACGTGCAAGCGTACCTGGCATCATTGGCCGAGGAGTGCGGCCGATGACCCGCGACTGGGTTCGCGTCTCGAAGCAGCACCCCTGCCCCGTCTGCGACCGCCCCGACTGGTGCCTCATCTCAGCCGACGGCACGGCCGCCATCTGCGCCCGCATCTCGGATGGGTCGGTCAAGCGCTGCGGCGAGGCGGGATACCTCCACCGCTTGGCGAACTCGCTTACCCACAGGCAACCGCAAGCCCGGCGCATAATCATTCCGCTCCCACCAGCGGATGTGTCGGCTTTGGCCTTGGAATTCCACGCCGCTGCCGACCGCGAGGGGCACTTGGACCGCATGGCTGAAGAGTTGGGTCTGTCGGGCGAGTCGCTTCGCCATTTTCGCGTCGGGTGGCGAATGGAGGATGGATCTTCGACGTGGCCGATGTCGGACGCTTCCGGGCGCATCATCGGCATCACCCGCCGGTTCTGGGACGGCGCGAAACGCATCATGCCTGGACACAAAGCAGGCCTGTACCTGCCGGACGACCTGTCGGTGGAGCCCGATACGCCCCTTATCGTCTGCGAGGGCGCGACCGATACCGTCGCCGGGCGCGACATGGGCCTCCAGTGCGTCGGACGCTTCTCCTGCACGCACGGTGCCCGGCTTCTCGTCGAACTGGTGAAGGTGCGCCGCCCCGGCCTGCTGGTCATCGTCGCCGATGCCGACGAGCCGGGCGAGCGCGGCGCGGAGGTCCTGGCATCCAGACTTCTGGCCTTAGCTCGGACGGTCCGCGTGATCCGACCGCCGGACGGGACGAAGGACATCCGCATGTGGAAACGGGCTGGGGCGACGGCGGCAGACCTTCGGAAGGTCGTCGGCAACACGCCTACACGGCGACTCAGGATCGGAGTGACATGTCATGATTAGCAACACATCACCTTCAGAAGCCCTCGTGTTGGATGTCGGCCCCGTGGGCCGGAAGGGCGTGGCGACGGTGACGGTGACGTTGGGCGGCGAGGTTCTCGCAGCCGAGAGGGTGAATCTCCTGCGACCCAAAGCGCGCACCGACTTTGTGGAACGGATCACCAAGGACCGGCCGGGAATCGATCCGTCGAGAATCGAGGCAGAACTCCTGCGGATCGCCGGAACGGCGGCGGACCGGGCGAGGGAATCGGTCGTCGAAGGTGCGTCGCGGGCGCCCGCCCAGCCCGATGCGGCAGACGCATTGGCCGCCATGCTTCAGAGTGTCCGTGAGGAAGCAGAGGTGCTGTTGTATGACCCCGACCTTCTGAAGCGGATCGTTATGGATATCCGCGCGTGCGGTGTGGCGGGCGAGCACGAACTGACCGCGACGATCTACCTGATCGGAACGTCGCGCCTTCTGAACCGGCCTCTAGCGGGCATCGTTCAAGGGCCGACGGCCAGCGGCAAGAGTTACATCGTCGAGCGAGTGGGCGAGCTGTTCCCGCCCGAAGCGGTGATCAGCGCCACGCAGATGACGCCCCAGGCCCTCTATCACTTGCCGCCCGGCTCGCTGGTGCATCGGTTCATCGTGGCGGGGGAGCGGTCGCGGATTGACGGTAACGAGGCGGCTGAGGCGACGCGCGCACTACGGGAAATGATCTCCGCGGGGCGGTTGATGAAGTTGATGCCGGTTAAGAAGGACGGGGAGATCGTTACCTTGCGGATCGAGCAAGACGGCCCGATTGCTTACGTTGAAACGACAACCTTGACCCGGATTTTCGAAGAGGATCTGAACCGCTGCATCCTGATCCAGACTGACGAACAACCTGAACAGACCCGTCGGATACTCAAGACACTGGCAGCCTCGCGGAACATCGCGGGAGGGGCAAACGGCGTTGCGGCTGTGCTCCAGCGACACCATGCTTTGCAGCGAATGCTCAAGCCCTGCCCAGTCGTGATCCCCTTCGCATCCACGCTGGCGGATCTTTTTCCCATCAAGCGCGTAGAGGCTCGGCGTGCTTTCGGCCACCTGCTGAGCATGGTCGAGGCCCTGACCCTTCTGCACCAGCGCCAGCGGACGCGCGATGCCGACGGCCGACTTCTGGCCGCGCCAGACGACTACGCCCTAGCCAAGCGGCTCTTGGATAAACCGATGGCAAGGTTATTGGGCGGCCGGGTGTCTGACGCCGCACGGCGGTTCTTTGATCGGCTGGCGAGTTGGGCGACCGTCCAGACGTTCGACAAGCACGATGTCGGCAAGCATAACGAGTCGGTCGAGGACCGAACCATCAACGGCTGGCTCCACGAACTGCATCGCACCGGGTATCTGGAACTTTCTGAGCCGAGCAGGGGCCAGCGACCCGCCAAATGGAAGATAGCGCCGGACGTACCTGCTTCGGGCGATGCGGCCGACCTTCCAGCGGTTGAACACGTGTTTCCACAGGACGGCCTCCCGCGATCCCGCAGTGCGCAAGTCGTTGTCGGATAAAAGGTTGCGCTGGAAAGTGCGGGAAATTCCCGCATCTTCCCGCGCAACTGGTTGCGGGACAATGGGTTAGCGTTAGTGGGAGCGCGGGAAACGTGCAGGGAGAACGGGCCATGTTGGATTTGGAGGCAATCTTCAATCCCGATGTGATCGAGGCGGAGCTTGCGGCCCGACAGCGCCGGACGGTGCGGCCTCTAGCCCCGGAGGACCTGCCGCCGGAGTGGCATATCCTGTGGGACGAACGGGCGGCCATCATGGAATATGACGGCGGGTTGCCACGAGAGCACGCGGAGGCACAGGCCATGGCCGAGACGATCAGGTTAATGGAACGAGAGGCCGCCGGTCGTACAGGTTGCTCTTTCCAGAATGGTTGAGAAAGAAGAAGTGGCGTAATGGAGCCAGACCTCAAGAACCAGCCAGATTCCGACGCGGCGCCTGAAAGGGGCGGAGCAGGGAGGCCGCGCCGAAGACTCACTACCCGGACGCGGGTTTCCTCAACGCCGATGTTCAGTCAGGACTTCGATGTAGTGGAACAGATTCTCGCTCGGTTGGTGGCAAGGGCTTATGCGGCAGACCACCCAGAGCTCTTCCGGCGGTGCGAGGGGAGCGAAGGGGAGTAGGGAGCAAGATTCTGCTTGACAGTATGAGACCATGATTGCACAATGCCTGTAGGAGGTGCGATCATGGTGGGGCTGACATTGCGACTGCCGGACGAGTTGCATGAGAAACTGCGCTGGCTCGCGTTCAGGGAGCGTCGAAGCCAGCAAGCGATCCTGCTGGAGTTGGTGGAGAAGGGGCTGTCGAAGGTTAAGGTACCAGCGGAGGTGAAGGATGCAAACTCCCGAAAACCTCGTTGAAGCCCTGGGGTGCGGTTCTGCGACCGGTATAGAGAAAGTACCGGTCGGCAAGGTGAAGGCTCTTGCCTGGGCCCGCGTGAGCACGGACATGCAGGAGGAACGCGGGCTGTCGATTCCCCAGCAGCTCCGCGAGATACGTGACTACGCCGAGGCCCATGACATCGAGATCGTCAAAGAGTTCTCGGAGGCCGCAAGCGCCTTTCAGCGTGAGGGAAAGCGCGTCCAGTTCCGCCACATGATTGAGAAGGCGAAGAAAGGGCGCGAGATTGGCGTTATCCTTGTCCACGACCTGTCCCGCTTCTCGCGTGACAGCGCACGGGCGAAGATTCTGCTACGGGACCTGCATGCGGCTGGCGTTCGCGTGATCTCGCTGAACGATCCGGAGATGGATACTGAGACGTCGGCTGGCGTTTACCTGGAAGCCATCACGCTCGCAAAGAACGAGGCGTATAGCCTTGATGTCGCCTTCCACACCCGCAAGGGGTGCCGGGCGAACGTCCAGACCCGCGACCCGGAGACCGGGTGGTGCTTCAAGAACGGTGGCCAGCCGCTCTGGGGATACCGGAGCGAACGCCTAACAAGGGGAACGGACAAGCGAGGTCGGCCCGAATTCAAGAGCATCTGGCTGAAGGAGGAGACGGTTGTTTCAGGACTGCCGGTTCACGAGTGGACTCGGCATTGTCTGTTGGAACTCGCTGGCAAGGGGGCCTCCCTCGACCAACTTCGGGACTTCTGCAACGAGCACGAACTGCCCGGCCGGCGGAAGCAGTACTGGGGCACGTCCACCTGGCACGCCCTCCTTCAGCCGCATGTGCTGCTCGAATACTGCGGCTATGGCGTCTGGAACGTCCACGGAAAACGCGGCCGGAAGCGGCCGGTATCGGAGTGGGTGGTTGTGCCGAACGCGCACCCGGCCATCATCACCGAGGAGGAGGCGAAGGCGATTGCCGCAGCCCGGCGCCGCCGCCGTGAGGAGAACCGTCGATTCGACGGCGGTTGCCGGAGAAGCCAAACATCATCCTACCTGTTGAGCGGCGGGCTGTTCAAATGCGGGCGTTGCGGCAGCAACATGATTGGGTTCCGCACGAGCAAGGGCCGCTACTACGTCTGCGGGAGCCAACCGTACAGGCGTGGGAAGGGATGTGGCGCGGGGGTCTACGTTCCGCAGGAGGAGGTCGAGGCCGAGGCAGTCCGGGGTATCGAAGGGCTGATGTCCGCCTGCACGGACCCGAAGGGTTTCACGCGGCGAGTGAACGAGGAGTTGCGGCGGCTGTGGGCGGAATCCACGAACCACAATCCCTTGGCTGCGGAGCAGTTGAAGCAGGTGGAGGCAAAGATCGTGAACATCCGGCAGGCGGTCGAGGACGGCCTCGGGGACACCGAGTGGGCCAACGGTCGGATGCGGGAACTCGTAAGGGAGCGGGAGCGTCTGACGAAGCAGACGGCGGCGTCCACGCGGCCGCCGCAGATTAACGTTGGAACGGCGATGGCCTATCGGAAACAGGTCGGGAGGATCGTTGCGCATGGTAAACCGGTCGAGAAGAAGCAGTTGCTGAGGAAGTGCATCGAGGAGATGAAACTGGCCCCGGAACGCTTGGAGGTGGCGATCACCTATCGCGTCCCGGAGCCGGTTATGAATAGCGTGGTAGCGGGGGCAGGATTCGAACCTGCGACCTTCGGGTTATGAGACCAACAACCCCAGATTTCGCAAGTTCTTACGCTGCCGCCACTTACGCGTAACGCCCTGTCACGCAGGGCTTTAACTCGATCACCATGTTGACCATGGTGACCATGTTGACCACGATTATTGCTACATTTTGCTACAGTGGCACGAATGAGCAAGTGAAAAATTCGGTCGTCTGGTCGCAGCCTGCAACCTTGGGGGTGTCAGCCCGAAGGTCGGCCTAGGTATCATCTGGCGAAGTGTTTCGGGTTGTGGCATAATTCCTTTGGCTGTTACATCCTGATGGCCCTTCTGTTTTTGCCAGGAGGTCACTTGATGGCCGACGAGGCCAAGCAAATCAGCAATCCGTTTTCCACGGGCGGTGGCGGCCCGAACTTTGAGATACAGGTTCAAGCGTCTTTCGTCGCGCTGATGTTGACCGGCGGATTCGCTCCGTGCCTGCCTTGCCAGCCAATTCAGAAGGTCAAACTGCAGGGTCGTTATGCTGGCTATGACACTGACGACCTTATCGTCTTCACGGCCAACGCGGATGGCTCGAACGAATGTAAGCTGCTCGGACAAGTTAAGCACTCGATCAGCATAACGGAGGGCGATTCCGTCTTTAAAAAGGTCATTCAGGCCGCCTGGAACGACTTTACCAACCAGAGCCTTTTTGTGAAAGGGAAAGACGCCATTGCCCTCATTACGGGCCTGTTGAGCGCGACAGATACTGATGATGTACGCACCATTTTGGAGTGGGCACGATTCGCAGAGTCAGCTCAGGATTTCATCACCAAAGTTGAGATGGCCAATTTCAGCAGCAACGCAAAGCGAGCGAAGTTGAAGGCCTTTCGCACCCACCTCGATGCCGCGAAGGGAAGCCCGGTGTCGGATGATGAGTTGTTTCTGTTCCTGCAGCACTTTCACCTTCTCGGATACGACCTTGATATCCGCTCTGGCGTGATGCATGCCATTCTGAACTCGTTGCTGGGCCAGTATTCACAAGCCCAGGCGCCGTCGCTGTGGGCACAGATTGTGCAAGAAGTGGCGACCGCCAACCAGAACGCTGGGAGTGTTACCCGTTCATCATTGCCCGAGGAGTTGAAGGCGGCCTTTACCAGGCGTGAGATCCAAACAATGCCGGAAGATCTGTCGCGAAAGCCGGCTCCACGCCAAGCCCAGGCATGGAACAGCTCTGAGTATGCTCCCGCACTGGTCAGAGCAAACCTTCTCGGTTCCTGGGACGAGAATTCCGCAGCGGACAGGGCGATTGTCGCACGACTCGCACGCGGGCAAGTGGATGCGTGGTTGTCGAAGGTTAGGGAAGTCCTGCAACTACCTGATAGCCCAGTCCGTCAGCAGAACAAGATATGGTCTGTGAAGAATCGATCAGACCTGTGGGCCTCGCTTGGGTCGCGAGTATTCGATGAGCATCTGGATGATCTTAGGGAATGCGCAGAGACAGTCATAAAGGAGCGCGACTCGCAGTTTGAACTGGAACCTGAGCAAAGATTCGCTGCCGCCGTGTATGGCAAGGTGCTTGCCCACTCATCCCATCTACGGGACGGCCTGGCGGGGACTTTGGCGCTGCTGGGAAGTCGTCCCGAACCGCTAGTCAACTGTACACAGCAGAAACCGGGCGCCACGGCATCGTTGGCTGTACGCAACATACTGGCCGATGCTGACTGGATACTGTGGGGAAGCGTGAACGACTTGCTTCCCCTGCTGGCCGAGGCTGCTCCGGATGAGTTTCTGGCGGCGATTGAGCGCGAGGTGTCGCGGAGCCCATGTGGATTCGATAATCTCTTTGCCCAGGAACGCGGTGCCATCGAGGGCAGAAATTACCTTACTGGGTTGTTGTGGGCCCTGGAGACTCTTGCGTGGGAAGAACGCTTTCTTGTTCGCACCACATTGCTGCTCGGCGCGCTTGCCGAACGAGACCCCGGCGGGCCGTGGGCGAATAGACCACTGAATTCTCTAACAACCATCTTTCTTCCTTGGCTGCCGCAGACTACGGCACCGCTTCCTAAGCGGAAGGTGGCCATCCAAACGCTGCTGAGAGAAGCCCCCAACACTGCGTGGAAGTTGCTGCTGACCCTATTGCCGACTGAGACAGGAGCATCTAGCGGCAGTCGCAAACCTAAGTGGCGAAGAAGCATTCCAGTCGATTGGAAGAGCCACCTTACACGCAAGCAGTACTGGGAGGCGGTAGGCGCCTATGCTGAGTTGGCCGCCGATGCTGCCGTAACTGACACGGCCAAGCTGGCACGGTTCATAGAGCACGTGGATCACTTGCCCAAACAAGTCTTTGAGCGAATTCTGCATCACCTCTCGTCAACTATCATAACGCAAAGCCCAGAGCAAGTCAGGTTTGTGCTTTGGACGCCCCTGACTCGCCTAGCGCGTAAGCACCGACGGTTCGCTGATGCCGAGTGGGCGCTACCAAGCGAGGTGGTGTCGCAGATTGAAGCGTGCGCGGCAGCCATTGCTCCAGTGAGCCCACAGTACAGCTACCGAGAGCTGTTCTCTGAGAAGGTGTGGGATCTGTACGAAGAAAATGGTAATTGGCAGGAGGAAGAACGGAAGATCGACGCGCGCCGCCAGGAAGCGGTCCGAGAACTCCTCAAGGGCGGCAGCCTCGGTGCCGTGATCGAGTTTGCCGAGACCGCTGAATCGCCCGGCCAGGTTGGGTTGACGCTTGGCTTGCTGGGAGAACATGGACTTGATGGCCGGATTCTCCCTAAGATGTTGCATGCGGAGCAAGACAAGCATAGGCGGTTCGCCGTTGGATTCGTCTACGGCAATTACCAGCACGAACAGTGGACGTGGGTAGATTCCATCGACACAAGGTCCTGGTCGAAAGCCGAGATCGGCCAGTTGCTTGTCTGCCTGCCCTTTGAACCAGGAACCTGGGAGCGAGTGGATCGACTTCTTGGTGAAGATGCCGGGGAGTACTGGAAGAACACGGATGTCAATCCCTATCGGGCGCGTGGAAGCCTGGATGTCGCGGTCAGTAGACTCATTGAGTACGGCAGGCCGAGAGCCGCCGCCGACTGCCTGGCCCAAATCGTCCGCGAGAAGCAACCTCTCGACAAAGATCAGGCCATCAAGGCGCTAATGCTGTCTGTGTCATCTCAGGAACCCATCAACTCGCTGCACGCGGATCACATGGTAACCATCATACAGGCGCTTCAGGACGATCCTACCACCAATCAAAGTGACTTGCTGAAAGTGGAGTGGGCGTATCTGCCCCTGTTGAACGAACACCGGGGGGCAGCGCCAAGAGTGCTGGAAGGCCATCTCGCTTCCGATTCTGAAGCATTCTGTGAATTGATCCGACTTGTGTTCCGTTCGGACAAGAAGACTGCGGCTGATACAGAAGCGTCGGCTACGATCAAAGAAGTGGCTCAAAACGCTTATCGGCTGTTGCATGAGTGGAAGACGGTGCCCGGACAGGTTGCGGGACATGAATTCCTTGGCACGGCATTCAAAAAATGGATTCAGGCAGTAAAGGAGTCGTGCGAAGCTTCGGGGCACTTGAAGGTGGCTCTCCTCCAGGCAGGGGAAGTGCTGATTCATTGCCCTCCTGATCCCGACGGTCTTTGGATGCACCGTGATGTGGCTGAAGTGCTCAACCGGCAGGACATGGATGCACTTCGAAGGGGATATAGGGTGGGCATCTACAACTCGCGTGGGGCGCATTCTGTCGATCCGAGCGGCCAAGAAGAGCGCGACCTGGCGCAGAAATACCGAACGCGGGCCGAAGAGATAGAGAACGCGGGATACCCGCGCGTTGCCACTATGCTTCGAAGCATTGCTGACGGTTATGATCGGGAGGCAGAACAAGTTGTCGCATGGCACAAGGCGGAACGCCAGGACGGAGCAGGCGAATGACCGGGTATCGTGATAAAGCACAGGCTGAGACTATTACGATCGGTTACCTGAGGGAGCTTGGCGAGTCTGCCGAGAGGCTTCTGGAAAGTGTCCGCGCGGAACGCTTCGCTTAGACCAGAATGCGGTTCATCCCGCTGTCGCCAACAGAGTCGACCTAGCTCGCCAGTGACCTTCGGGTGGAAGGCCCGAAGGTAAGGCACCATCGACCACCACAGGATCGACAGCCCCGGCGCCCCACCGCGCTTCCGCTGGCCGTCCGCCGGCGACAACTTCCCGTGGTTCGCCAGGGCCCATGCCGAGACTCACCGTGCAGTCGAAGAGCGCCGACCTGGCGCGTTATCAGCACGGCCCACGGGGTTTTATCGTGGAGGTTTGGGTGGAGAGGCGCTAGAATCGGCGAAGGACGGAGAATCCACAGTAAAGGGGGCATCTTATGGATGAGGCACAGGCGAAGGCCGTCGCCGACGCGCTCTGCGGGGCGGCATGGAACTCTGGAGGCGGCATCTGGCTAGTCCAATTCGAGCGGAAGGACGGCCGACTGGTTGTTCTGTCAGACGAGGTCGTGTGCGAGTACTCGAGTCTCCGCGAGTTCGAGGCCGGCGAGCGGGAAGTGGCCGGAATCCGCCTTTGCTGAAGCCTCTGCGGCGGCACGCCGGAACGATGCCAATTCGCCTTCGTCCTAGACATAACGAACCGCCAATCGTCCGCGCTTGACCGCTCGATGGGTTCCTGTTAGCATCCACCTTGACTCGGATGTGAGGGGGCTCCGGGGGGCCGAGTCGTGAAATCGATACAACACGGGGCGAACTGCAATGGGCGTTGGCGCTGATCCGAAGTCTCTCGCAGGGCGTCCTACCTGCCGGGCCGACTTGCTCGGTCAAGTGTTCACGCCCGATAGCATTGCCGACCGCATGGCGAGCATGCTTCTCCATGCCTTGCCCGGTCGCTGTCGCCGGTTTTTGGATCCTGCTGTCGGTCCTGCGACTTTCCTTAAAGCACTTGGTCGCCAGAAGGCGTTGACGAGCGATGACGTGCTCGTTGCCTTCGATATCGACGAGGAAATGGTCCGAGCCACGCGGGCATGTGCGATTGCTGGCCGGCTTGCCGTGAAGGTTACTCACGGAGACTACTTGGAGAGCGAGTGCCCGGAGCCTTACGATGGAGTGATTCTGAATCCCCCCTATGTTCGTCAGGAGTGGATTGACAGCAAGGCTCACTATCAGAGGCTGTTCGAGGAACGCTACGGGGTTCGCATCCCTGGCACCGCAAACCTCTACGTGTATTTCATCGTCAAGGCACTGCTCGAACTCAAACTCGGCGGTTGCCTTGTATGCGTAGTCTATGACTCGTGGCAGAGCACCAGGTTTGGTCGCTGGATGGCGTCGTTCATCGCGCAGCACTGCGAACAGCTGCAGACACTTGCCCAGCACGGCCAGCCCTTCCGTGGCCATCTGATCGATGCGACCATAATGTCCGCCGTCCGAACAGCCCCGGCCGCCGGGTTCGCCCTGGAGGCCGGCACGTCGTGCGAACTCTCTCAGACGCAAGGCCCGCTGAGTTCCGTTCCCGGGTTGGCTACTATTGATGATCTGTTCGCCACCAGGCGCGGCCTCCGTCTTAAGCAAGCGGACTTCTTTCTTTGCGACCTGGCCGAAGCCTCAAGTCTTGGGGCGACGCCCTTCGTTAAGAAGGTTGCCAAGATTCCAGGCTACTTGGTGCCCGATGACCACCCGGAAGCCGCGCTTCTGGCGACATCGAAACGTATCCCGAGGAACATGCGCGGTGAGCTGCAGCGTCGACTAAGGCAGGCGCTGGGTGCTCCTCAAGAGAACGAATCAGTTCTTACGTGGTTTCGCGAGCGCCCCGAGCAATGGTACATGCACCGGCCGCCCCCTTACGCACCGCTCATCTTCAACTACTACCTGCGCAGCCGGCCCCGTCATATCCTGAACCCGTCGCGCGCCTATTCGGATAATTTCTACGGCCTCACTCCTCGCACGGACGCCAACGTGTTGTCCGTTCTGGCCATGCTGAATTCGACGACCGCGTGCACCGAAATCCTCGCTGCCTCTCGGAACCAAGGAAGCGGCCTGGCAAAAGTCCAATTATTCGAGTACAGACGTGCGCGGGTTCCGGACTGGCGGTGCATTGGGAACGCAGCCGCCCGCAAACTCCGCTCCTGTGGCGCAAGGCTGCTGAACCCTAAGTGCTCCTCCGCCGAGATCGTCCGCGAGATAGACGAGATCGTTGCGGTTGAGATCGCCTCCCCGGAACTCAGCCCGAAGCGACTGGCATCTCTGTACGCCCAGGTCGACAGATCAGCGCGTCGGCCGAAGGAGTGAGCATGCCCTGGTTGCGCTACTCTGACGACGAAGTGCTCCAATTCCACCCGCGCTTTGAGACTGCTGCGAACGAAGCACTCAGAGCCGAGGGGCTGGATACGCAGTACGAGTGGGTCCACCATGCGCGCACGCTGGGAAATCAGCTGGTGCCGGACTTCGTGCTTCGGCACAAGGATACGAGCCGGTGGAACCTGACGGTCGAGATCAAACGAAGGCCGGCCTCGGTCCATAGTGACCGCAACCAGGCGCAGGCCAAGAGTTATGCGGAGCTCAACGCCGACCGCTATGTACCAGCATCCCCGCGGTTCTTTGGCATCACCAACCTTGAACAGACACTACTGTTTGCCCTTAATGGACAGGCGCCACCGCGAGAATGCCGACTTCGAAACGGCCTGTTCCAAACCGGCGACCTCGAATCCCTGTCCGAAGACGATTTCATGACGAACTTGGTTGCCGTCTTGCGTCAGGTCCTCTCTTGTGTAATCGGTGCAACGTCCGCCGACTTTGACCTCGTCTGGCCTCAGATACAGCGCCAGCTGATAAACATGGCAGACGGTGTACTGGGGGCAGCCGCTATACGCGAGCCGACGACGGCCAGCTGGCATCTTGTCCGCGATTACTTCTGCCACGACGTATCGGTCGACACCGCGAGGATGTTCCTTCTTCGATGTCTGCTCGCGGAATACGCAAGAGGGGTGCTCGCGCGTTTTGGTCACCCGGCCGCCGCCAGGTTGCTATCGCTGAAGTCTGCGCGGCCCGCACAAGCGGGCGAGGAGATTGCCAAGGCGCTCGCCAGACTGAGGACGGTTGACTTTGAAGCGCTCTTGGGGTTGGAGAGCATCGAGGAGTACCGACGGCTTCGCGATCCGCGCGTTCTTCAGAGCCTTTTCATCTATGTGGAGTCCATCACGACTTCTCCGGGAGAGATTGCAGACCTTGCGCGGACCCGAATGGACCGAGAGGAACTGCTCGAGGGGCTCCTGGTGTCCTCTCATCCCGGCGAGAATCTGGATGAATACGGAAAGGTCGTAACCGATCCCGAACTCGCATCGCTCCTAGCGTGCCTGACGATTCATGACCCAGAAGTAGCCGTTTGCGACCCCTGTTGTGGGAGCGGGGCGTTGCTTCAGGGCGCGTACGACAGGCTCAGGTCGCTAGGCTTGGGGCACGCCGCTTCTCTGCCCCGTCTTTCCGGCGCCGAGGCTGACCCAGTACTGGCACAGTTGGCGATCATGCGGCTGATTCTGAATGAGCCGTCCTCAGTTGTGCCTGCGATTCCGATTGGTGTGGAGCACGGGGACATGTTTGGCCTTCCTGCGAAGGTCGCTGCTGCAAACGTGGTTCTGATGAACCCTCCTTTCAAGCGGTACGAAGCGCAGAGCGAACGCCCCGTTCCCGAGCCGCTAAAGCAGTACTATGCAAATGCGATCCGTTCCCTGGGAGGTCGAGATCCCGTATCGACGTCGGGCCAACAGAACCTGTACGCATATTACGTGGAGTTCGTGATTCGCGGTGCGGCCGAAGGCGCCCGCATCGGCGTGGTTCTGGACAATAAGTGGTATCACAGCATGTATGCAGTTCCGCTTAGGCGCCTGATGCTGGAACAATGCGCCATTGAAGCGATCATCGAGTATCCCTATCTCGGGCTTTTTGCAGACTGGACGATTGCGACCTCGCTTGTCATCCTGAGGAAACATGCGGTCGTGCCGCCTCAACACGAGGTGGTTTTCGCGAGGTGTTTCGTCGAACTGAGCCGAGTGGACGCAAACGAGGTGGGCAACGCTCTTGCTGGCAGGGCTGAGTGGCCCAGTGGCTGGCGGGTGAAGAGGGTTCCGCAGGCTGACTTGACGCCACAGGACGGCTGGAAGCGCCATTTTGGCAGTGCGCTTGAGCACGAGTTCCTGGCTGACTTGGTTCCCCTGCCTGGCCTCTTTGAGCACTCGCGGCGCGGCTCGCTTCGAAAGGAGGAGGGCGGAGTGAGCAGCCTTGACTTCCCCTTCTCGCACAAGACTTATGGGAGCAAACGGAAAGCCCCCACGGGGCGGCACCCAAGGCGTTTCGAGACAAGAAAGGGCGCCCCCTTGTCAAAGTCCGAGAACGAAACCCTGCATGCCTTGGCGAAGGCAATACCCAGGACGTTCCGTGGGTTCGGCGTCGAACACGCAGAGAACCTGGATAGTTTCGAGATCACATCCTCGGAGTTGCTCAAAGAGCCGATCCTTGAACCACCGTCTCTCAGGGCGCTCGGGTTTGTCGGCGGATCCAAGCGGGCAACCTGGGGGCCAGCCCATGACCGCGCTTTGAGGGAGATTGAGGGCAACCCGAAGACGAGGGCGTTCATACAGGCCTTCAGAAGGATCACCGGACTGACGAGGCGGCTGATGCCGGACAAGGCTCTGTTTGTGAGTCTGCGCGAGCCGACGGCGGGGGAGCTGATTATCCCGCGGAAGTTTCGCGCCGGGCACAAGGTGCACATAAACCCGTTTGCGTTTGAGGCAAGGGGCAGGCAAGGCCGCACGTCCAGCAACGTCAGGTCATTTTCGAACTGCATTGCCATCGACGATGCACACGGGCTTGACCGGCCTTTGGCAACAAGGCTGGTCGCGGCGTTCCTGATATCGAGTTTTGGGCAACTCCAGTTCGAGATGCTGGGGTACAACAGGGAGGGTTGTCTGTGCCTTGAGCTTCACCAGCAAGATCTGCTGAAGGTGCTGGACCCGCGAGCTATCCCCGTGGAGGCGCGGAAGAGGGTCCTGGACGCGCTGGCCTCCATTCCATGTCCGATTCCTTCAGACCGCCTATCCGATGAGTTGCCATCAAGGAACGCCTTAGATAGGGTGTTCGCGGAGGTGCTGTGCTCGATGCATGCAGACTGGGATGTCAACGGCCTCTTGGCGGAGGTGCACGCCGCCTTGGATGATTACGTGCAGGCGCGACGCCCATGAGACGAGAATGCGGACGATGCTCTGTGATAAGCCTCTTCTCCGGCCTTGGGGGGCTTGACCTCGGCTTTGAGCGGGCCGGTTATCGCATCCTGTTCGCGAGCGATGTTTCGGCCAACGCGACATCATCCTACGAGATCAACTTTGGGCGGCCATCTACCTGCGCAGATATACGGGCGCTATCCCCAAGCGCGCTGCCGGAAGCGGACGTGGTGATTGGCGGACCCCCTTGTCAGTCGTTTTCGCTCGTTGGGAAGAGACACCCGGCCGACGAACGCGGCCAGTTGGTCTTCCGGTTCTTGGATGTCATCCGAGTAATGCACCCTCGGGCGTTCGTTATGGAGAATGTCCCTGGCCTAGCCGCTTCGAGAGTTGAGGGCGTGCGCCTAACGGACGTGCTTCGGGGCAGTTTCGAGGAGGAAGGCTATTCTGTGACCGTCATGAAGCTGACCGCCTCGGACTTCCTTGTCCCGCAACGCCGAAAGCGGGTCTTCATCGTGGGATGCAGGGACCGCCCGGTGCCAGTGCCCGATCCGAGGCGGTTCGCAAGAGAACGCTATGGTGTCACGGCGAAGGACGTTGACATCAGCGCCAGAGCGGCGATAGGAGACCTTGGCCCCTGTGTGGCGAAAGGGGATCGGGCCCCGTATTCGGGGCTGGCCGTCACGCTATTCGCCAAGCTCATGCGGGCTCATGAGCCCGCGGGCGGCCCAACGCTGCACGAGTGCCCGCGCATGTCTGCGACCGATTCGGAGATCGTGCGCCACATACCGCCTGGCGGCAACTACCGCGACATCCCTGACGAGATTGCACCGGGACGGGTCCTGAAGTTCAAGAAGACAGGGGGTAGGACCACGACCTACGGGCGGCTCCATCCCGACAAGCCTGCTTATACGATCAACACATACTTCAGGCGTCCGAACGTGGGGTGCAACTTTCACTACGAGCAGCCGAGGCTGATAACGCCGCGCGAGGCGATGCGGTTTCAGAGTCTTCCGGACCACTTCGAGTTGAGGTACGGCTCTCAAGATGAACGCAACGCGCTCATAGGCAATGCGGTTCCGCCACTTCTTGCTGAGGCCATTGCCTGGACGGTCAAGGAAGCCTTGGACGGCAGAACATGTGAACTGCCACTCCTTTTCTGTGGGTCGTGATCTCAGGCGGCAGGACCTTGGAGAGTCGCTTCTGGAGGGTTTCCGGTTTGCGAATCTCGCATTCCCACACCGTGATGACCTTCCAGCCGAGCCGCCGAAGCGCGAGTTTCTGTCGTCGATCCCGACGTTGGTTGTCGGCGATCTTCGACTCCCAGTAACGCGAGTTGCTCTTGGGGTGTTTCCCGTCACGGCATGTGTGCCTGTGCCAGAAGCAGCCGTGCACGAGAACTGCTATCTTGTGTCTTGGCAGCACAATGTCAGGGGCGCCTGGTAGATCCTTGCGGTGTAGCCTGAAATGGAATCTGAGTTGACGCAGAAGCCTGCGCACGGCCATTTCCGGCTTCGTGTCCTTGCCGCGAATGCGGCCCATTATCTCGCTGCGCTTCTTGCGAGTGAATGTGTCCACTACCACGAGCCTTTCGCCAACGCGAGGGCCTGATGCGTAGATGTTCCCCGAGGGGAGACATCAGGGTTTGTCGAGTCTGAAATCCCGCCCATAGCCCAGGTTTTCTATACACGAATCGCGGGCCCGCTGCCAATCCGTCTCGCCACCGTCGCTGGTGATCTTGATGGTGGCTCCAAGGTGGTACTTCAGCACAATTAGCGCTACCTGAACGCAGAGGTCGTAAGGCAGTTGCTCCGTCTTGCAGTAGGAAAACACCCGCGCTCGATCTCTTCTTGGCGACTCGAATCTGCAAACGGCGAAGGGCTCGCAGGCCGTCCCGCGGGGTCCGTTGTAAGCAATCCGGTCTTCTGTGAACACGGGCGGACCCTCGCCTTGTTCGTTGCCAAGCGGGATGCCAAGAGCCGGCACGACTTTTCGGCAGTCCGCCGCGGCGCGGGCGAATGCCCCCTTGGGGAGCTCCGGTTTCCGCTCCCAGTAGTGGTCCAACCCACAGTGCCACCACCTTTCTGGTTTAAACTGACTATAGCCACCTTCCTGCGCGGCTACAAGTGTTGCCCTCTATCGCCGAGGTTTTCAGGACATGCGGCTCGTTGAGTGACTCTCAGATCAAGACGGCCGTCTATCGCACGGCTCCGATGCGCTTCATTCTGCAAGGGGAGAGGAAGGGGAAGGACATGCGGAACAACCCCGTACTCCACAAGAACAAGACGGCCTTGGACCTTGGGGCACAGCCCCCCGGGGCCAGACATGAGTGTGAGTGATGTTCTGCTGACGGAGCTTCTCCGAAAGGGGCATCCGCGCCGTTTCTGTAACTTGTTTTCGGACACAACGTTACGCAGCTCGCGAATCTTAGAGTCGTTATGAAGAGGGTTGCGTTCGCGGAGCCGTACTTTCCCTCCGTCCCTTACAGCTCCGCCCCTCCACCGCAGTTTTGCTCCACCCTTTACACATGGGCTTGTGCCGCACGTCCACGGCGGCTACACTGTCCGCCATCCCTGTGAATTCCATATCACGAGGGGGCCATGAATGCAAACGGACACCGGCTACGCGAAGGCGGTGACGGGATGGCGGCAGCAGCGATTGCCCCAGCCCCCGGCGACGGGCAATCCAGTTGGAGGGCAATGAGATGGATAGGGTTCGGGTTCAGTCCTCGAACATCGCGTCGGTAGGATACGATCCAGAAACGAGCACGCTTGAGATTGAGTTCGTCAACGCCAACGTCTACCAGTACTTCGGTGTGCCGGCCGATGTCCACGAAGGGCTGATGGTAGCGGGCTCCAAGGGGTCCTATTTTCACCATCACATCAAGAAAGCGGGATACCGGTGCTCCAAGGTAGGTTAGCCATATCTGGAGCATGACCATGCTCCCGAAACTTGGCCTGGATGTTGGCATGCGACGGTCGGAGAACGGGCAATGAGGCTCACGGCAACCGACATTCACGGATACTACAGGCCGTCGTTCTGCCCACTGCGGATCTACCTCCGTCAGCAGGGTGTGGAAGAGGCGCCACCCAGTCCGTACGAAGAGGTGCTCGAACGGTTGGGACAAGAGCACGAAAGGAGGCACTTGGCCACGTTCGCCGCAGTCGTCAATCTGGCGGGCGGCATTCTTGAGGACAGAGCGAAGAGGACCGCGGAGGAGATCGCCAAGGGCGCGTCGGTGATCTATCAAGGTGTGCTGCAAGCTCGGACCACTCTGGGTGGGGTGGATTGTGAGATTATTGGCCGACCGGACTTCCTCATTTGCCAGGGGAACGTGGATTACACCGTCCGCGACTCCAAGATGTCTCGCCGAATCACCGAGAAAGAGCATCCAGAGATCCTGCTGCAGTTAGACTTATATGGCTGGCTTTATGAGAAGACGTTCGCACGTGCTCCCGTGAAGCTGGAAGTCCACAGCGGAACCGGTGAGGTAGTCGAAGTAACCTATCAAGAGGGATCGGCTGCCTTGGCTGTCCTTGAGGAGGTGCTCGGGTTGAAACGGGCGACAGCCGAACCGTACAGCCCTGTCGGGTGGTCCAAGTGCAATGGGTGTGGCTACCGCGACCGATGCTGGTCTGCGGCCGAAGGCAGACGGGACGTTGCCCTCGTCCAAGGTGTGGATCAAGGCCTTGCCGTGGCCCTGCGAGGTGAGGACGTGACGACCTACGATCAGCTGCTGGGCAGGTTTAGCGAAGAGGAGTTGGCTGAGTTCAAGCGGAGGCACGGGAAGAGCATGCGGAAAGTTGGCAAAGCGGCCACCTCGATTCTCCGCAATGCTCGGGCGCTTGCATCAGGCACAGAAATCCTAATCCAACCGCCGGCCGTGCCGGACTTCCCGAACTATGTGATGTTCGACTTGGAAGGGCTGCCTCTGCAGTTGGACGAGATCGAGAGTATCTACCTCTGGGGGATGCAGGTATTTGGCAAGAAACCTGGTGAATACCTGGCAGGTGTGGCGGGCTTTGGCCCAGATGGCGACCGTCAGGGTTGGGGGGATTTCTTGGGAAAGGCCAAACGCATACTCGACGACTACGGAGATGTTCCCTTTGTCCACTGGCATCACTACGAGAGGACGCACCTAGACATGTATGTCGAGCGGTTCGGGGATCGAGACGGTGTTGCGGCACGGGTTCGGGCGAACCTGTTAGACTTACTCCCGACTGCAAGGGAATCAGTTGCATTGCCGCTGCCGAGCAACAGCCTGAAGGTTGTGGAGAAGTATGTAGGTTTTGACCGTAAGATGGCTGAGTATCGCGGCGATACGGCGATGGCCAGGTTCATCGAGGCAACAGAAATGGCTGACGAAAGTCAGCGGTCGCGGGTAATAGAAGAGATCCTTCAGTACAACCAGGAAGACCTGGCCGCAATGTGGGCAGTCCTGCAATGGTTGAAGTCAAAGATGTCCGGGGGTAAAGCTTTCGAACCATGAGTCGCGTTCTGCGTCTCGACCTTTGGGTCTTCAACCCGACGGTAGTGGTAGGGTCCGGCTACCCAAAGGATTCATGCGAAACGACCTTCCCCGGCGACCGATGGTGGCAGGCGCCGCTCGTGAGGCGACGGCAGAGCTTGACCTTGTCCTC
>JBAUDW010000164.1:0-2416 GCA_049678285.1 Phycisphaerae bacterium
CGGCGATCCCGGCGCGCCGGGACTCGAGCGCCTCGACGGGGCGGCCCGCGCGGCCGGCAAACGGGTGGCGGTGCACCTCAAGGTGGACACGGGGATGAACCGCCTCGGCGTCCGGTCCGAGGAGGCCGTCGCCCTGGCCGAGCGGATCCTCGGCCGCCCGTCCCTGGCCCTCGAGGGCCTGTACACCCACTTCGCCTGCGCCGACACGCCGGGCGACCGCGCCACACGCGAGCAACTCAAAAGGTTCCGGGCCGTTCTGGCGGAACTGGGCCAGCGCGGCATCCAGGTCGAGACGATCCACGCGGCCAACTCCTCCGCCCTGGCCACGATGCCCGAGACGCATTTCGACATGGTGAGGCCGGGCCTCGCGCTCTACGGGGCGCTCGCCTGCCGCGCACCCGACGGCCTCGACCTCAGGCCCGCCCTCGCCCTGCGCTCGCGCGTCGCCCACCTGAAGCGCGTGCCGCGTGGCGAAGGCGTCTCCTACGGCCACACGTGGCGGGCCCGGCGCGATTCCGTCGTCGGCCTCTTGCCCATCGGCTACGGCGACGGGTATCCGCGGGCGCTGTCGAACCGCGGCCAGGTCCGCGCCGGCGAGGGACCCCAGGCGCCCCTCTGCCCCGTCGTCGGACATATCTGCATGGATGCAACGATGGTGGACCTGGCCGACGTGCCCGCCCCCCGCGTGGGCCTCGAGGCGACGCTCATCGAGGCCGACGCCCAAAGCCCCATCAACGTCGCCGCCGTCGCGCGCCAGAGCGGCACCATTCCCTACGAAATCCTGACGGGCCTGGCGAAACGCGTCCCGCGCGTGTACGTCTGACCGGCGGAGAGCAGGGCTACTCGGCGGGGGCCTTTTCGGGCATCTCGGGAGCGGCCGGCGGCGCGCCCTCTCACTCTTTCTTGCGGAGGCGTTCGATCGCCTGGCGGGCTTCCTCGGCCGCCTGCGTGCCCGGATAGACCTTGATGACATCCTGGTAGGACTGAATGACGGCGAGGCGCTGGAACGGGTCGTCGCCGATCTCGGCCTCGAAGGCCTTGGCGGCGTCCAACTGGAGGCGCGCGTTCGTCTCGAGCAGGACGGCCGGCACGACGGGACTTTCCACCGGCGGCGCCGGTTGGACGGGACCGGTTCCCGGAGGTGGGGCGCTCGGGGGAGGCGTCCCGGCGGAAGGAGGCGAGGGCGCCGGGCCCTGCCCGGGCGCCGGCGCGCCCTCGCCGGGGGCGCCCGGTTTCGGCGCCAGGAGCAGCGCGGCCAGGATCGCCCCGCCGATGATGACGGCCGCCACCACACCGATGAGGAGCCAGAGTTTCCATTTCCCCAGCCGCAGGGCCTTCTTCGAGGGCAAGTTGGCGGAATATCGCGCGGGGGAAGGCGCAGCAGGGTGACGCTGGGCCCGGCGGACGGCGCGGCCGAGCGCCTTCGAGAGGTGCGACCCGCGGTCTTCCGGCGCGATGGGGCCGATCTGGGCGCTCAGGGTGGCCGGCGTCGGGGCGATATCTCCCGCCATGGCCGAGAAGTCGAGGCGGTCCAGGGCGGCGATGAACTCCTCGGCCGTCTGGTACCGCTCCTCCGGGGCCTTGGCCATCGCCTTCTGTAAGAAGCGGTAGACGGCGACGGGCAGGCTGGGGGCGTGGCGGCGCGGGTCGGGGACCGGCGCGCTGACGTGCTTCTTCATCATCTCGCGGTCGCCGGAGGCGTCGTAGGGGCTGCGGCCCGTCAGGAGGACGAAGTAGGTGGCGGTCAGGGAGTAGAGGTCGCTGGCGGCGGTGGGCTGCTCGCCCATGGCCTGCTCGGGGGCCATGTAGCGGGGCGTGCCGAGGCTGTGCCCCTCGCCGACGATGTCGCTCGCCTGCAGGAGGTCGCGCGCCAGGCCGAAGTCGCTCACCTTCACCTGGCCGTCGTTGGTCATCATGATGTTGCCGGGCTTGATGTCGCGGTGGATGACGCCTCGGCGATGGGCGTGGCTGAGGCCTTCGGCCGCAGCGCGGATGATGCGCGTCGCCTCGGAGGGCTTGAAGCGCCGCTCGACGGCCAGGAACTCGTGCAGCGCGCCGCCGTCCACCAACTCCATCACGATGTAGAAGGTATCCTGGTATCGGCAAATCTGGTGGATGGTGACGATGTTGGGGTGCGACAGTTTCGCCGCGCTCCGCGCCTCGCGGAGGAACCGATCGAGGACTTGCGGCCCGGCCTTGGCGACGTTCGCCGGGAGCATCTTGATGGCGACGGAGCGTTCCAGGTCCGTGTCGAAGGCACGGTACACGACGCCGAAGCCCCCGCTTCCGATCCGCGAGAGGACCTTGAAGCCGTTCAGGTTCGCCCCGACGAGCGGGTCGGTTTTGTCCTCTTGTTCCTCGCGCCTCGGCGCCGGTGGGGCCTCGGCGGCAGGCAGGGCCGGGGGAGCCGGGGCCG
>JBAUDW010000165.1:0-17444 GCA_049678285.1 Phycisphaerae bacterium
CGCAAAGACGAAGCCCCGACCCCGTAGGCGAAGGAGTCCCGCATGGCGCCAACCGATTGGCCCAAGGAGGCTGGAGCGATCGGCCGACGCGCCCGGGCCGCGGCCCGGCATCTCGCGGCCGCCGGCACGCGGGCCAAGGATGCCGCCCTCGCGGCCATGGCCGACGCCCTCGGCTCGCAGGCGAAAACGATTCTCGAGGCGAACGCCGCCGACGCTTCCGACGCCAAAAAGGCCGGCCTCTCCGCCGCCATGATCGACCGCCTCACCCTTTCGGCCGCGGGAATCGAAAAAATGGTGCAGCAGGTCCGCGAGATCGCCGACCTCCGCGACCCCGTCGGCGAAATCATCGAAGGCCACGTCCGGCCGAACGGCCTGCGGATCGAACGCGTCCGCGTGCCGATCGGCGTCATCCTCGTCATTTACGAATCGCGGCCGAACGTCACAAGCGACGTCGCCGCGCTGTGCCTGAAGAGCGGGAACGCAGCCATTCTTCGCGGCGGAAAGGAATCGCTCCGGACGAACCTCGCCATCCACCGCGCGATCGCCGACGCCGTCAAAAGCCAGAGACTCCCCGCCGACGCCGTCCAGATGGTCGGCAATCCCGACCGCGACCTCCTGGCGGCCCTCCTGCGAGAGGACCGCCTGATTGACCTCGTCGTGCCGCGCGGCGGCGAAGGGCTCATCCGCGCCGTCGCCGAGCAATCCAGAATCCCCGTCATCAAACATTACAAGGGCGTCTGCCACGTGTACGTCGACGACCTGGCGGACCTGGCGATGGCCGCCGAAATCTGTTTCAACGCGAAGGTCCAGCGGCCGGGCGTCTGCAACGCCATGGAGACGATGCTCGTTCACAAGAACGTCGCCGCCCGGTTCCTGCCGCGCATCTGCAAACGCCTCGTGAAGGCAGGCGTGGAACTCCGCGGGTGCGAGCGGACACGCGCCGTCTGGCCCGACGCCAAAGAAGCCGCCGAGGAGGATTGGAACGCCGAGTACCTCGACCTTATCCTCGCGGTCCGCGTGGTGGACGACATCGAGCAGGCGATCGAACACATCGCCCAGTACGGCTCGAACCATACCGACGCCATCGTGTCGGAGGACGTCCGGCGAATCCAGCAGTTCGTCCGCGACGTCGATTCCTCCAGCGTCATGGTCAACACTTCGACGCGCTTCTCCGACGGGGGGGAATACGGCCTGGGAGCCGAGGTCGGCATCTCGACCGACAAACTCCACGCCCGCGGACCCATGGGCCTGCGCGACCTCACCACTTACAAGTGGGTCGTCACGGGCAGCGGACAACTGCGAACCTAACGGCGAAACAACAATTATCAACAAGGAACGCTCAACACTCAATGCTCAAGGGCGCCCGAGGCGCGAAACCAGCAATCGGAAAACAGGATTCGACCCTGCGCCAGATCTCCGCTCCTGCCGCGACGCATTCATTATTGGATATTGAGAGTTCCTTGTTGATTATTGTTTTTTAGCCGTTGTTGGTGCGGGAGGGGGGAGTCGAACCCCCAGGCCCCGAAGGGCACAAGGACCTAAACCTTGCGCGTCTGCCAGTTCCGCCACTCCCGCACGATACCGATGCGTTGATAGGATAGCGACATGCAACCGGTAACGCAACAGCGTCCTGCTACGTCAGCATCCCCGCGAAGCAGGCGGTCATAAATGCCGCCAGGGTCCCCGAGACGATGGCGCGGAGGCCGAGACGCGCGATGAGGCCCTTGCGCCCCGGGTCGATCGAGCCCAGGCCGCCGAAACTCACCGCTCTCGCCCCTGAGCCGCCCATCGCCTTCTCCCTGCCCGGCGGGGGGATTATCGCATCCGGCCGCCCCGTGTCGAAGAAAAATCGGAGGGAACCCGCATTCTCGGCTCAGAAACTGCGGTTTTCGCAAGGCCATTTGACCTGGGCGAAATCCGGATTATAATTAGGCGACGGATTTAGGGAAGGGGCTCGATGCGACCCTCTGCCCCTTGGGCGGAGCGAGGGGGGTGTCGTCGGCACGGCACTTCCGGTGAACCGGACTCGAAAGGACACGCCCGATGTGCACCCGAAGACGCGCGCTGGTGGTCGTAACGGGCCTGCTGTTTCTGTTCGGCGCCGCATCGGCCGCCCTGGCGGGGAACCCGCAATACGTCATCGAGATCAGCGTAGACGGTCTAGGAGGGACGTACCTGAACAAGTTGTTTAATGGGACGGCCACCGGAGGACCGTACGCGATTCCCAACTTCACGCGACTGAAGAACGAGGGTGCGGGCACGCTGGCCGCCCACATCGACAACAACACTTGGGAGACCTTGCCCAACCATACGTCGATCATCACGGGTCGGCCGAGGGACGGCGCCGCCGGCCACAACTGGACCGGCAACAGCGATCCCACCACGACGATTCACCTCAACAAGGGCTCCTACGTGGCCAGCGTCTTCGACGTGGCCCACGACAACGGGCTGAGGACCGGAATGTACGCGAACAAGTCCAAGTTCTCGCTGTTCGACACTTACGGATCCTATACCGGCGGCGGCTCCTATAACGCCACCAACGGCGCCCTCGACACGACCGGGGCGGACAACGGCCGCGACAAGATCGACAACACCTACATCAACACCACGCTGGGCGGCATTGTCGTCAACACCTACATCACACAGCAGAAATCCGGCAGTCCCAATCAGTACGCGTTCCTGCACATCAACGAGCCCGATGCCTACGGCCATTCGTCGGGTTGGGGCAGCGCCACGTGGAACAGCCAGGTGGTTAACGTGGATACGATGCTGGGCAATATTTTCCAGTTGATACAGGATGTTCCCGCGATGACCGGCAACACGGCCATCATCCTTACGGCCGATCACGGCAACCAAGACAACCCTCCCACTGGGGCAGACCGTTATTCTGTTCCGTTCTATGTCTGGGGACCTGGTGTGACCGCGGGCGCAGATCTCTACGCTCTCAACGCCGCCAATCGCCAGGCGGCGTCCAGCTACCCGATGACTACCTATAGCGGCATGCAGCCAATCCGGAATGCTGAAGCCAGCAACCTGGCGTTGGACCTGCTGGGTTGGGGCCCGATCCCCGGTTCGATGTTCAACTCCGCGCAGGACCTGGTCGTCCCCGAGCCGGCGACGCTTTCACTGCTGGCCCTCGGCGGACTGACGGTGGCCCTGCGGCGGCGCCGCGCCGCCTGAGGTTTCCCGGCCCGCGCGCCGTGAGGCCGGGGCGCACATCCCGCGTATCCTCGGCGCCCGCGCTGCGCGCGAGACCCTTTGCATTGACCCCCCCCCGGCAGTACACTGGCGGCATGGCACTGCTGGTCGGCATCGACGAGGCGGGTTACGGGCCGCACCTGGGACCGCTGGTCGTCGCGGGGTCGGCCATCGCGTTCGATTCCGAGACGGCGCCGGACGCGGCCCTGTGGGGCGCGATGCGCGGGTACGTCCGGCGGCGCGTCGGGGGCCGCAGCGACCGCGTCGTCATCTGCGATTCGAAACAGGCGTACGCGAGCGGCCGGCGCGACGCCGGCATGGCCGTCCTCGAGCGGGCGGTCCTGGGGTTCCTGGAGTCGGCGGGCATCCGGCCGCGGACGCTGGCCGACCTGCTGGCGGCCGTGGGAGTGAAGTCGTCCGAGTGTGCGCCGGCGGAGCCCTGGGACGATCCCGACGGGCTCGCCCTGCCGGTCCGGGCGGAGCCGGAGCGGATCGCCGAAGCCGCCGGCGCCTTGGCCAAGGGGTTCGCGGCGCTCGGCGGGCGCGCGGGACGGTTGTGGGTGAGCCTCACGCCGGCGTCGCGGCTGAACCGGCTGATGGACGGCGGGGGACGGAACAAGGCGTCGGCACTTTTTGCGGTGACGGCGGAACTGCTGGCCGACGTCCGGCGCCGGCATCCGGCGGAGCCGATCTTCGCCACGATGGACCAGCACGGCGGCCGGCGGTATTATGCGAACCTGCTTGCGGGGGCGTTCCCGATGCACCGCGTCGAGACGCTTGAGGAGTCGGCCGAGCGGAGCCGATACCGAATCGCCGGCGCCCAGGCCGTCATGGACCTGACGGTGTGCCAGAAGGCGGAATCGTTGAGCCTGGCGGTGGCGCTGGCGTCGATGGCGGCGAAATACGTGCGGGAACTTGCGATGGGGCAGTTGAACGCGTACTTTCAGGCGCGGTTGCCGAATCTCGCGCCGACCGCCGGTTACGGGCGGGACGCCTGGCGGTTCCTGGCCGAGGTCCGGTCGGCCCAGGCCGAAGCGGATATCCCGATCGACATGATCCTTCGCAGCCGATAGCGGAAAGGAACCCGGCACCCATGACCATTCAACAATGGAGCGAAGACACGCTGGTCGTGCGGCTGACGAACGACCCGGAACTGTCGGACGACATGGACGAGGTCCGCGATCGGCTGAAGGGCGTGTGCTGCGACGTGGTGCTGGACCTCTCGGACCTGGAACTCCTGACGTCGACCGGGATTTCGCGACTGCTGCGCCTGAGGAAATACCAGGTGGAGGGCGGCCGGCGGCTCGTGCTCTGCTCGCCGCAGGACAAGGTATGGGGCGTGCTCCTGGCGACGGGGCTGGACGCGCTGTTTGAGTTCGCGGAGACGGTGTCGGACGCGCTCGCGCGCCTCCAGACGGACAAGGCATAAGTCTCACCGCAGAGACGCAGAGATCGCAGAGGGAGGATTGGGTAACAACGGGAAAAAACATCTTTCGCTGTTTGCCGTTCCCCTATCTTTGCTGTGCTCTGCGTCCTCTGCGCCTCTGCGGTGAGGAATAAGTTATTTCCGCCGGCGGCGGAGCACGAGCGCCAGGCCACCGAGGGCCAGAAGCGAAAGCGTCGCGGGCTCGGGCGTGATGTCAAACTGCATGTTGTTCACGATGCCCCAGGCGCCGCCGACGAACCCGGCCGGGAGGGACGGATACTCGAGCGGTATGCTGCCGGCGAGGCCCATCCCCCGGTACACGCCGGAGGCCGAACCGAACACCAACTCGTGCGTCGTGTAGACCTGGAACGTCCCTTCCACTTCAATGACGGAGGTTCCCGAGACAAGCGCGGCACTGCTGTCGAACCAGAGTTGAAGCGTGACGCTGTAGTGGTCCACGTCGACGAGATAGTCCGCGCCGCCGCCATCCCAGGGTCCGCCCGCCTTGAGTCTCATGACGCCGCCCGTGTAGTCGATGCGGTATCCGACGGTGCGGTCGCCGGTGGGCAGCGTCACGTCCCAGAGGGGCGCCGAAATGGCGCTGACCTTGACGCCGGTGATTACCCATTGGGTGGCAAGCGCTGCGCCGTCCCAACTGGCGGCGTGCAGTTCATCGTTCACGGCGGGAGGGAATCCGGCCAGGCCTTCGGTGACGCGGCCGTCGAGGACCGTGCCGCCGAGCGTGCCGCTCTCGTAGTGCCCCACAATCGGCGAGGCACCGGCCAGGCCGGCCAGACCAAGCCCCGCGCAGAAAGACACAGCCACTACCAGCATGACGTGACGAAGCATGAGATTCCCCTCCGAAGAAGGACAGTCACAGAGAAGGAACGACGCGAACCTCCCCCGTGCACTGTCCACAACCCCCATAGTTTTATCGTCGTCGGCGCAGAACGAGCGCCAGCCCACCGAATGCCAGCATAGCCATCGTCGCGGGTTCGGGAACCACACCGACCAACTGGTCGTCGTCCCACGAGCCGGTGCCGTCCAACTGGGCCCGAACATACGGATTCGCTGCCAGGCTGCCCATCTTGCTCTGGTTGATCCGCAGTTCCAGACCGCTGGCGACGCTCACGTTAAAGTCACCACCGGCCAGGGGCACCGGGGTCCAGACGCCGCTCCACGATGCAAGTCCCACGGAGACCGTGGCGCCGCTCATATCGACCGCGACCAGGTAAGACGGTGTCGTCCCGCTGTTGTCGTAGAAGATGAGGTTGAAAATCGTCCTGAACAGGAACGAGGTGGGGTCGCCGTTGGTGTCGATCGGTGGGTTGACGACCGGCAGCCCCATCCAATACGAACCGCTGGAGTTGTCGAAATGGAGCGCCTGGATATCGAGGCCGGAATTGAAGAAGTCGGCAGTCGTTTCCGGAGCCGTATCGTTCAGGACGATCGAGTACTCGCCACCGCCCACATTCCCATCGATGATGGGGGCCGCCCAAACAGACGACGCACCACACGCCACAACGATAGAAAGAATTGCAATGCACGGGCAGATACGAAACATGGCTACCTCCCCCGGGTAAAAAACCCGTCCAACATCCGGAGCCTGCGGCTCCGCCGCCGCGGAGATACCATGGGCCTGATTAGACAAAGTAGGACGCGGCCCTTCCCCGGATTCAGAAGTAGTATACTCCAGATTCCGCAAAAGTCAAACAAAAGATGGGAAAAAACCGCACTGGCAGGCCTCAGGGGGCGAAAAACGGCCCTCGCGAGGCCTCCCGGGGGTCAAAAAAGTCGGGAAGCGGCCCCTTCCGGGGGCCGCTTCCGGTCAGTCTCCTACGCGATGCGAAAGGGCCTTATCCGCGTCGGCGCTTCGCCAGGAACAGGCCGGCGCCGCCGAGGGCGAGCATGGCCATCGTCGCCGGTTCGGGAACGCCCGCGACGCCGCCCACCCATGCGTTCTCGATGTCCGCCAGGCCGTAGTTCACAAGCGGATTGTAGAGGGCGGGCGAGAGGACGGGGAAGATCGCCTGGCCGGGGTCGTCCGACTCGAGCTTGAAGTAGACGGCACCGAGGAGGTTATAGGCCTTGACGTCCTCTCCCAGCAACGTGTTGACCATGCCGGTCGCCTCGATGAGGTCGGTCCGGTCATAGCCTTCGCGCGCCAGGAGCGAAACCTTGTCGAACGTGATGTCCAGCAGGGTGATGTCCGTCCCCGTCAGCGGATACTGGACGCCGGGCGGGAACCCTTGGGTGGCGATCCAGCCGGTGATCCTCAGGCTGCCCGTGTCGCCGACCAGACTGACCGCGAAGGTGTCGCCGCCGGGGTTGGTGTACGGCCCGTCGTTGGTCTTGAAGAATAGGTCCATTTCCAGCAGACCGCCGAACTTGATCGTCGGCGTGCCGGAATAGACGGGATAGGGGTCCACGCTGGCCGGCGGGCCGCCGGGAACGGTCGGCATCGTCCCCTCATACGTGTACCCGTGGACCAGGTGGTTGGCGCTCGTGCCGACCGTCAACTGGTCCGCCGCCGCCCCATTGAAAAGATAGTTGGCGTACTCCGGACCTTCGAACGAGAAGTCGTGGTCCTCCACCCGAACACTCAGCGGCGCGGCCTGAGCGGCAGCAGCGAACACCAGAAACGACAGAAGCGCAAGGCACAGGCGGACACGTGACATGGCAGTCTCCTCCGACAAGCAATTCCCCGGATTCCTCTCCCGAAGGGCGTCCCTCTCACGCCGAGAAGATGTTCACAGCAAGAAGATGGTCTGCACTAGGGACTTGGCCCTTCCCCGGATTCAAGAGTAGTATACTCCAGATTCCCAAAAAGTCAAACAAAAGATGGGGAAAAAGCGCATTGGCAGGCCTCAGGGGGCGAAAAAGGGTCCTCGCGAGGCCTCCCGGGGGTCAAAAAAGCCGGAAGCGGCCCATCAGGGAGCCGCTTCCGGTCAGTCTCCTACGCGATGCGAAAGGGCCTTATCCGCGTCGACGCTTCCTCAGGAACAGGCCGGCGCCGCCGAGGGCGAGCATGACCATCGTCGCCGGCTCGGGAACCACGTTCATGAACGCCGGATCGGACGTGCTCACCAGCCACGGGTCGGCAACCGGGTAAATGGTGGGATCGATGAAGCCCTTCAGACGAGCATCGGCATCGTATGGAGCACCCGTCCCGCCCAAGAACGGGAAAATGCCCGCGGTGGTCGGGGAGCCGAAGTGCTCTAGATCCGTTCCGCCATCCCATGTGAGGTAGAGTCCGTATGTGCCTTCGCCCGTATTGCCAGCCGGTGTGAATTTCGAAAACACGCCGTCAGTGCCGCCATTAAAGAAGCCCGGCGTAACGTAACCGGTCAGAACCAACGTGGAATCAGGATCGTCACCGATATTGGGGTATACGCCCGCCGCTCCAGACGCGCCCGGACCAGCCATACCCGTAGCCCAGTTAGCCGCCGTTCCGGCCGGCTGAATGTACAGGTCGACTCGGTCACCGTAGTACCCCAATGGGTCCGAGTAGATGGTCTGCGACCCATCCGCGTTGAAGATGATCTGGTCATCTTGCCGGCCGTAGTAAAGGCCCGCGAGTTCAGTCCCACTGTCGCCATACGTATACAGTAGCGTGCCGCCGATGGTCATGGAGTTGGGACCGGTCATTATCGCGTTGAGAATAGTTTCAACGCGGATGATACCCCAGGCATCCCCGGCCCCCACAGGCCCTACGGGAGCAATAGACTGAAGCTCGGCCGGCGCATAGACGTGGTTTACCGTAACCGGCGTTAGGCCGCCCGCGAGCAACCCCGTGTACACGCGCCCCTCATCCCAGTTGGAGAAGTGCCATGATACCGGCCCGTCGTAGGCCGTCTGGAACGGAATGTTTTTGGGAATGGCCCACGTCGGGCTGCTCAAGACGAGCACCATGCCGCACATCAAAAGCAATTTGCAGTACCTCATAGATTCGATCTCCTAATATAGTCGCGGATCCGCCTTACATACTGTTGTGGGCCGGTCGGAAGCGTCTGCGTGCCGAACCAGCCTGTGATTTTCAGGTTTCCAGTGTCTCCGACGAGGCTGACGTGGAACGTGTCGAGGGCCGGATTGATGTATGGCCCATCGTTGGCCGTGAACACGAGGTTCATCTCCAGCTTGCCGCCTAACTTAATCGGCGTGCCGGAATAAACCGGGTAGGGATCCGCACTGGCGGGCGGTCCGCCGGGAACGGTCGGCACCGTCCCCTCATACGTGTACCCGTGGACCAGGTGGTTGGCGCTCGTGCCGAACCTCAACTGGTCCGCCGCCGCACCATTGAAAAGGTAGTTGGCGTACTTCGGACCTTCGAACGAGAAGATGTGGTCTTCGATGCGCACGCTCAGCGGTGCAGCATGAGCGGCAGCAGCGAACACCAGGACGGCAAGGGCACTGAGACCAAGGCAGATGCGCGACATGCTAATCTCCCCCGGCCAAAACAACCCCCATTGAAAAGTCGGGTTCCGCGGCTCCGCTGCCGCAGAGATACCATGGGCCTGTTCGGACGAATAGGTAAGACTTGGCCCTTCCCCGAATACAAATGTAGTATACTCCAGAATCCGCAGAAGTCAAACAAAAACCGTGTTGGCGGGTCCCAGAGGGCGAAAAACGGCCCTCGCGAGGCCTCCCGGGTGTCAAAAAAGCCGGAAGCGACCCCTCCAGGGGCCGCTTCCGGTCAGTCTCCTACGCGAGCGGACAAATCACGGAAGGGTTTCTTCCCAGATCTACCGGGGCGGCATCGGCCTAAGTGCTTTGAGGAGAATGAGTTGCGCGATTCTCGTGCCACACCCGAATCGCGCCGAGGCGGGAATTGGGCGAAAAAACAGCCATCCACGGCCAGCCAGCCGCACTCCGGGGCAGGAATAGCCGCTCCGGGACCGAACACGGGCCCGAAAAAAATCTCGCCTAGACCTCTTTGGCGTCGATGAAGGGCATGAGGCGGCGGAGGGCCCGGCCGACTTTCTCGACCGGGTGGTTCCGCTCGGCCGCTTCGAGGGCCTTGAACTTTTTGCCTCCGGCCCTGCACTCCTCGATCCATTCCTTGGCGAAGGAGCCGTCCTGAATGTCTGCCAGGAGTTTCTTCATCCGCTGGCGGACGGCCGCGTCGATGAGCACGTCGCCGCGCGTCAGGCCGCCGTACTCGGCGGTGTTCGAGACCGAGTACCACATGTACGACAGGCCGCCCTGCACCAGGAGTTTGACGATGAGGTTGAGTTCGTGGAGGACCTCGAAGTAGGCGAGTTCCGGCTGGTAACCGGCCTCGACGAGAGTTTCGAATCCGGCCTTGATGAGGCTCGTCACGCCGCCGCACAGCACCGCCTGCTCGCCGAAGAGGTCGGTCTCGGTCTCCTCGGCATAGGTGGTTTCGAGGACGCCGGCGCGGGCGGCCCCGATGGCCTTGGCGTAGGCGAGGGCGAGAGGGCGGGCCTGGCCGGAGGCGTCCTGATGGACGGCAAAGAGGGCGGGGACGCCCGCCCCCTCGACGAACTGCTCGCGGACGGTGTGGCCGGGACCTTTCGGCGCGACCATGATGACGTCCAGGTTCTTGGCCGGTACGATCTCGCGGAAGTAGATGTTGAAACCGTGGCTGAACCCCAGCGCCTTGCCGGCCGTCAGCGCCGGCCCGATCTCGGCCTGATAGACCTTGCCCTGGATTTCGTCGGGGATGAGAATCTGGACGAGGTCGGCCTTCCCGGCGACTTCGGCGGCGGTGAGCGGCTTGAAGCCGTGCTCGACGGCGAGGTCGTAGTTCGGCGTGCCCTTGACGTCGGCGACGAGGACCCGGACGCCGGAGTCACGCAGGTTCTGGGCCTGGGCGTGGCCCTGGCTTCCGTAGCCGACGATCCCCACCGTTTTTTCGAGGATCGGCTGAATGTCAATGTCGTCGTCGTGATAGACCTTGGCCATACGAGTCTCCCTTTAAGGCGCTGCTCCCTGTCGGCCTGGCGGTGCCCTATGCGCCGCGGCCGAGGGCGATCCGCCCCGTCCGCGCAAGTTCCTTGATGCCGTACGGCTTCAGCAGGTCGATGAAGGCTTCGATCTTTTTTTCGGGCCCGGCGATTTCGATCGTCAGGTGCTTGGCGCCGATGTCCACGATCTTGCCGCGGAAGACGCTCGCCACCTCGAACACCTCGCCCCGCTTCTCGGGGCGGACGCCGACCTTGATGAGCATCAGGTCGCGCTCGACGATGTCTTCGTCGGCGAAATCGCTGACCTTGATGACGTCGACGATCTTGCCCAACTGCTTGCGGACCTGCTCCAGGACCGCGTCGTCGCCCCGGACGACGACGGTCATGCGGCTGCGGGTTGGGTCCTCGGTTTCGCCGACCGCCAGGCTGTCGATGTTGAACCCCCGCCCCGCAAAAAGGCCCGCAATGTGGGCGAGGACCCCGGGTTTGTTCTCGACGATGGCGCTGATAATGTGTCTCATGGCCGCCGCTCCTGTCTCTCGTGCAGGGGCGAATTGTACCGTCGGGACCCTCCCTACGGCAAGCCCAAAGGCGGCTGGCTCCGCGGGGACTCGGCAGAGATTCTTGCCCAAGAACGCCGCACGTTCGCTACAATGAATCCGGAAAGGCCGGGGGAAGAACCTCGGCCAGGCGAAGACCTGTGAAATGGCTGCCCAAAGACAAGACGCAGCACCGGACGAACCCCGCCGAGCGGCGGTCGTCGTGGCCCATCCCGACGACGAAACGCTCTGGTGCGGCGGAACGATCCTCACGCACCGCGACTGGCGGTGGACCGTCGTCTCCCTTTGCCGCGCCAGCGACCCCGACCGTTCGCCGCGATTCTTCCAGGCACTCGACGCGCTCGGCGCGACCGGCTCGATGGCCGACCTCGACGACGGACCCGACCAGACGCCGCTCGACCCCGACGAGGTCCGGGAGACGATTCTGTCGCTCCTGCCGGAGGGGCGCGTGGACCTGGTCCTTTCGCACAGCCCGCTGGGGGAATACACGCGGCACCGGCGGCACGAGGCGGTCGGACGGGCGGTTCTGGAGTTGTGGTCGGCCGGCCGGCTGGCGGCCGACGCCGTCTGGGCGTTCGCCTACGACGACGCCGGCGGGGCCCCGTTGCCGACGGCCGTACCCCACGCGGACCGCGTGGAGGAACTTGCGGAACCCGTCTGGCGGGAGAAATACCGTATCATCACGGCGGTGTACGGGTTCGGTCCGGAGAGTTTCGAGGCCCGCGCGACGCCGCGGACCGAAGCGTTCTGGTGCTTCGATTCGCCGGCGGCGGCGCGCCGGTGGATGAACGAAAAGGGGTTGGAACCATGAAGATCCTGGTGCTGTACGACTACCCGCCGTCGCCGGGAGGCCTAGCGACGCAGGGAGACCTCCTGTATCGGGGCCTGAAGGAACTGGGGGTGGATGTGGAGCCGGCCCCCTTCGAGTCGCCGCAGGAAAAAGAGTGGTACTACCGCTGGTTCGAGCCGGACGTTGTGGTCGGCATCGGCTACTGGGGCCACGTGCCGCACCTGGTTCTCCATCCGCAGCGCTACGGCGCAGCGCCGGTGCCCTGGCTCGTCGCCGATGGTTATCTCGCGAACTACCACGAGGTACTGGAGGCGCTCCCGCTGCTCCTCGTCACGAGCCAGTGGGTCAAAAAAGTGTACATACGCGACGGCCTGAGCGGAAAGAACATCGAGGTCCTCCCCGTGGGGTGCGACACGGACGCCTTCGTTCCGCGCGACCCGAAGGACCCGAAGGTCCTGGCGGTGCGCGAGACGCTGGGCGTCGCGCCGGACCAGGTGATGATTCTCACCGTAGGCGGCGACGCGGCCTCAAAAGGCGCCCAGGAAGTGATGCAGGCCCTCGCGATGATCGACCAGCAGGCGCCGGACTGGAAATACGTCTGCAAGGTCTGGCCCCAGCCACGCAGCGAACAGCAGAACCTGCACGACCTGCAGATGGCGACGCACCTGGGCATCGAGAAAAACGTCGTCTACACCACGAGCCAAAACTCACGCAACTTCATGCCGTACCTCATCGCCGCGTGCGACATCTACGCCGCCCCCTCGCGGCTGGAAGGCTTCGGCATGCCCCAGGTCGAGGCCGGGGCGTGCGCCAAGCCGGTCATCGGCATCAAGGCCATGGCCATGCTCGACACGCTGGTGCACGGCAAAACGGCCTTTCTGGCCCGCGTCGCCCAGGAAATCGTCATCCGCGAAGCGGTCGTCGGCGAAGAGTCAGGCCATAAGGAAGGCCACCGCGTCGTCTTCAAGAAGCCGCGCACGGCCGATTACCGCGCCAGCGTCCACGAGATCGCCGAGTTCCTGCTGAAACTCATGCAGGACGCGAACCTCCGCCGCAAAATGGGCGAAGCCGCTCGAAAACACGTCGCCGAGCATTTCGACTACCGCGTCGTCGCCCGCCGACTCCTCGAAATCCTCTCCAGCCGACTGGGACTCAAGTAATATGACCCCCGAACGCCACACAGACGCCGACGAGGCCAGAAACGCCGCCCTCGAAGTCCTCCGCCACAACGCCCACGGACCCTGCCACGGACTCCCCCGCACGGCCGGATGGGGCTACCCCGAACCCTACACGCGGGACCTCATGATCTCGGCCCTCGGGATGCTCGTCTCGGGGGATGACCGGCTCGTGGCGAGCGTGCGGCGCGTGTTGGAGACGCTTGCGAAGAACCAGACCCGCCGGGGCCACATCCCGTCGCTCGTGCACGACCCGGAAGACCGCGGGGCGAGCGACACGACGCCCCTGTTTCTCCTCGGCGTCGCCCTCTATCGCCGCGCGGCGGGCGAACCGCGCTTCCTCCGCGATGCCGTCCGAAAGGCCCTCCTCTGGATGGATTACCAGAGCCCGGCCGACCGCGTCCTCGTGGCCCATCTGCCGACCAGCGATTGGCGCGACGAGCAATGGGTGCTCGGCTACGGGCTGTTCGTCAACACGGTCGTGTACAGTTACCTGCGGTTCCACGGCGAGGAGGAGAAAGCGAAGACCGTCCGCCAACTCGCGGGCCGCTTCGCCATCACCGCCGAGGCCCAGCACCGCCACGTCCACGAAGGCCTCGTCCTGCGGCACAAGCCGTACTACGCCCTCTGGTCCTACAAGGTCCACCGCAGCGAGCGGTTCGACCTTTTGGGCAACAGCCTGGCGATTCTGTCGGGCCTCGCAAGGCCGTCGCGCGCCGAAGCGATGATCGCCTGGATCGAGCACGAGTGCGAGGCGCTGCGCGCGAGCGGCCAACTGGCCCTCGACCTTCCGCCGAACCTCTTTCCGTACATCCGGCCCGAGGACCCGGATTGGCGGCCGCGGTACAAGACGTACAATCCGCCCGGCGAGTATCACAACGGCGGCGTCTGGCCGTTCATCGGCGGCTTCTACGTGGCGGCGCTGGTGGCGGCCGGGAAGCATCGCCTGGCCCGGCAGAAACTCGCCGCCCTGGCGGACCTCGTCCGCCCGGCGCGCGAGGCACGCGTCGCCTTCGGTTTCAACGAGTGGTTCCGCGCGCAGGACGGCTCGCCCCAGGGACAAGACTGGCAAACCTGGTCCGCCGCCATGTATCTTTACGCCCACGCGTGTGTCGCGCGCGGACGGACGCCTTTCTTCGACGAGATCCGCGAACCCAACGAGGAGGCTTAGCCATGAAACCCATCTTCGACCGTTGCAAAACGAACCCCATCCTCAAGGCCCAGGACATGCCCTTCCCCGCCGAAGCCGTCCTCAACCCCGGCGCCACCGAACAGGGCGGTGAAGTCGTCCTCCTCCTGCGCGTCGAGTACGCGACCGGCTACTCCAGCATCTATGTCGCTCGGAGCCGCAACGGCGTGGACGGCTGGCGCGTCGAGACGGAGCCGCTGCTCGGCTACGGCCTGCCGCAGTGGCGCTACGAGCAGTGGGGCTGCGAGGACGCCCGCGTCGTCCGACTCGAGGAAGAGAAGTGCTGGTACATCACCTACACGGCCTACTCGCCGCTGGGAGCGGCGGTGGGACTGGCCAGGACGAAGGACCTCGTGACGGCCGAACGCGTCAGCCTCATCTTCTCGCCCAACAACAAGGACGCCGCCCTCTTCCCCCAGCGGTTCGACGGCCGATGGGCGGTCCTGCATCGCCCGGACGCGGGCGGCGGCATCGAGAACATCTGGATCGCCTTCTCCCCCGACCTCGTCCACTGGGGCGAACCGCACTGCGTCCTCCCCGAAGGGCCCGGCCCGGCCTGGGACGCCCAGAAAGTCGGCGCGGGACCCCCGCCCCTCCTGACGAAGGACGGGTGGCTGCTTCTGTACCACGGCGTCAAACTCTACGCGGGGCAGTACGTGTACCGCGTCGGCGTGGCGCTGCTGGATAAGGAGCAGCCGTACAAAGTCCTCGCCCGCTCGCCGTGCAACATCTTCAAGGCGATGGCCATTTACGAGATGGCGGGCCTCGTCTCGAACGTCGTCTTCCCGACGGGCCTCCTCCTGCGCGGCGACGAACTCTGGATGTACTACGGCGCCGCCGACACCTGCGTCTGCCTGGCCACGGCCAAACTCGCCGACGTCCTCGCGACGCTGGAAGAGACGAAGCGATAGGAACCGCGGACGCGTAAGCCCACGCCCTGAATCCGTGCAGGCCGAAGGCCTGAACCCCCGACCGTCCGGATGCCCGCCGCGCGGTTGGTCCTGGTGCCACGGCCCCGCGGCGCCTCAGTTACTCAGGAACTCAGGCACTTCCCAATGCGGAACGCGGAACTCGGAACTCGGAACTAACAGCCAAGCCGTGCCCCGCTCACCTGCCTGCGTCCCTTCGTCCCGGAGCCTGCCCTGAGTCCCGGCGCGCCGGGATCGAAGGGTCCCTTTGTCCCTCGCGGTTATGCCATGCCGCCGATCATCCGGTCGATGGCCTCGCCGGCCGGCACCATCGGGAAGACGTTCTCCTCCGGCTCAATGTGGAAGTCCAGGATCCAGACCTCGCGGTCGCTGAAGGCCTCCTCGATGGCCGGGCGGACTTCCTCCGCCTTGGTCACGTGCCGGCCGCGCGCCCCGTACGCCTCCGCCACGCGGACGAAGTCGGGGTTCCCCGTGAGCGTCGTCCCCGAGTATCGTTTCTTGTAGAAGAGTTCCTGCCACTGGCGGACCATCCCCAGGTACCCGTTGTCGAGGATGCAGACCTTGACGGGCAGGCGTTCGTGGACCGCAGGGGCAAGTTCCTGGATGTTCATCTGGAACGATCCGTCGCCGGCGATGTCGACGACGATGGCGTCGGGCCGGCCGGCCTGGGCGCCGATCGCCGCCGGAAACCCGTAGCCCATCGTCCCCAGGCCGCCCGACGAGATAAAGTGCCGCGGGTGCCGGTGCGTGTAATACTGGGCCGCCCACATCTGGTTCTGGCCGACCTCGGTCGTGATGACGGCCTCGCCTTTGGAGACCTCGCACACCTGCTGGACGACGTACTGCGGTTTCAGGCCGTCGCCCTTGTACGCGAGCGGATACTTCGCTTTCCATTCAGCGATTTGGGCGAACCACTCGGCGCGCTGGCGGTGCTGGCAGAGTTCCAGCAGGCCCGCCAGGATGTCCCGCGCGTCGCCGACCACCGGGATGTCCACCCGGATGTTCTTCGAGATGCTCGACGGGTCGATGTCCATGTGGATGATCTTCGCATGGGGCGCGAAGTTCTTGACGTCACCCGTGATCCGGTCGTCGAAGCGCGCTCCGACGGCGATCAGCAGGTCCGACTCCTGGACCGCGTAGTTCGCGTAGGCCGTCCCGTGCATCCCCAGCATCTTCAGGGCCAGCGCGTGGTCCTCCGGGAACGCCCCGAGGCCCATCAGCGTGGTCGTGACGGGGATGTTGGCCTCCTGGGCGAGTCGGCGAAGTTCCTCCGACGCCCCCGAGATGATGACGCCCCCGCCCACGTAGAGGAGCGGGCGCTCCGAGGCGTTGATCGCCTCGGCCACACGCTGAATCTGCCGGCGATTTCCCTTCATGACGGGCCGATAGCCCGGCAGGTTCGCCTCCTCCGGCACGGGGGCGTCGGTCTGTGCGATGGCGACGTCCACCGGAATATCCACGACCACCGGTCCCGGCCGGCCCGTGCGCGCGATGTGAAACGCCGCTCGCAGCGTCTCGCCCAGTTGGTTCACGTCCCGCACCAGGTAGTTGTGCTTGGTGACGGGGCGCGTGATACCCGTGATGTCCGCCTCCTGAAACGCGTCGTTGCCGATCAGGTGCGTCTTGACCTGGCCCGTGATGGCGACCATGGGGACGGAGTCGAAGTTCGCCGTCGCCAGGGCCGTCACGAGGTTCGTCGCCCCGGGGCCGGAGGTGGCGAGGCAGACGCCGACCTTGCCCGTCGCCCGCGCGTACCCGTCGGCCGCGTGACCGGCGCCTTGCTCGTGCCGCATCAGCACGAACCGCAACTCCTTCTCGTCGTACAGGGCGTCGAGAATCGGAATGACCGACCCGCCGGGGATGCCGAACAGAATCTCCACCCCTTCGGACTTCAGGACTTCCAGGAGGACATGGGCCCCCGAGCGCGAGGACATGGCACGGCTCCTTTCTGCTGTGGGCGCCTTCGCCGGTGAGACGAAAGGCCCGATCCAACCCGGGCCGGAACCTTGCTCCGACCCGACGGTCGCGAAGCCGGCGTGGCTCCGCGCCCCGACGACCGCCCAACGCAGGCGAACGCCGTACTCCTTATCGGCCGTCCCGGAAGGTTTGCCTCCGGAAAAACCATGCCCCGCCCACCTTCGTCCCGGCGCGCCGAGCAGGGCAATCGCAAAGTCCGTCCGGGTGGCATGGCCACGCTGTTCCGCGTGGCCATGTAAGCGGACACTTTGCATGTCCACCCGGAACAGGGTG
>JBAUDW010000166.1:0-1627 GCA_049678285.1 Phycisphaerae bacterium
TAGTAGAGGCGTAGTCGGGGTAATGCCCGGCGCGGACAGCCGGTCCACTCGAAGGGGTTGGCAGTAAAGCGTAGAGGGATGAGAAGGCGTATGCCGAACACCGAGCCGGAATATGGTACGCTGACGAAATTGGCCCTCATATCGGAACGGGCGCAACGGGAACCGAAGTGCCAGTTTACGAGCCTGGCTCATTTGCTGGACGCACAGTTCCTGGAGCACTGCTACTATCAGCTCGGCAGGGACCGGGCGAGTGGCATGGATGGAGTGACTTGGCAGGAATATGGAGAAGACCTGGAGGAAAACCTGAAAGACTTGGTCGCGCGTCTGAAGGCCAAGCGGTACAAGCCGCAGCCTGCCAGGCGAGTGTACATTCCCAAGGACGAGCACTCGAAGCGGCCGCTGGGTCTGCCCGCTCTTGAAGACAAGATCGTGCAGAAAGGGATCGCCTGGATATTGGAGGCGATCTACGAGGCGGACTTCTTGGATTGCTCGTACGGTTTTCGTCCCGGGCGCAACTGCCATCAGGCGGTCGACGCGGTGGATAAGACGATCATGCGAAACCCCATCAACCACGTGATCGACGCGGACATCAAAGGCTTCTTTGACAACGTGTCGCACCAATGGATGTTGGAGTTTCTGCAGGTACGGATCGTGGACCCAAGCTTTCTGCTGCTTGTGCGGCGGTTCTTAAAGGCGGGTTACATCGATGCGGGCCTGTTGGTCGCCACCGAACGAGGTACGCCGCAGGGTGGCAATCTCAGCCCGATGCTTTCCAATATATTCCTGCACTACGTGCTGGACCTGTGGTTTGAGAAGCGCATCAAACGGCAGGCCCGTGGAGCGTGTTTTCTGGTACGTTATGCGGACGACTTTGTCTGCATGATCCGGTACCAGGACGACGCCCGGCACATCGAACAAGCGTTGCGGGAGCGGTTCACGCAGTTTGACCTGGAATTACACCCGGAGAAGACTCGCGTGATCAGTTTCGGCCGTTATGAACGAGAGAACGCGCAGCGTCAAGGCCGCCGCGCCTACACGTTCGACTTCCTGGGGTTTACCCATTTCTGCGGCCGCAGTCGCAGGGGTAACTTCATCGTGGGCCGTCGAACGAGCCGGAAGAAGTTCCGCAAGAAGTGCAAAGAGCTGAATCTGTGGCTCAAGCGCATTCGGAACTTCTTGCCGGTGAAGGAGTGGTGGCCGATTCTGGCAGCCAAGCTGCGTGGGCACTACCAGTACTACGGGGTCAGCGGCAATATGCCGAGCTTGCAGCGCTACGATCGTTTAGCGTTGCGACTGGTCCTGAAATGGTTGAACCGCCGCAGCCAGCGTCGTTCGTTCAATTGGGCAGGTTTCAACGAGTATCTGAAGCACTACCCGCTGCCGAAGCCCCGCATTGTTCACAACTTGTACACCCTATCGCCTGTGACGTGAGTTTTGCTGAAGAGCCGGATGTGGGAAATCCACAAGTCCGGTTCTGGGAGGGGCGTTGAAGTCACCTTCCATGGTTGAATATTGTGACACTCTTCAGATCGAAAGAGAAGAGCGAACAGGGAACACAAAGCATACCTAACGAAGGAGACCATATTATGCCTACTCGACACAACAGACAGAAAGCCATGTTGATTAC